>CALELF010000143.1 GCA_937902895.1 uncultured Synergistaceae bacterium | reverse complement strand
CTTCATGATAGACTGTTTTTTTATTTCACTGTCTCTCATGAGGGGAGCATATCAAATTAACCCTTATGGCATTTTACAAGGAAGATGGCTACCGCCTTAGCTTCCGTTACAGAAGCGACCTATATTTACGAGAGATAATAGAGTCATTTGCAGAGGCTTTTGTCTGTGCAGTTAGCGAGTTTACGAAAAAGGAATACTTGAAAGAAGTAAACCTTGTTTCTGAGCGACAGCTCTCTTTGTTGAACGCCTTCAATGACAACGAATTTCCTCTAGAAGATAAAACTGTTACCGAGTATTTCAAAGAATGGGTTGAAAAAACTCCGGAACACGAGCTTGTTGTATATAAAGAAAATCACTATTCATACGGACAAGCCGAAAAGATTACGGACAAAATCGCAACTTGGATTCAGACGCAAGGTATCACAAAACACGATGTCGTAGCAATTCTTGTGCCAAGAAATGAATGGATTATACTTGCACCTTTGGGTGTATTAAAAGCTGGCTGTGCTTATGAACCGCTAGACGCTAGTTATCCAGATGAGCGTTTAGCGTTTATGGTGAAGAATGCAGAGGCAAAACTTCTCATAACGACTCAAGAAATGAAGGAACGCATTACTGGCTACACCGGCAAAATTCTTCTTATTGAAGATATTGCGAATTTGCCAGACGCAGTTCCTGCGCCAGTGAAGAATGAACTCGACGACCTTTTTGTATTGCTATATACAAGCGGAACTACGGGCACTCCAAAAGGTGTTATGCTCACTCACGGGAACGTAACTGCCTTGACACAGTTGAATAGACGTATGTTTGCAATTGACGGTAGCTCTGTCAATGGTTGCTATGCATCATTTGGATTTGATGCCTGCATGCAAGATTTGGTTTCTTTCCCACCAAGCGGAGGAACAATACATGTTATACCTGATGAGATTCGTTTAGACCTTACAGAAGTAGAACAATATTATTTAGAGAATAAAATTACACATGGCTTTATGTCAACACAAGTTGGCAGACAGTTTGCATCCTTCACAAAATCGCCATATCTAAAATATCTTATGGTTGGCGGAGAAACTCTCCTTCCCACCAATACCGATAACTTCACATTTGAACTTAGAAATCATTATGGACCAACGGAAAGCACGGCTTATGTCACAAGCACAAAGGTTGTAAGTGGTGTTCATAGAGTGCCAATTGGCAAAATCAATGCGAATGTCAAGGGCTATATCGTTGATTCTCACATGAACCGCTTGCCTATTGGTGCCCCGGGAGAATTTCTTGTTGCCGGTCGTCAAGTTAGTAAGGGATATTTGCATCTTCCGGAAAAGACAGCAGAGGTTTTTGTCGCAAATCCATTTACAGATGAGGTAAATTATAAAACCATATATAGGACTGGAGATATTGTCCGGTATCTTCCAGATGGAGCATTTGACTTTATTGGTAGGCACGACGGGCAGGTCAAGATAAGAGGTTTCCGCATAGAACTTACCGAGGTGGAAGAAGTTATTCGCCGATTCCACGGCATTAAAGATGCCACAGTGGCTGCATTTGATGATCCGGTCGGAGGAAAGTTTATTGCTGCTTACGTTGTGTCGGACGAGCAGGTTGATATCAACAGATTAAATGAATTTATTCTCTCTGAAAAACCATCTTACATGGTGCCAGCTGTTACGATGCAGATAGATAAAATTCCATTGAATCAAAACCAGAAGGTCAATCGTCGTGCACTGCCCAAACCGGAACGCAAAGCAGAAAACATCGTTCTGCCAGAAAATGAAACACAAAAGAAAATATCTGATATTATTGCAAATATATTAGGGCTGAAAGAAATCAGTATTGACACGGATCTTTTTGAAGTTGGGCTTACCTCAATAGCAATTATCCGTTTGAATGTTGAACTTGAAAAAACTTTTGACATCCCGTTTAAGGTATCAGACATTAAAGCTAACAGTTCTATACGTAAAATTGCAGCTTTTATTGAGACTTCCGTGGGGGCAACGGAATATGAATTACACTCCGATTACCCAATCACGCAAACCCAGATGGGAATTTATATTGAATGCAGTGCTAACCCAAACACTGTGATCTACAATATTCCAATTCTTCTGAAACTAGGTAAAAATGTGAACACAACGAAACTTATTGAAGCTACAAAAACAGCACTGAACGCTCACCCCTATGTGAAAGCAACATTGTTCGCTGATGCAGAGGGTAACATCAGAGCTCGCAGAAATGACGACCTTGAACCCCATGTTGACTTCGTAAAATGCGAAAATCTTCCCGCTCAAGAGGAGCTTGTAAAACCTTTTGCACTTCTCAATGAGCCACTATACCGCATAACTTTTTATGAGACACCTGATGCAAATTACTTTTTTATGGATTTTCACCACATCATTTCTGACGGCATGTCAGAGAATATTCTTCTTGCGGATATAGATAAAGCCTATGCAGGTTTACCAGTTGAGAAAGAAAAATATAGCGGATTTGAAGCTGCACTTGACGAGGAAGCAGCACGAGCTACAGTGCGTTTTGCTAATGCACAATTCTATTATGACAGTGTGTTTAAGGGCTGTGAACCAACTTGCCTGCCACCAAAGGCAGCAATGAAAGGCGAAATCGGCTCTGCAACCATCACGCGAATTGCTGCCATAAACCCAGAAAAAATAAAAACATACTGCGAGAAAAACAAGGTAACTCCAAATGCTTTCTTTAATGCAGTATTTGGTTATACATTGAGCCGCCTTGGAAATTTTGATGACGCAGTTTATACAACTATTTACAACGGCAGAAGTGATTCAAGACTATCACGTTCTGTATCCATGCTAGTAAAGACATTACCGGTTCTTGTTCACACAGACGGAAACAGAATCGTGTCAGAAATGATTCATGAGACACAAGAACAACTCATGAATAGCATGACAAATGACATTTTTTCATTTGCTGAAGCGTCTGCTACTTATGGTATAAAATCTGACATTATTTTTGCATATCAAGGTGATGAGTTTACATTTGATTCTCTTGCCGGAGAACCTGCGGAGCTCGTGCATTTGGCATTATCCGGTGCAAAGGCACCAATTGTCTTGAATGTGTATTTGCAAGATGGCAAATATCAGTTAGTCTCAGATTTCCGTTTAGACCATTACAGTGCAGATTTTATTGAATGCTTCTTGGACATTTTTGAATTAGCGCTTAAAGGTTTTACAGAAAAAACAAAAACCGGATATATTTCACTGCTCTCAGAGAAGACAGAAAATTTGCTGGCAAGAGTCAATGACACAGACCGACCATTTAAGAATGTCTCCGCCAATCGTTTGTTTGAACATTTTGCGGAGGCCACGCCCGATTGTGTCGCTGTAATATGTGAGGATAGAACTCTTACATATCAGGAACTTAACGTTGCAGCAAACCGTGTCGCACACAGGCTCATTGAGAAGGGTGTGAAAAAAGATACAATAGTCGGTATGATGCTTCCAAGAAGTGAGAATTTATCCATCGCAGAATTTGCAATCTTCAAAGCAGGTGGCGCTTTCTTGGGGCTTTTGCCAGACTATCCCGACGATAGAATTGATTACTGTCTCCGTGATGCCGATAGCCCAATTGTAATTACAACACCAGAAATTCTAGCTTCTAGAACAGAGCTTTTTGCTACTAATAAACCTTATCAAGCCTTAACGATAGATGATCTGTTAGCAGATGGCAATGAAGAAAATCCGAATCTTGAAATTTCTCCAGATAGCCTAGCATACTGTATTTACACTTCCGGTTCAACAGGCAATCCAAAAGGTGTAATGATTGAACATCATAATCTTGCAAATCTTGCACAACCTGCAGATTCTGTCTATCAATATTATCACGGAAGTAAAAGCGGACAGACAGCACTCGCCTTAAGCTCCGTTTCTTTTGACGCTTCGGTACTTGACCATATGTTGATGCTCTTGAATGGCAAAACTGTTTGTATCGCCACAGAACGCGAAATTCATAATCCTGCCATGCTCGTAGATGTTGTCCTGAAGCACAAGGTTGAAATCATGATGACTACTCCATCGCTTCTGACGAATCTTTTAAGTATTCCGGAATTCAAGCCCGTTATGAAAAATGTTAAATCCATTGTCGTTGGTGCGGAAGTTTTCCCTGTAACGCTCTATGATACTCTCAAGGAGAATTCTGTTAACGTAACTATCATCAACGCTTATGGTCCAACAGAGTGCACCGTTACATGTTGTGCCAAAAAGCTTGAAAATACGGAAAACATTACTATCGGTGGTCCAACCGTGAATACAAAGCTTTATGTCATGGATAGCTTTGGAAATATCTTGCCACCTTACGCCTGTGGTGAGCTTGTTATTTGTGGTGAACCTGTCGGTAGAGGATATATGAATCTTCCAGACAAGACAAACGAGGCATTCTTTACCCTTCACGGTCTTCCAGCTTATCATTCGGGCGACCTTGTTCGTTTGAATACAGACGGAGAAATCGAATTTTTCGGTCGTCGTGATAACCAGGTAAAACTTCGCGGTTTCCGCGTGGAACTTGATGAAATTGAAAAATGTATCTGCGCTTTTGATGGCATAACACAGAGTAAAGTCATTGTTCGAAACAATGGCACAGAAGATTACCTTGTAGGTTTTTATACCGCGGATAAACAGATAGATTCAGATGCACTCATTGCGCATATGAAGTCCCACCTTACCTATTACATGGTGCCAGATGCAATGATGCAGCTTGAATCCATGCCACTTACACCCAGCGGGAAAATTGACAAAAAGGCACTCCCAGAGGTAAAGCGAGCAAAGAAAAAAACAGGTAGAAAAGCTCCTAGAAAATCTATGGAGCAGGAACTTTGTGAACTCTTTGCATCTGTTTTGTCATTAGATGAATTTTATGCAGATGATAATTTCTTTGAAATGGGTGGCACATCACTTTCGGCTTCAAAGGTCACAATGCAGCTCATGTCAAAGGGTATTAGGGTAGAATATCAAAATATTTTTGACAACCCTACACCAGAGCTTCTAGCAGATTACATTGCAAGTCGCGGTTATGGTATTTCATCAGAAAGAACGAGCAAGGAAAATAAATCAGAAATTCCTTCGGATTATCCAGAGCAACTGCAGTATAATACACTCGAATATGCTGATCAGGTAAAACGTAAACCTCTTGGTAATGTTCTTTTAACAGGGGCTGTTGGATTTTTAGGAATTCATGTGCTTCGTGAACTCATTGACGCAAATGAGGGAAATATAATCTGCCTTATAAGACGTGGTAGCTTTGCCTCACCTCTGAAACGCCTAAAAAGTATGTTGATGTATTACTTTGATGCTGTCTTTACAGATGCACTGGAAAAACGCATCCAGGTGGTTGAAGCAGACATAACTGAAGACAATCTTGCAGATGTGCTAAAGGACGTTCATTTTGACACCATTATCAATTGTGCAGCTTGTGTGAAACATTATGCCGCAGACGATATCATTGAACACATAAATGTGCGTGGCGTGGAGAATTTAATCAAGGTGGCAACTGCAAGAAATGCAAAGTTGATTCAGATATCTACAATTTCTGTCTTTGGTGCACATACAGAAGAAACTTGGAGACATCACATCAAAGCGTATGAGGACAAACTCTTCGTCGTTGATGACATGGGCAATAAATACGGCATTTCAAAGTATCATGCGGAGCTCAGAATGCTTGAAGCCATAAAAAATGGTATGCGTGGTAAAATTATTCGTGTTGGCAATCTAATGGGACGACACAGCGACGGAGAATTTCAGATTAATTTCAATTCTAATGCTTTCTTGAACGCTCTGCGAGGTTTTGCAACCATAGGAAAAGCTCCGATTAGTCATTCAACTGACCAAATGAGTTTTTCTCCAATTGATATGACGGCAAAAGCTCTTGTGCTCTTGGCTGGGACAAATGATATCTTTACTGCATTTAACGCTGATAACCGATTTATATTCGACGAATGGCAGTTAATTGCAGTGGCAAATCGCTGTGGTGTTCGAATTACACCATCACCTGATGAAGAGTATTATGCAGATTACCATAGAATGCTTGGTGATTTGTGGATTAATGCACGCCTTCAAGGACTTATCACAAATGACCGCCCTGACATACACGGTGTGGAAGTTGATAACAAATTTACAACAAATATTCTTTACCGACTTGGTTTTTCCTGGCCATTGCCTTCAGAGGAATATCTAGAACGTGCTATCAGGAGCCTTCTCAATATAGATTATTTTGAATTGGATGAAAATTAAATGAAACAACAAACTATTGCAAAGAAACTAACAGGCAAGCTTGCAGCATTTATTTTTGTAATTATGGCACTATTGATTGTTGGGTCTTATTCTGTGGTATCACAAATCGTTCGAAACGATATAGAAAGACACAATGGTGCTTTAGCAGCAGTTCTTGCAGATGTAATTTGGAGAGAAGCTCGTAACAATCATGTGCCAATCGACGAAAATATGAAAGGGGAAATTGATTTTTGTTGTGACTATATTTGTAGATGGTATCATATTGATTACGTTTATATTTATTCTATTTCAAATACGGATGGGGTAATTAAGCTTCTTGGCTTTTCTTACAAAAACAGTAATAGAGATATTTTAAAGAAGGCACAACACTCTTTTGGGGAAATAGTTGCCTTGGGAAGCAATGTATCAAAAGATACTGAGGGTGGATTGATTGGAGCCATAATTAAACATATTCCAACACCAGAGGAGCAGAGAATTTGGGCAGGCAGAGTAGCCACTTCGCAGGAAAGTGACCGTTTTGAACCCGCTTTGGAATCCATGTATCGTCTGCCCAATGATGGCTTTGGCAGCAATATAGTAGCTGTAGCTGGTCAGTTCACAAGTGAAATAAACGAAATGATTATAAAAAGTTACCTGCCATTTGTGTCAATTATCCTGTGCATATTCATATTTATGATGATAATTATATACTTCCTTATTCGTCACAGTGTTTTTAATCCCGTTCAAAAGTTAGTTGGGGCAATGAATAAGTTTATCACAGATGGAAAAAGGTCGCGAGTACGGGCAGACGCAAGTGGGAATGACGAATTTGCCTTGATGGCATCTGCATTTAATGCAATGTCTGATGATATAGACAAATTTGTAAAAGAAAATAATAAACTGGCAAGTATAGAGGAGCGTCGTAAGACAGAATCCTACATTGCTACAAGGATTCAAAAGGGATTTCTCGCACCACCTAGATCCAGTTCGCACACATACGAAATTATTGCAAAAATGATGCCAGCAAAAGAAGTCGGAGGAGATTTATACGACTATTGTGATTTAGGAGATGGCCGTATGCTCTTGACAATTGGTGATGTTTCTGGAAAAGGTTATGCATCTTCAATATTTGGAGCTGTCACATTAGCATTAATCCGTCAATTCGCTATTTTAGGTCTTACCCCAGCACAAATTCTTGAAAGAGTGAATAATGCTATTTTTTACAGGAATCCTTCCATGTTATTTGTTACAGCTTTTGTAGGTATTTACGACGAAAAAAATTGCACCCTTACATACTCAAATGCTGGTCATAATCCACCCTATGTTTTACGAGATAAACCAGAGTATCTCCAAGGTGCACAAAATCTGTTCCTTGGGCTCTACAAGGAAGAAACATATACACAGGAAGAAATAAAACTCAACGTTGGTGAAACTCTATTCCTTTACACAGATGGTGTAAATGAGGCAATAGATACATCAAAAACATTTTTCGGAGAAGAACGACTTAAACAAACGCTTAGTGAATTTAGGGCAAGCCGTGAAGAAGATCTTGTGGAATATGTCCATAATGCTCTCCTCAGTTTTGTAAACGGTGCGGAGCAAAATGACGACGTCACGATGCTTGCTTTTACGCCAAAACAACATAAGGAGCTTGAAATTTCTCCTGTGATAACAGAGTTTAAACATATAAAAGAAGTCATCTTAGCAACTAATTTGCCAAAAAAATTACAGATTTCTCTTTGTGTTGCAGCAGAAGAAATTTTTACTAATATATGTTCCTATGCCTTTGTTGAGCAGGAAAAGAATGAGCAATCAGTTCGTTTCATCTTTGAACATTCCGATCATATAATCATGCAATTTGAAGATAATGGTGTGGTCTATGATCCAACGAAAAATGTAATTGACACCGTTGATTATGACCCAGATGAACAAATCGGCGGGCTTGGACGTTTGATTGCATTTACCATTGCCGATAAAGTAATTTATGAAAATGTAGATGGGGGAAACATCCTAACCATTACTAAATATCTAAAGGAGGAAAACAAATGATAATTACGAGAAATGACAACAACGGCGAAGTTACGTTAAAGCTTGAGGGTTGGCTTGATCATGATGGTGCAGCAGAACTAGGTGAGGCAATTGATGGCGTAAAAGAAGTGCAAAAACTTGTGTTAGATTTTGACGGCGTGGAATATATGTCGTCTGTGGGCATTAGGCAGATAGTCGCAGCTCATCGAGCAACGAAAGCTATGGGAGCACTTTTCTCTGTTATCAATGTAAACTCGGATGTGATGAGCATTTTTGAGATGACACGCCTTAACGATAAGATTTCAATCACTGCTAAAGAATCATAAAAACATTTCAGCAAACATTGTACTGATATTAAAAATGCGTTGTTTCTAGCAGGTAGGAGGTATATTATGAAACTTATTCGTCTTACACCAGATTCCCCGGAGCTTGCAACTCTTAATCGCATTAATGAGGAAGCTTTTCCCATAAACGAACGACTTAACCTTCTTGACGTTATTAAACATGAGTCTCCCTTCGACCGACGTTTTCTTGGAATATTTGACGATGAAGGTAAAATGTGTGGGTTTTTTATGATTATTCTCACTGACGATTGTGCCTATGGTGCTTATTTTGCCATTGATGCATCTCTCCGTGGACACGGAATAGGCACAAAGGCACTAAAGCTCCTTCTGGAATATTGTGGCAAACGCCAACTTATAATTGATTTTGAAGCACTCGACAAAAATGCACCCAACAATGACCAACGCAAGCGTCGTCGCAATTTATATCTTCGCAATGGTTTTTTCCCAACTGGATATTTCCGATATTATATGGATTGCGAATTTGAAGTCTTCTCAAGTTGGAAAAATTATAATCAAGAAGCTTTTATGAGATTAATTGATAGCACAAGGTGCGAGGTTACCGATGCTGAATTTTTAGCACCACCATACAGAAAAAATTAAGGATAAAATATGCATGACACAAAAAGAAATCGCGCAACGTGCAGTCTATTACAAACAAAATGGTTATAATTGTGCTCAAGCTGTAATAAAGGCATTGTCAGAAGCAAAAGGAATAGAAGGTCAAAATCTATTGCAGGCGACGGCAGGCTTTGCAGCCGGAATGGGAACAATGGAATCAACCTGCGGTGCCCTCATTGGAGCAAACCTAATAGTTGGTTTAGTCAGTGATGAAAAAAACACGATAAATAAATCACGCGACCTTTATCAGAAGTTTTTATCATCTTGTGGCGCAACAATTTGTAAAGACTTAAAGGGACTTTGCTCCTGTAACGATTGTGTGAGTAATGCTGTTATATCCGCACTTGAGGTGATGGGTAAAAAATGAAAAATAGCATAAATCCAAATACAATACACCCCATTGCAGGCTTTGAGAATGAAATTTATGTAAAACCCACCCTAACAAATCCAAATATAATTGTTGGAGACTTTACATACATTGCGGACTCAGAATTTGAAAGCCATGTTACAAATTTTTATCCATGGAGCAGAGATAAACTTATCATTGGCAAGTTTTGTCAAATTGCCTCTGATGTCGAGTTCATTATGAATGATGCTAACCACCAAATGAATTCTGTTTCTACCTTCCCCTTTTACACACTGGAAGGGTGGAATGCCACAACTCCACCAACAACAGATTTGCCATTTAAGGGCGATACTATAATTGGCAATGATGTTTGGATTGGGCAAAACGCAACCATTCTCCCTGGCGTCCACATAGGTGACGGTGCTATCATCGGAGCAAAGAGCGTTGTGGGAAGCGATGTTGCCCCATATACTATCGTGGCCGGAAACCCTGCAAAACCTATTCGTAAAAGATTTGATGACGAATTAATAAATTTAATGCTTGAATGGAAATGGTGGGACAAGTCTATCGAAGAAATTGATAGCCTTATCCCAATACTTACAAACAGCAATCTTGATAAAGTCAAGATAAAGTTAAAAGAAATGCTAGGCAAATTTTAGAAAAACAGGGAGGAGGGAGTGTCAAAGCACAAAATACACTTGTAACAATTAAATGCTTTCTTAATGAAAAAACACTATGACAAAGGAGCAAGAAAAAATGAAGAAAAGCAAATGGATAATTACAGTAGTTATTTGTCTATTAGTTGCCTGTGCAATATTTTTATTTGTAAAGATGAGGTCGTCTTCCATAAAGACGATATACCGCAGTGCTGAAGAGTGGCAGGAAAGATATAAGGTGCCTGAGTATCACGAAAATCAGGAGATTGTCGGAGATTATGACAAGTCTCTTGCTGTGAAATGCGTAAACGGAATTTTCGTTGGAAAGCGTGAGGAAAATGGCACATTATCATGGAAAGGAATTCCTTTTGGCACAATTCCTGCTCGCTTTGAGCGTGCGGTCAACCCTGCACCTTCTGACAAGGTATATGAAGCCTATTATTATGGCAAATCGGCTTTGCAGCCCCTTGATCCTCATGAAGCTGCTTCCATGTATAAGCAGGGTGACCTTGACTGTTTAACTCTTGCGGTCTATTCAGGAAAATCAAACGCAAACAAGAAGCCAGTTTTGGTTTATATTCATGGCGGTGGCTGGGGCCTGGGAGGAACATCTGATCCTTTATACAACGGCTCTAATTTTGTTTACTACAATCCGGATATAATCGTGGTTGGCATTACATATCGCGTAGGAATTCTTGGGCAAATCAACCTTGGGGTAAAAAAAGGAAACAAATATCTGCTGGATGATTACAAGGAAAGGGAGTCTGTATTCAATACCTCTATTATTACTTCGGCGGTTAAATATTGTAGATTTTTATATCAATTTACGCTAAAATTTGGTATAATCATT
>CALELF010000142.1 GCA_937902895.1 uncultured Synergistaceae bacterium | reverse complement strand
GAGAGCAGAAGTAGCTGCACAACAGGCAAAGAATGAGCAACATTCAACACTAGAACGCACAGAAACTACTACAAAAACAACAGAAAAAACTGAAACAACAAAAAATGAAACTGAAGTAAATTAGAATGTAGCAAATACATCAAACAATCCGAAGCAAACAGAGTTATACGATGTTATTGTAGAAAACAATAAAAAAAGAGTATCGCTTGAATCAAGACGCCAATTTCAAAATAATGAAATACGTCCTAGGTCATCAAGCGATACCCTTAATGAAATAACTATATCAGATATGCTGAAGGGTGTCAAGGCATACAAAAAAAGAACACCACCTGAAGCAACGGATACAAGGGTTCCAATTACCCAATGCTCCGTTGCTTCAGATAGCGTTTTTTGCATTTAGTGGACTTCTTGCCCCCCTCCAGTCCTCTGTTGCGTCTGGTCGGTTTGCTTAAAAGCCCTTGGACTTCAAAATTGACTCCTCCGGCTTTGACACTGCAAAAGGCAGTGCCCCGGGCGGCGTCAATATTGAAAATCCTAGTAAGGAATTTTTGAAACGATGTGTCCGAGCTTCGTTTCGTGCCTGAGCATAGCCAAGCACGATGCTCTCTCGGAGGAGTTCGCTTCAAAATTCCTCATCGCGTGCAGCGGATCAGCGAGATGATAAATCATCCAACCGACTAATGTCTGCACGCTACAAAAGTATTTTAGCAAAAATGATGAAGATTGTCAATTGTGTGATATAATCAGCTTTGACAGAGGGTTTGTCGTAAACGAGGCGGTTTGCTCCCTTTTCTTGTAAAGGGGGTGATTGCAAATGAACAAAAAGTTTAATTTTTTTGTTAAAACCGTAAGGTTTCTGCTTGCAATCATTGATTTTTTTGTAAAATAACATTATAAAAAACTCAACCGCCACTCCCCAAAGTGACGGTTGATAATAAACTTTCACACAGGGGCAAATCGTTTCAACGATACCCTCTGCCGTTATTATATAAATAAATAAATTTTTGTCAAGTTATCAATAAGCC
>CALELF010000141.1 GCA_937902895.1 uncultured Synergistaceae bacterium | reverse complement strand
TATCATGACTTGTTATCAATAACCAATAACCGTTATGGTGACGACTCGAAAGAGGCATCTTTTCTTGTGACATTACATGATGCATTTGAGGGAAATGAGTATGCCATATCTGAACTAGAAACCGCAGGTCCAGTAGTCCAATATTACATGGGAAGATGTTACCAGGATGGTATTGGCGTTGCCGTGAATTATGAAAAAGCGGTTGAATGGTATACAAAAGCTGCTGAGCAAGAATACGCTAGTGCACAGTACCATATAGGTTATTGCTACGCATTTGGTCGGGGTATGGAGCAAAGTTATGAAAAAGCAGTTGAATGGTTTACAAGAGCAGCTAAACAAGGCTATGCACCTGCACAGGATGAACTTAGTGCTTATTATTACTATGGTCAAGATGTAGAACAAAGTTATGAAAAAGCAGTTGAGTGGTTTACAAAAGCTGCAGAACAAGGAAACGCAAATGCTCAGTGTAATCTAGGTGTTTGCTATGTTTGTGGTCACGGTGTGGAACAAAGCTATGAGAAGGCAGTAGAATGGTATACAAAAGCTGCAGAACAAGGAAACGCAAATGCTCAGTGTAATCTAGGAAATTGCTATTATTACGGTCACGGTGTGGAACAGAACTATGAGAAGGCAGTAGAATGGTATATAAAAGCTGCTGAGCAAGGATATGCTAGAGCACAGTGCAATCTAGCATGTAGGTACTACTCTGGTCAAGGAGTAGAGCAAGACTATGACATAGCAGTTGAATGGTATACTAAAGCAGCTGAGCGAGGGGATGCAACTGCACAGTACAATCTAGGTGTCTGCTACGAGAATGGTCATGGTGTAGAAAAAAGCTATGAAAAAGCAGTTGAATGGTATACCAAAGCTGCAGAGCAAGGGGATGCTAGAGCACAGTGCAATTTAGGTTATTGCTACGAGTCTGGTCAAGGTGTAGAACAGAGCTACGAAAAAGCGGTTGAATGGTATACAAAAGCAGTAGAGCAAGGGGATGCTACTGCACAATGTAATCTAGGTGTTTGCTATGAATATGGTCAAGGCATAGAGCAAAGCTATGAAAAAGCAGTTGAGTGGTATACGAAAGCTGCTGAACAAGATTATGCTTCGGCACAGTGCTGTCTAGGTAACTGTCATTATTGTGGGGATGGAATAGAACAGAGCTATGAAAAAGCAGTTGAATGGTATACTAAAGCAGCTGAGCAAGGATATGCTAGCGCACAATATAGTTTAGGTGCTTGCTACAAGAATGGTCAAGGTGTAGAGAAAAGCTATGAAAAAGCAGTTGAATGGTATACAAAAGCTGCTGCACAAGGTAACGTTTATGCGCAGGGCAATCTAGGTTATTGCTATGAGTTTGGTCAAGGAGTAGAGCAAAGCTACGAAAAAGCAGTTGAGTGGTATACAAAAGCTGCGGAACAAGGGTATGCTAGAGCACAATGTAATCTAGGTGTTTGCTACAAGTATGGGCGAGGCGTAGAGCAAAGTGATGCAAAAGCAGTTGAGTGGTATACAAAAGCTGCTGAGCAAGGGTATGCTAGTGCACAATGTAATCTAGGTGTTTGCTACGAGAATGGTCAAGGTGTAGAACAAAGCTATGAAAAAGCAGTTGAATGGTATACCAAAGCAGCGGAGCAAGGAAACGCTACTGCACAGTGCAATCTAGGTGTTTGCTATGAATATGGTCAAGGCATAGAGCAAAGCTATGAAAAATCAGTTGTATGGTATACAAAAGCTGCTGAACAAGGAAATGCACGTGCGCAGTGTAATCTAGGTTATTGCTATAAACGTGGTCACGGTGTGGAACAGAGCTATGAGAAGGCTGTAGAATGGTATACAAAAGCTGCTGAACAAGGATATGCACGTGCTCAGTGTAATCTAGGTTATTGCTATGAAAGTGGTCATGGTGTGGAGCAGAACTATGAGAAGGCAGTAGAATGGTATACAAAAGCTGCTGAGCAAGGGAACGCTAGAGCACAGCGTAATTTAGCTAATTGCTATAAAAAAGGTCAAGGGGTAGAGCAAAGCTACGAAAAAGCTGTTGAATGGTATAGAAAATCTGCGAGGCAATATAGAAAAACTAAAAAGGTCATTCCTTTTATGTGGGTTAAGTTTAATCAAGTAATGGCGACAATACGCAGCAAGCTTTTTTTTACAAAAAAATAATAATTCTACATTGAGTAAAATTTTATTATTAGGACTATACATATTTCTTATATTATAAAATCTAAAATCTAAGCTGTGAAAAATTTATAAAGAAGGAGAGAAAAATAGTTATGTCAGAAAAACATGAAGCAATAGATAAGTTATGTGAGGGGGAGATTACGAAAGATGTTTATAATCTTTTGTTAAATCTTAATGAAAATGACGATGATAATGATGCAGAAATATTAAGCCACGACTATTTGGAGTCATTAAGAGAAGCCACACCTTTCAAGGATGGAATTGATAAAAGATTAGCTGAGCTTGGTGTGGATATAAAAATATCTGCAAAGGAAAAGGTAGATTTCATTTTAACCAAATGCCGTGAACATGACATTCCTACTGATTCCTCTGCTTCAAAAGTATTTTTAAGTGCTCCTACCCTAAAAAATTGGCTGACAACTGCACCACCGAATGACAGAAAAAAGGTCTTTTTACTTTGCTTCGCTTTGGAAATGAACCTTACTCAAGCCACCGAATTTTTCGTTAAATCATTTTTATCACGACCATTCAATTTTAAGGATACCGCAGAAGCTGTATATTATTATTGTTTTCATTGTGGCAAAACATACACCAAGGCGAAAGAACTTTTGTCACGCATTGAAGCAATGCCAAAGCAAAACAAAGGACTGGACAGAAAAAATATTATGACTGTCACTATTGGTGCGGAGCTTCGTGAAATTACAGATGAAGATGAGCTCGTAGCATTCCTTGTTGCAAATCAATTTGACAAGCAGGAACAGCATGTTACCATCCGGAAAGAAATTGAGAGATTATTGCAAGAGAACATGCCTTTAGCAACTGAGGAACGCAAAAGAAATCTTTATGTGACATCTGACTACAAAAACGATTATAGCCAATATAAACAGATTGATGAGATGGAGGAAATAAATACATCTGCACAGTTATTGGATCAGATAAACGGATTTAGCTCTGAAGCGTGTTTGGAGCTTGGAGGTGTTGCCAATTCTAATTTGCCAAAGTTAATTGCCAGTAACTTACCAACGAGGCAAAACCTGGTTGGTGTCTTAAAGGGAACTGCTAATGATGATATGTATAGAAAAACACTTGAGTTACTATTTTTCTACAATTACTATGCAGAAGCAATGTTTGAGCAACTGGATGCTGGCAAGAATTTGGTTGATATGGATTTGCTGAACTTTGAAACAGAAAAGCAAGATGAAGGTTATTATGAGGAGTTTAGAATTCAATTAGATGCATTGCTTGAAAACTGCGGTTACCTACAACTTTACACAAGACATCCATTTGACTGGACATTGTTGTATTGTGCCAGACACAATAATCCGTTAGATGCATGGCGAGATATTATAGAAGATTATTATTTGGCTCAGGCAGATAATTAAAATTTGCTTTGTTATAAAAGAGCACTACCTACTTTTTGTGTAGGTAGTGCTCTTTTTTTATAAAAACGCTATTTCGGAATACCCAAACTAATATTGATAAAATTCAGGCAATGAAGGAGGTGACGCAATTGAGTTACACGATATTTACAAAAGAGGAGGTGATAAGCAGCTGAAAAACAAATGTAAATTGACGTTAAGGAGCTAAAGTAGAAATTATTTGTTAAAAGTTTATTAGATTTCAAGAAGCAGTAAAACAGATTAAAATTCAAATTAAAAAAAAGAAAGGACTTAAAATTATGTCAGAAAAAATCGCATTATATTTAGATGGTAAGTATGTTTACACAATCGTAGAGCACTTGAAAAGGCAACAGGGAAATTCCAAAACAATATCTTGGAATGGGCTCATGGAATATGTAAAAGAGGAAATTGCAAAAAAATTTGCATGTGACAAGGATGATTTAAGCTACACAGTGCCAAAGTATTTTATGGGAGTAGAGCCACACAACTATCCTAGCGAAGCTAGAGCTAGGAGAGACGAGTTTAGAAGTGAGCTGACCTATGGTGCAGCTAACAGAAGCCTCTTTGATGAAAATGGAACATTGTTAGTGAGAAAAGGCGGAGCTCAAGCTAGCAATGGGCAGTTGACAGAATCCGACTTTAAGGAGAAAGGTATAGACGTATTGCTTGCAATTAATGTTCATAAGGATGTGTTTAACAAAGAGTCTCGCTTGGAAGCAATTAGGCACGTGGTATTGTTTGCCGGTGATGCTGATTTTATTCCCCTAGTTGAAGCAATCCATTCTGAAACAAGCGTGAAGGTTACACTCATATATTATGATTTTGAAAATGCTAACAATGGTTTTGTTACTCGTGCATCACAGCAGTTGATAGATGATGTGGATGTTACAATTGACTTGGCACATATCTTTACAGCTAGGGATATGAAGCCAGTTAGCGGAAGTATATTTAAAGATTATGGCAAGGGCAATGTTAGGGCAAGCTATGCACCTAAACAGACACATATTGATACAACGCCAAGGGTATCAAAAAATGATGACAAGGAGCTTGAAAATATAAAACGTGTTATTGAAGGGCTAGCAATCATCAGTGGCAATAATGGTTTTGTGTTGATGGCTGACTTGGGCAACGCTTTAAAGCAACAAGGGTATGCTATGAGTGATATGAAAAATTTCTTTGAAAACCATGCGGATATTTTTGAATTAAGGGACGATAAAAGCGTAAAAGCCTTGTCTGTAAGGGTAAAAAGGTATCCTTCAAATGCAAGTGCAAATGTAAAAGGTTGGGGACATTATGCAACCTGTTGCAGAAGTAAGCCGATAATAAGAAGATACAATTTCGGTTAACAAAAATTATGCTGAAATGTTATCAATGTAGACAGTGGCAATTAAGTTAGCGTAACCATAAAAATTGTGGCAAATTCTTGCTTGACAAGGCATACTCTGTTAACCCATAATACAAACAATGAAAATTATGGAAATAAAGGAGAGATATGCTATGCAAGACTGGAATAAAGAAAAAAATAATTTTACTAACTTAATATCTTGTAACGCTAATGCTAAAGAAGCATTTTCGGATTGCGAAAAGTTCTTTGATGAGCTAACAGAGTGGGCAAATAAACAAACAAGATATACCTATGACAAGGAAGATTCAACCAAGAATATTAAGAAAAGTGATTCTATTCCTCAGTGTCCAGGCATCTATTTTGCCTTTGAAGAGGAAGAAAAAATAATGATAGGAGGTAACAAGGAATATTATAGAATTGTGCGTGTGGGTAAAAGTAGAAATTTGTATAATCGTATTGTTAAAAATCATATGAACGGTGATGAAGGCAGTTCAAGCTTTATTTCCCTAATAGGAAAAGCAATGGCTCGCAAAAACAATACGTATGATTTGTTGTTGCAATGGCGTAATGATGGTTGTAAGTGGGAAGGTAATTTTCGAAAAAAAATTCGAACTTATATTAGGAATAATATTTCATTTGTTTGTCTTAACTTGAAAAAACCAAACAATGAGACAAATTGCTTGTCCTGCGAAAAAACTAGGTCAAGGTTAGAGCTGAATTTTACCAAAATTCTGGCAAAATCTTGGGACAAAAACATCCCAAGTGAAGATTGGTTAGGTAAGTTTATGCCTAGTGTCAAAGCTCTGCATAATAAATTGTGGTGCTCTGTTGATGATTATATATGTCCCTGTGTGCCATTTCCAACTAAAAAGGAAATTGATGAAATGCGAAAATTACTTGGTATAGGGGAAAGTAAGCCTGTGTCAGCAGCGCAATAGCTGACAGATTGCTGCAAATAGAAATAGAGAGTGTTATTTACGATTGTAAATAATGCTCTCTATTTTTTTGTGCTAGCTCCGTTAAGAAAAAATGCTATTTCGGGTGAGGAAAATAATGCTGATATATTATCCATGTTGACGGTGGCAATGAAGTTGGTGTGCACCACCAAACAGAGGAAAGAACAAAAAAACGCCATTTCGGAAGCTAAGGCGTCAATAAATATAATTCAAATATACAAAATAATTCAAATTTCGGAGGCAAAGCAAAATGAAAAAGGTTTATTTCAGAGAAGAAGTCAAGGTAGTTGGTGTTAAGAATGAAGTCGAAGAAGACGGGCAGATGTCAACAATAGATTTTTATATCTGTGTTGCTAATCAAAAAATCTACGCATTTACAAAAACGTTCTCAAGACAAATTTACAAACTCTGCAAGTCAAAGATTTCATTCAACAAACTATTAACATTCAAAAGTAGCGATAAGGAAGTCATGAACTTGGTCAAGTATGCAAAATACCTTGCTCCATATTTGGCAAAGGAATATGACCTGCCAACGCGGACAAGATGCATTTGTGCCTATAAAAACGCTATTTCGGCTTAATAGTTTGTAGTGTGGCATTATTTGCTAGAAATTGAGATCGTAATGTTGCGCAGAAATCAATTATGTTTGCCTAGGGGTGAAAGTTGGGGAAAAAGTAAAAAATATGTGATGCTGTAATGAAAAAATCTATATTGAAATGGAGGTGGAAAAACGGTGAGTAAGAGCCGAAATTCTGTAAAGAAACAACCAAGTCTATTAAGAAAAATTCACATGGAGCTATGTTTGTTTTTCTTCTGTAAAGATTACAAATCCTACACTAAAAGGCGAATCAGAGCAATTGAAAAGGCAAAACGTTATGGAAAATCATGAAATTGCAGAGCATTTTAACATGGAGGTAGTAATGGGGAACAAAATTTATGATCATGACACAAAGACAGAGCATGAAATTTTTGAAAAAGAAAAATATCAAATGGCACTTTTTAGTAGCGAATACGGAACGAAAAACATTATGTGTGACACTATGATATGGTTTTTACTTTTATAGCTTGTAACGAAAGGAGTTGATAGAAATGTTACTTGAGTTAATTGTCGCTATAGTAACGCTAATTGTGATAGCTGCGACTGGAATTGGTGGAACCCTCATGGGGCTGTGTATATTAGCTACATTAGGATATTTCCTATTGTAAGACTTTTAGGTGTATAAGATGTTAGAAATAATCACATTTCTAGTAATAACAGCGCTATTCTACTGTGTTGCACCATTCATGGTTTATTTTATTGTATTTGCATATATTTTGGCAATTTTTATGTAATGATTAAGATTTTGTAAATTAAAAATTTTAGGAGGAAAAAATTATGGATCCATTAGGAACTTTAGCATTTGGAGGACTTATGTATGTAATTGGGGCTGCTGCAAAGCAAAGTAAAGCACCAAGGGGAACTGGTAGAGACAGATATGTTTACAGAGATAGGTATGTTTATAGGGAGAAACATATTGTTAAGCACAAACATGTCCACACGCAAAAAGTAATCGTTAAGCATGCGGACAATAGAGAGCTTAATTACAATCGCGTGCAAACGCAGACAAGAGCGTATTTAGACCGTTATGCTTCATACATAAAGGCGCTAAAAAAGAGGGTGAGAGGAAATGGTCAGTTGTTTAATGAAGCAGTTGCCTTAGAAAACAAAATTGGAGAAGCTAGGCAGTTACTTTTTAGCAATCCATTTCAAGCTAAACAACTTTCCTTGTCAATACAAGATGCAGCAGAAAAATTGAAGCATGGCATGAATACAAGACCAACAAGCACATGTGCATTGCCATATGTGAAAAGATATAACTATTAGGAAGGTGAAAGAGTAATGAGAGCGATGTTAGAAAAAATAATGGACAAAAGCTTAATGTTTTTAAGATTCGTCATAACGTTTGGCGGTGTGTATTTGGGGTTATTTTATGTTATCGCATTCCTTATGACAGTAATTGGATTATCTAATTTTGTGACTATTCCAATATTAGCCAGTATTTCCGCTACACTTGCCATAGCTATTATATTTGTGACAAGACTTCGCACGTGGATTCAACTTGGCTTGCAAAAAGAAGAAAAGGAAACATCAAATGATGCAAAGTAAAAATTGCATTCAACTAACAAAATTTTTAAATTTTTCAAAGGTAGGAAATCAAAATGAAAAAACAAGAAATTCTAAGCAAAATTTGGGTGGGCATCAAGGTAACTGTGGTTTTTGCAGCACTATCTTTAGCCCTAGTATACGTTCTTGCATTCTTGGCAGGATTTGCAGTTGGTCCATTTATTCCAACGGGTTCTTTTGCTGAAAATATTCTAATTGGAGTGATTTGGATTTTAGCTCTATGGATGCCTGTTGCCATTATGTGCAGGGTTAAAGTTGTTAGAGAGTTTATCCTGAAGTGGAAGGAACCGAAATGACAAAAATTTTGCTGTTGGGGTATTAGTCATGAAGAAAAATAATTTAATGAAATACTTACTTGTTGCGGTAATAGGTGTAACTACATTTGCCTGCATAATAGCAGGAGGCTTGTTTATTAGTAAATCATCAGATAAGACCAAAGAAAATACTAAAGCGGATGATAAAATAATAATTTCTAAGAATGAATCTGATAGCGCATCTATAAGAAGTGTAAAAAATACTGACAAGGCTCAGAGACTATATGAACTTGCATTACAATACTACAAAGGAAATGGAAAAGAGCAAGATTATGAACTTGCACGCAATTATTTTGAATTGGCAGCTGATAATGGTAATGTCGAGTCACTATGGATTTTAGGTAAAATTTATGGCTCTTCACGGAAAAGTGGGGGATTCTAATAATTTCCGAATAG
>CALELF010000140.1 GCA_937902895.1 uncultured Synergistaceae bacterium | reverse complement strand
AAAGTGAAAGCTATATTTAAGCACAAAAAGTTAAAATACATTCTTGAATATGACTATTAAAAATTTCAACTTTTAATAGCCGAAGTGATATATTTTCCAATTATTTCATCTGCGCCCGTGTCAAAGGGGATTTCTTTGTAGCCCTCTTTGATTTTTTTAAGAGTAGCACTGTCTTTCAAATACCCTTCTAAAATTTGAGCACAATCCTCTTCCCAAATGACACGGCGGATTTCTGGCACAATTTGTTTTTTCGCCAATATGTTCGGCAAAGAGGCAAAATCTAGTTTTTTGTTAATTTTCTCTATGATAACTTTTTTTAATTTACGCGTTAGCGCACAATTTGGAATAAGCCCGAGAAGTCCGTCAAGCGGGATTTCTTCTGCATAGTTTGTGGGAGCAAGGCAGATTAAAGGAGTCCCAAGAAAAGCAATTTGCAAGTTGTTTGTGCCAGGAAAGGCAACTGCCATCGTCGCATTTTTTATTTCCTCAAACGCATTTTCCGTTATGATATCCACATAAAAATCATCAGTAATCTTTATGCGACAAGACGTTTCATCTTCAATATATTTGTAACCAGCATTTTTGATGCTTGCCGTGTAAATTTCTTTTTTGGCAGTCGGAGCAAGGGGAAAAAATATTGAGAGGTTTGGAAGTTTTTTATGCAACAGCTCTGCCACTCGTGGATAAAAGCCAAAAGCTCGTTCATATTCAAAGGGACGAGAGCCTGGCAGAATTGCAAGGCGAAGTTTCTCACATGTAACGCTCGCTTTGTCATTTTTAGCGGAGCTTTTGTCCTGCCTTTTCACACTGTCTAAAATCAAATTTCCAGCCAAAGAATATTTGTCCGCAGGAAGCACCTTGGCAAATTTCTTTGCAGTTTCTCCGTTTGGCACAAAATAATGAGACACAAAGTGTCTAAATTTTGGGCGCTTTGTATATATTAACCAGTCATAGCCTGTCTTTATGTGAAGCAAACAGCCCCACATAGGGTCTCCACCTAGCTGAAGTATAAGCGCAAAACTACTTTGACTTTTTTTCACCTTTTTCGTTTTTAATTTAAGGAATTGCCACATGGTAATAACGTCTTGCACTCCTATGGAGAGGGCAGCTTGCCTTTCTCCACCGCTTGCATAGGGGCAGGGGAGCGTAACGGCAACGATTTTAATCTCTGGTGCGTGTGATTTTAGATACAGCACAACAGGAGCCATCCAACCGGAAAGCTCACCAGGAGAATTTACCAATATATATATAGTTTTTTTATTTGCCACGCTTTTCACCTTTACCTTTTTACCCGCTTTGCTTGATTTTATAGGGGTTTTATAGTAAAATTCACGAGGAATTTATGACGATATTTTAACATAACGGTATGGATTTTTGTAGAAGGAGTTTTTGTGATGGAAGATTTGGATTTTAACATTGATGAAACTGCTCAAGAATATTCTGCGAAGGATATACACGTTCTTGAGGGACTTGAAGCTGTCCGCAAACGCCCTGGTATGTATATCGGAGACCAAGGCACGAGAGGTCTTCACCACCTTGTATATGAAGTGGTTGACAACTCAATAGACGAAAGCCTCGCCGGTTACTGCGACACGATAGACATTTCTATAAACGAAGGCGATAGCATCACAGTAACAGACAATGGACGTGGTATTCCAACAGAACGCCACGAGACAGGCAAATCCGCAGCAGAAGTTGTCTTGACTATTCTCCACGCAGGAGGAAAGTTTGACAAGTCTGCATACAAGGTTTCCGGAGGTCTCCACGGCGTCGGTATTTCTGTTGTAAACGCCCTTTCCACATGGCTAGAGCTTACAATATGCAGAAATGGCAAAATTCATCATCAGCGTTACGAAAAAGGACACCCAGTTACGGAGCTTGAAATCGTTGGCGACACAGACAAGCGCGGAACGAGCGTAACCTTCAAGCCAGATGACACCATCTTCACAGAAACTGTTTACCAAGCAGATATCTTGAAGGCAAGACTTCGTGAATTGGCATTCTTGAACCCACACGTTACGATAAATTTTGAGGACAAACGTGCTGGCAAGGAAATGAAGAAAGTCTATCATTTCCCTGGGGGTATTGAGTCATTCGTTGAATACCTCAACCGTGACAAGGAATTGCTTTTCAAACCACCTCTAGTCATAAGAGGTGAAAAGGACGACACGGCAGTCGAGGTCGCAATTCAATACAATACAACATACCAAGAAAGGCTCTACGGCTTTGTCAACCTCATCAACACAACAGAAGGTGGTACGCACATTGCAGGCTTCCGCACAGCTTTAACAAGAGCTATAAACGATGAAGCACGTCGCCAAAAGATATTAAAAGACAAAGACGCAAACCTTTCCGGCGATGACCTTAAAGAGGGACTTACCGCCGTTATTTCCGTCAAGGTTATGGAACCACAGTTTGAAGGACAAACAAAGACAAAGCTCGGTAACAATGAAGTTAAAGGCATTGTTGATTCCGTCCTCTATGACGGGATGAAGTCATTATTAGAAGACAGACCTGAAATTATAAAGCCAATAGTGGACACGGCAATCAAGGCTCGCCAAGCGCGTGAAGCAGCAAAGAAAGCTCGTGAGCTTGTCCGCCGTAAAGGCGTTATGTCCGGTCTGCAACTTCCTGGAAAACTTGCAGACTGCTCCAACAGAAACCCTGCAGACTGCGAAATATATATAGTTGAGGGAGACTCCGCAGGTGGTAGCGCAAAGCAAGGCAGAAACAGAGAATTCCAAGCTATTTTGCCTCTGCGCGGTAAAATTCTAAATGTCGAAAAAGCTCGTTTGGAAAAGATTTTGGGCAGTGAAACAATAAAGAACATTGTTTTAGCACTTGGCTGTGGCGTTGGTGACGATTTTAAGGAAGAGAAACTCCGTTACCACAAAATTTTCCTTATGGCTGATGCTGATGTTGACGGTGCTCACATTAGGACACTACTTTTAACACTCTTCTTCCGTTACATGCCACAGATAATAGATAACGGTTATCTCTATGTAGCACAACCGCCACTATACCGTGTGCAGTGTGGCAAAGATGTTACCTATTGTTACACAGAAAAAGAAATGAAGGACGCACAGGCTAAAGCCGATGGCAGAAAATGCGATGTCCAACGCTACAAGGGTCTTGGTGAAATGAATGCGGAACAACTTTGGGACACAACAATGAATCCAGAGAAGCGCATTATCAACCGTGTCACCGTGCGTGACGCAATGGAAGCAGATGAACTTTTTGACATTCTCATGGGAGACCTCGTAGAACCACGCAGAAAGTTTATTGAAGAACACGCAAAAGACGTTCAGAATTTGGACATATAATAATTGCAATTGAGAATTGAAAATGGAGAATTGAAAATTTCGGTTGTTTTTGCTTCGCAAAAACGATTTTGGTGGTGCCTTGCACCACTACTGATTGTGGCGTAGCCACACATTAATTTTCAATTTTCAACTCTCAATTCTCAATTTTCTACATTGGAGTATTAAATGAGTATTGGAACAAGAATCAAAACAATTAGAAAGGCGCTGGATTATTCGCAGGAATATTTGGCAGAGCAGGTTGATATCAGCCGTGTATTTGTGCAATCAATAGAAGTTGGCAGGAGAAATCCTTCCATGAAGACCTTGAAGAAAATCGCCAAGGTGCTTGGCGTTCAAATCCAAGATCTTTTGAGAGACTATTCAGACGAAAGCAAATCTGCCCGCATCCAGCTTGAGAGTATTTTTTCCGGAGAGGAAAATATTGAACTTTGGTACAAAAAACAAAAGTTGTCACATTCAGACATCAGTAAACTTTACAAAATTATTCAAGCTTTGTTAGATGAAGAGGACTAGTTAAAATTTGAAATCATAAATAAAAATCACAAAGGAGAGTCACGGCTCTCCTTTTTTTGAAATAGAAAATATGGATAAGATGAACAAAATACCAAAAAAAACTTTTTTTCTGCCATTTGCCGCATGTCGTGGCAGGTGTGTCTATTGCAATCAAAATGCAATAACGGGAGTTCAAAACATTGTCTCTCCTCAAGAAGTAGTGACTGAACTTTCACACCTTGTGACAGCACATGAGGTGTGTTTCTTTGGCGGTTCTTTCTGCCGTTTTCCAAAAGAAACTGTTTTTGCATACCTTGATGCAGTTAAAAACCACGCACCAACTGGCAGCACAATTCGTTTTTCCACCTATCCTTGTGACTTGGACGATGAAGCATTTAGAAAAAAGTTAAAAACATACCCTCTCTCTCGCGTTGAATTTGGCATACAGTCATTAGACAACACTACGCTTGAAGCAACACGCAGAGTTCAAAACCCCGCGAGCATTTTACACAGCCTTGAAGTGTTAAAAGCCGAGGGTTTTCCCTTGGGAGTACAACTTATGGCGGGTTTACCTGGTCAAACAAAGGAAAGCTCCTTAATGGACTTGGAAAAATTAGCCCAAGTGAAACAAAATGATACCTGGGATCTTCGTCTTTATCCCTGCCTTGTAATCTCTGGCACGGAGCTTGAAAAAATGTATAACGCTTCTTCCTACACTCCCTTGTCGCTCGAGCAAGCAATAGACTGGGGAGCGGACTTCTTGAACCGTGCCTTGGAACTAGGCTTTAATCCCATTAGAATTGGGCTACAAGAGACCGAAAGCCTTGCAGAATCCGTTGTTGCAGGCCCTCATCACCCTGCGCTCGGAGAGCTCATTGAAGGGGTCGCACTTGCTAGAAAGTTATCAAGGTCAAATAAAATCAAATGGATTATCCCCAGAAAAGATATCTCAAAATTAACCGGTCATGACAATTTTGGCTTCAAGGAGCTTGCCAGACTAACCGAACAAACGCTTGAAAACACAAGAAAAAATGTAACTTTTATATAAAATAAGAGGTAAAAAAATGTACACACCATTAACAAGACAAGAAAAAATTGCAGTAAGAAAGCTTTTCACACCATGGCAGTGCGGAAACCTAAACTTGAAAAATCGTTTCTTTCGTGCGGCAACATGGCTCGCCGCCTGTGGGGAAAACGGGCAGGCAACAGCTGTGTCTGCCTCTCGTCAATTGGAAGTGGCTCAGGGTGGTGCTTCACTAGTGATTTCCGAATACGCAGCTGTGGAAGAATCCTCGCTTCTTGCACCACGCATGTGGGGGCTTTTTGACGAGTCTCAAATTGCTCCGTTAACTTCTTTGACAGAAAACATCCATAAGGCAGGCTCATATTTCTTTGTGCAACTGGTTCACCTTGGTGACATTGCTACAACGACTGACACAGACATAGAGCGTATTGTAAAAGCCTTTGCTCGTGCCTCAAGCATAGCCAAGGCAGGAGGAGCAGACGGAATTGAAATACACGCTGCTCACGGCTTTTTACTAAATCAATTTATGTCTCCCATCTTGAACAAAAGAGATGACAACTGGGGTGGAGATGAGCAAAGGCGCTTAAACTTCACAAAAGCCGTTATTAAGGCTATCCGTTCAACAGTTGGGGTAGATTATCCTGTTTGGGCAAAGTTTAGCATTGGAGAGGGTGTAGAAGGAGGTTACACGGAAGATGACGGCGTGCGCATGGCAATAAATTTGTTAGACGAAGGGCTAGATGGAATAGAGGTCTCCTGTGGCTCACCACGTTCGGAAAAGTCAAAACGCCCCTGCATGGTTGGTGTTACGCAAGCAACGGAAGCTCCATGGAGCAGATGGGCAAAGCAAATAAAGCAGGAAAGACCAAACAAAACAGTTATCCTTACCGGTGGGCTTCGCACCTTGAAGGTCATTGCAAAGCTTTTTGAGGACGGTGTGTGTGATGCCTTTTCTCTATCACGTCCATTCATCTGTGAAAGCGACCTTGTGAACCGCTGGGCAGAGGACGACGACAGACCAAGTGCCTGCATTTCCTGCAACGCATGTTTTAAGACTGCAAAGGACGGTGCTATCTATTGCCCTGTGATGAAAGATAAAATCGAAGGCAACTGGGACACACTGTAAGAATAGAATTTTTTGCAGACTTTTTTCTGTATTGTTAAAAGCACAATGCTGTAAAAACATGCAAAAAACACAAAAAATTTTAAGCGTAAATTTTAAGAAAAATAAATTATATTTGCCATAGAGAACATATAGGACAATCGAGTAGGAGGCTACCCATTATTTGAGTAGCCGACCTCTCACACCACCGT
>CALELF010000139.1 GCA_937902895.1 uncultured Synergistaceae bacterium | reverse complement strand
TAAAATCTATTCGAAAAAATCTGCTTAAGTGTTCAATTTATTATTGCAATTTACGAGTTTTATTTTATAGTCTTTTTTCACAAATTGTCCACATTGTCAAGTTTGGTAAAAAAAAACGCGTGTAAATAAAAAACCTGATAAAAAATGACTTATTGTATATATTTTTTTAAATTGCTTAAGTTTGCTTAAAGTAGCTTAAGGCAAATGGAGCCCGAAATGTAAATATTTTTTATTCACATATTGTGGATAACTTAAAAATTCTTAAAGAGGGGAGTTTTTTGACAAGTTGAATAGCTTTACAAAAAGCATTTATTCTCCCTTGATAATATTTTCTAAATAGTCGCTCCATTCTTGTAACATTTCTTTGCGTTCTTCCCAGTAGTCGTAGTGATTATAGCTTGCTCTTATTTTGTTTTTTGTGTCTGCTGAATGTGCAAGCGCCAATTCTACCGCGTCAGGGTTATAGCCTTTTGCGTTTAATTGAGTGCTTGCAAGTGACCTCATACCGTGAGCAACCAATGGCGGTAATGACAAAGCCTCTATAATTCTTTTTATTGCTTTTCGCTCTGTGTTGTTGCTCATCGGTTTTGAATTGTCGTTTTGATTTGGAAAAACAAAACAGCTTTCGTATGACATAGAGTGCAATTCTTTTAACACCTCTATTGCTTGTTTTGATAAAGGCACTTTGTGTTCCCTGCTCATTTTCATTTTATCAGCGGGTATAGTCCACACAGCATTTTCAAAATCAATTTCACGCCATTTTGCTTGCCGTAGCTCGTTTGGTCTTACAAGTGTCATAGCGTGTAATTTTATAGCCAGTTCCATTCTGTAAGATTTGGCGTGTGTTAAACCTTTGAAAAATTTTTTTATATCCGCCTCATCTGTTAAGGTGTCAAAATGTTTTTTGCGGTTTCGCTTTGTTAAAAACCCTCGCAAGTCCTCTCTTGCTTCTGCAACACTAAATTTTAGTTTATATCCGCACCCTTTGGCGTAAACGAGAAATTGTAGAATGTGGCTATTAACCTTGTGTAGTTGCGCGATTTTTTCGCTTTTTTGAAGGGGGTCTAAAACTGCCACCAAGTCAGTATATTCTAAATCTTCAATACGTATTTTGTTAAACTTTGGTAGAACGTGCTTTGTCATTCGTTGCGTTTCTTTGTAAAAGCTCTTGCCGTGTGCCTGTGCTTCACGTTCTTTTTTGTCAAACCATTCTTCCATAAGTGAGCCTGCTGTTATAGGTGAAAATGCCTCTCTTGGTGTTCTTGTGGTCTTGGCTTCTTGTTTTAGTGCTATGGCTTTTGCCCTTGCGTCACCTAGTGACAAAAAAGGATATTCACCTAGCTTTTTGATTATGTCTGTTTTTTTTGTTCTTACCCTAACAAAAAATGTCTTTGTTCCAGACGGATAAGCACGGACAAACAAACCCGACGCCCCGTCACTAGCTGTTTTGATTTTTCCGTCTTTGGCGTTCAATGCCTCTATCTGCTTGACAGTCAAAGTTTTCATTTTTTTTACTCTCCCTTATGTAGATAATGTAGGTCAATGTAGGTAATTTTCAAAAACTACATAGTGTTTTATCTAGTATTTGCAAGTGTTTTTTTGATGTTTATGTAGAAATGTAGATTTTCTTCAAAAATACTTTATATATATATTTTTTTTCTCTCTCGTTTTTAGTCACCATTTTTTGTATATCCACTGTTATATCAAGCCTTTACCCTTATTTTTCCCCTTATAAATATATGGTGACTGTATAAGCCCTTTTTCTCTGTCGCTTTTACAGTCACCATTATAGTCACCACTGTTTTTTTGTCAATATATATTTCGTTGTTTTTCGTTATTTTCTTTCTTTTTATTATTTTATCTAGTTATATCAACACTTTATCCGTTCTTTATATTCTCTTTTTTTATCTCTTTTTTGCTCTTTTTTACCCTTAAAATATGGGTATGGCGGAGGAAGTGGGATTTGAACCCACGTAGAGGCTATGAACCCCTAAGACGATTTCGAGTCGCCCGCCTTCGACCACTCGGCCACCCCTCCGCGTCGGAAGAATTATAAACTCAAAGCAGATATTTATCAAGTATAAAAAGGGGGATAGCTCTTTGCTATCCCCCTTTTGTTTAAGCTTTATTATTGTTATGCTGGCTGTCTTTCTTCAATAAGCTTACGGAGTTCTGCTTTTGTTGCCTCATCGGCAAAAACAGCATTTGCACCGTTCAACATAAGTTCCTTAATATCCTTATTAGAAAGGTTGAAGGCGCGAGCGATGTTCTCATACTCAAGTCTAATGTTTGTGTCGCTAACAGCATCGTCATCTGAGCTTAAAGCAACAAGCACGCCGAGCTCACGGAACTTCTGAATAGGAACCTCGTTAAAGTCCTTAAAAATGCAGGTGTCAATGTTTGATTTTGGGCAAACCTCCAAGGTAATTTTGTTTTCAACAAGACGCTTGATAACTGCTGGATCTTCCAAAGAACGGACACCGTGACCAATACGGCTGGCACCATAGTCAAGAGCAATACCGACGCTTTGTGCACCGAGTGCTTCGCCAGAGTGCATTGTGAAGGGAACGCCGAGCTCACGAGCGAGCTTAAATTCTTCTGCATAATTTTCATTTGGAAATGGTGCTTCTGCTCCTGCAAGGTCTGTTGCGCAAACGCCCTTACCAAGATATTTCTTTGCGAGGCGAACAGTCTCAAAGTTTGCTGCGTGGTTATCCTCGCCAGATCTCATGCAGCAAATGATAATGCTGCCCTTCAATTTTGATTTCTGCATACCACGGATAACTGCTTGAACTGCGTCCTCTTGTGTAAGTCCCTTTTTGCAGTGCTGCTGTGGTGCAAATTTAATTTCACCATATATTACACCATTGTCAGCTAACTCGTTGCAAAGGTTGAATGTACCAAGCTCAAGTGCCGCTGCAGACTGCAATAAGCTACCAGGTAAATCGAATTTTGTGAGATATTCGTTAAGGTCTTTGCAACCTGGGCTGACAGTGAGGCGTTCTTTTAATTCTGCATCACTGGCAGGAAGTTCCACGCCCTCGAGTTTTGCAAGTTCTCTCGCGTTTTTGATAGAGAGAGAACCATCAAGGTGAAGGTGAAGCTCAATAAGGCAATTACCGATTGTGAATTTGTCGCTCATGAAGAAATCCTCCTATTTTTTAAGGTGCGAAGCACCAATATTTTAAAAAACTATGCCACAAAAAGTATTGTAGCATAGTTTTTTATTTTTACTAACATTTATTTGCAATTTTTGTAAAAAATCAAGTTAATTTTTAGAAATTGCCTCGTATTTTTTGTAACGCTTTTTTGCATCCTCGCTTGCTTTTGCAAAATATGCCTTGGCGGATTCAGGAAAGGTTCTTGTAAGGGATTCGTATCTTGTTTCGCCGAGTAAAAATTCTTCAAGGTCTCTTGAAGGTTCTTTTGAATCTATCGTAAGCGGATTTTCTTTTCTTGGGTCATAGCGGTAAAGTGTCCAATAACCAGAAGCTACAGCGTTTGCCATTTCTTCCTGCACATGAGCCATACCCTTCTTTATACCATGGGCGACGCAAGGAGCGTAAGCCAGAACAACAGAAGGTCCTGGATATTCCTCTGCTTCCTTTAAGGCTTTTACGAGTTGATTCATGTCAGCCCCCATTGCAACGGAAGCGACGTAAATGTTACCATAACTCATAAGAATTGCGCCAAGGTCTTTCTTTCCCGTCTTTTTACCACCAGCAGCGAATTGTGCAACGGCTCCAAGAGGTGTTGCCTTTGAAGACTGTCCGCCGGTGTTGGAATAAACTTCAGTGTCAACAACAAGAGCATTTATATTGAGACCCTGTGCCATGACATGGTCGAGACCGCCAAAGCCAATGTCGTATGCCCAACCATCGCCACCAAACATCCAAAATGTTTTCTTGGCAAAATGGTCTTTTCTTGAAATGAGCCTCAGAATTGTCTGAGACGGGTTTCCAACCTTAATGAGTTCTGCAAACAAATCTTCACCACACAAGCGAGATGCCTCAAAATCTTCCGAAGCGTTTAACCATTTTGTTGTAGCGTCCTTTAAAGAAGCAGGAACATCTTCTGTCAAAAGTTGCTCTGCCAATTGCTTTACAGCGTTTCTTTGTTGTGTTACAGATAAACACATACCAAGCGAAAATTCCGCATTGTTTTCAAAGAGTGAATTTGACCAAGCAGGACCTCTGCCCTCTTTGTTTTTTGTGTATGGAATGCCAGGCATGGCAGCACCCCAAGCCTGAGAACAACCAGTTGCATTTGCCCAATAGACTCTATCTCCAAAGAGTTGCGTCATGAGCTTTGCGTATGGTGTTTCTCCACAACCAGCACAAGCAGCGGAAAATTCTAAAAGAGGTGTCTTAAACTGTGAGCCCTTTACGCTCCATTGATCAAAAAGGTTTGATCTCTCTGGCAAGGAAAGAGCATAATTCCATTCTTCTGGTAAAGAAGTGGAAGTTTCTATCGCAACAGGAGAAATTGCCTTTTCTTTTGCAGGGCAAACATTGTAACAAGAACCGCAACCGGTGCAGTCGTCACGTGAAATTTGCAGGGAGAAAAACATATCTTTTGCCCCGATAGCTTCCTTTACCTTAAAGCCCGAAGGAGCAGAAGCAACCTCGTCTTTTGTTAATATATATGGACGAATAACCGCATGGGGGCAAACGTAGGAGCAACGGTTACACTGAATACATTTGTTTGGATCCCATTCGGGAACTTTCGTTGCGATTGCACGTTTTTCGTAGGCAGTAAGTCCAAGCTCAATTGTTCCGTCCGTGTATTTCTTAAAAGCACTAACAGGCAAGGAATCGCCTTCACAGCGGTTTATAGGTGTCAAAATCTTTGTTACGATTTCTGGGAGATTTTTGTTATCCTTTTGAGACGACGCGTCTGTATCAGGATTTTGCCAGTAGTCGGGAATTGGCACAAGAACGGGAGCTTTAGCTCCTGCATCTATGGTAGCGATGTTTTTAGCAACAACATCTTCGCCTTTTGCAAAGAATTTTTTGCGAATAGCAGATGCCATATATTCTTTATATTCTGCTTCTGGCAAGATATTTGTTAATGCAAAAAAGGCAGCCTGTAAAGGAATGTTAACGTGATTGCCAAGACCATTTTGTTCTGCAATTTCACGAGCGTTCATTATGTAAAGCTTAGCATTTTTTGCAAAGAGTTTTTGCCTAATATCAGCAGGGATTTTTTCATCAAGTTGTTTTGCATTCCACGGACAATTTATGAGAAGAATTCCGCCGTCTTTCAATTCGCTTACAATGTCATAATTTTGAATATAGGTAGGGTGATGTGCCGCAACAAAATCGGCAGCCTTCACAAGGCAAGAGGTTCTTATCGGAGTTTCGCCAAATTTCAAGTGAGAAATGGTGACACCAAAAGATTTTTTTGCGTCATATTCAAAATAGGCTTGAGCCCAGTTTGATGTATTTTCGTTTATGATATGAACTGTATCCTTGTTTGCTCCAACCGTGCCATCGCCACCAAGTCCCCAGAATTTACAAGAATAACAATCAGCACTTGGTACATGCCCTTCTGGCGCGAGGGATAAATCTGTAACATCATCTGTAATACCGATGGTAAAGTTATCCTTTGGCGAATCCTTCATAAGGTTTTCAAAAACTGCAAGAATATGGTCGCTTGTCGTGTCTTTTGAGGAAAGGCCATATCTGCCACCGATTATAAGAACATCACGAGATGCTTTTTTCAAAGCAGAGCAAACATCTTGGAAAAGAGGCTCTCCGTTGCTTCCCATTTCTTTTGTGCGGTCAAGCACTGCGATTTTTTTGACACTTCTTGGCAGTGCAGCAGCAAATTTTTCAAAATCAAATGGACGATAGAGGTGAACCTGCAAAAAGCCAGCCTTAATTCCCTTGTTGTTTAAGAAATCAACTGTTTCCCTTATGTTACCTGAAACAGAACCCATCGCAACAATGACATATTCCGCGTCCTCAGCACCAAAATAATCAAAAATATGATATTGTCTGCCGGTTAATTCTGCGAGTTTATCCATATTTTCCTGCACGATGTTTGGAAGCTCAGCATAATAACCGTTGTTAGCTTCACGAATTTGGAAAAAGATATCCGGATTTTGTACTGTGGCGTGCATAACAGGGTGCTCTGGGTTAAGAGCTCTTTGTTTAAAAGCAGACAACGCTTCATAATCCAAAAGACTTGCCATATCTTCGTATGTTAAAAGAGATATTTTATCCAACTCGTGACTTGTGCGGAAACCATCAAAAAAGTGCATAAATGGAATAGAAGCCTTTATTGCACTTGTGTGTGCAATAATTGCCATATCTGCTGCTTCCTGCACTGTTGCAGAGCAAAGCTGAGCCATACCGGTTGAACGACAGTTCATAACATCAGAGTGGTCGCCAAAAATAGAAAAAGCATGTGTGCCAACAGTTCGGCTTGCAATATGAAGCACAGCAGGAAGCCTATTTCCAGAAAATCTATGTAGCACTGGGAGCATAAGCATAAGCCCTTGTGAAGAAGTGAAAGAAGTTGCCAATGCACCAGCTTCAAGAGCGCCTTGCACAGCAGCAGCAGCGCCGGCCTCTGATTGCATTTCTGTCAAAGAGACGGTTTGATTAAAAATATTTTTGCGTCCTGCCGCACTCCAAGCGTCAACAGTTCCAGCCATAGGGCTAGATGGCGTTATGGGGTAAATTGCGGCAATTTCTGTAAAAGCATAGGCAACGTAGGCAGCAGCAGAGTTGCCATCTAAAGTTTCAAAAAATTGTTCAGCCATTTTTATCTATTTCTCCGTTCATGTAAAAAATTACACAATATTGCAAAAAAGGTGCATAGCAAGTCAGCCATACACCCTTTGGTTTAAGTTATTTTTCTTTGGTCTGCTGTAGCTGTCCTTGTTCCTCTGGCATCGTTGGCGACTCCGTTTTTTGTTCCAGTAGCGAAGCATCATAAACAGTATAGCGGTCTTTGCCATTTTCTTTAGAGGCACGAAGCGCAACTTCTGCAGCTTCGTAAAGACCTTTTGTTGTTAAGCTATGTTTTGGACAAAAAGCAACACCTGCACTAAAGGTTACATTTATTTTCATGCCATTAAATTTTACCGTAACATCCTTCCAGTCAGCCAACAACTTATCCATAAAAGCGATGATTTCTTCTTCGCTGTTTCTATTTGGTAAGAAGAAAAGAATTTCGTCGCTCATTTCACCAACTCCACAGATCAAGGCATCTTTTTGTGAGCCAACGTTTTCTTTGATATATTTACATAATTCTGAAACCACATAGTCTGTTGTCTCTGTGCCGTATTCGGCTTTTATATCCCCAATTCTGTCTCCTTCTAAAGAAACAAAAGCGGAAACTTTTGCTGGGTTTACATTTGTAAGAGCGGCCTCCATATCAACAAGGAAAGGATCAAGCTTTGTCATACCTGTTTTTAAAGTAGTGCGTCTTTTTGCAATAGATTCTGCCAGCAATTTTTCGTTTTCTTTTATGGAACTTGCTGCCTTGTGATAACGGATAATTGAGGAAAAATTAAAGGAATAAAGAGCCAGTATTACAACAAAGAGAATAGCAAGAACGGTTGCTAAAGGCTTTACTAAATTTTCATATTTTATCTGTTTCATTTTTCTTCTCCAGTCAAAAAATTGAACTACTGTAATAGTGGCTCGGTATCGCCTTCCATTTTGAAGGTGAAATAAGCCATGTCTCGAATGTCGCGATTTAATTTGGTGGTTACCTTGATTAAATCTGATGCTGGACTATTGATAGATGCCCTAAAAGGGAAAGCAGTTGTGTGAAGAGACATATTTTCAATTTGATGTGATTCATCCACTCTATATGGTGTGTCATGCCAAAGGGCTTTCATTTTTTTTATATATTTCAGCGTATCCTCTCTGTCTTGGAACTCTGTATCTAGCACCATAAAAGAACTTCCACTGAGCCTTGCACAGACAAATCTATCTCCTGAAAAGGTTGCTTTTAAATAACTGGCAAAGGTAATTATTGCATCTCGACCGGCAAGGTGACCAAATTCATCATTAATGCTCTTTAAGCTGTGTCCTTGAGTATGGGAAGCAAAACTTACATAATAAAGAGCCAGTTGCTTTTCACCAAGAGAGGCTTTCTTTTCCTCTATAGTTTTTTTAAAACCCTCTTCATTTAAGACACCAGTTTGTTCATCATATCCTTCAAGCTTTAAGGATTCATCGAGTTGAGCCTGTAGGGAGTCTCTTTTTTCCTCTATCGCTTGTAAATTATTTTTCTTGCTTTGAATTGAATAAAAGCTCCAAATTAAAAAGCAAATAGCTAAGATAGTGCAGATAAATAATGCTATAACCTTGCTTTTCGTTTTTCTTTCAATCTCATTATATTGTTCTTCCCACATGCTAAAACCTCCTTAAAATAATGAACAGAATTTCACGAACCCAAAAACGCCTTCTTATAGCACAAATTGATGAAATTTGCAAGATTCTTCCTTCAAGAAAACAAGAGTCTATTAGAGATTTCAGTTGCGAAAAACTATGGCAACTTCTTCAAAATTTTTATTATTCTTTGTGATATAATGAGCCATCTAAGACAAAGGAGCAGTAAACTCATGGGGGTTTTTGATTTTAATAAGAAAAAATTAGGCTTTGGACTAATGCGACTTCCTCTGCTTGATGAAAAAAATATTGCAAACATAGACATCGAGCAGGTCAAGGAAATGGTAGATTTATTTTTAGCACGAGGCTTCACGTATTTTGATACAGCTTGGATGTATCATGATTTTAAAAGTGAAGATGCTGTAAAAGAAGCCCTTACTTCCCGCCACAAAAGAGAAGAATACACTTTAGCATCAAAATTACACTTTGCCTTTATTTCAACTAAAGAAGACAGGGACACAATTTTTAATAAGCAGCTTGAAAAAACAGGCGTATCCTACTTTGATTACTATCTCTTGCATGGCATAGAAGACTCAACTTATGACCGTTATCTTGAATTTGATTGCTTTAACTGGCTGAGATGGCAAAAAGCACAGGGACTTGTCAAACATATTGGCTGCTCTTGTCATTGTTCCGCAGATTTACTTGACAGAATTTTAACCGAACACCCAGAGCTTGAATTTGTTCAGTTGCAAATTAACTATCTTGACTGGGGCGACAAAAATGTTCAATCAAAACAATGCTACAGGGTGGCAACAGCCCACAATGTTCCAATAGTTGTTATGGAACCGCTCAAAGGAGGCACATTAGTAAACTTGCCACCTCAAGCACAAGCATTGTTAGATAAAGCGGAATTAAGAGCCTCAGATTTAGCACTGCGCTTTGTGGCAGACCTACCAAATGTAGCTATGGTTCTTTCTGGAATGAGTAGCCTTGAGCAACTTAAGATGAATACAGATATAATGGCTTACCCAATGCCAATAGAAGCAAAAGAGCGTTTGCTCATTAGAAACATTAAGCACATATTAAAAGACCTAAACGCAATTCCATGCACAAATTGTTCCTATTGCACAACAAAATGTCCAAAGCATATTCCAATAAACTCTTTCTTTGCACTCTATAATCAAGATATACACGATGTAAGCAGTAAAATTCCGCAAGGCGATGGCTCTTTCTGGAAAGCAGAGGATGTATATTATAATCAAGTGGCAAGTGCGCATGCACCAGCGGGTGACTGTATCAAATGTGGTGAGTGTGAAAAACTTTGCCCGCAACAGTTACCAATTCGAGACCTACTAGAAAAAGTAAAAGCACGCTTTGGCAGATAATATAGTAAAAATAAAAAAGAGAGTGAAGTGTCCAAAACTTCACACTCTTTTTTTTTAATAAGTTAAGCAATTTATTGGCACGATATAGACTCCGTCGGCTCGCTTGTAACACATACCAGTTGCGGTAAGCACCATCATAAAAGCAGGGGCATTACAAGCAACCTTTCGTTTCAGCCGCTTTAGGTCTTCAACAGCTTCTTCTATTCGTGCTTCTCCTCCAAGTCTGATATTGATTGCTGCCCAATGTGTATCGTCCAAATGCGCAACAACATCACATTCAAGCCCAAGATTATCACGATAATGGCTTAATTTTATGCCACTTACAGACGAATAAACGCGCAGATCTCGCATAGCAAAATTCTTAAACAGCATTTCAAAAAACCTTAAATCCTGTAACAAATCGTCTGGTTTAATGTTAAGTGCAGATGTTGCAATTGAAGGATCTGTAAAATAACGAGCTGGGGTAAGACGAACAATGGCATTGCTTCGCAATTTCGGATTCCAAGCAGGTAAATCTTCAATAATATAAAGATCTTGCAACGTTTCAATGTAGGAAACCATTGTTTTGTCGTCTAGCCTTTTGCCCGTCACAATGGTTATTTTATCTCGTATGAGAGTAATCGGAGCGTCTGTTGAAATTTGCATGGAATAGCTTTTTACAATATGCTGTAATACACTAGTCTTTTTATTGCGAAATTTACCGCCATTGCAAAATTCATACGAAAAAAGATTATCGTAACAATTTTTTGTCACACCTAATGCCGTTTCTTGACTTTCTGTTATTGCGCTTGGCCAACCACCACGACACAAAAGAAAAGCTGTGTCTAGGATAGAATGAGCCTTGTTTTTATTAAGAAGTTTTTGTTCTCCGTCGTCAAAAAGACTTTTTAGGGAAACAAGCTCACGTGACTCTTTAGATTCGGCAAGACTCATTGGCCTCATAAGAATATGAGAAATTTGTTTTGAGTTCTGTTGTGTAGCATTCTTTTTATCCTCTGGCGCAGAGCTTGCAGTTAAAATAAATTGACCGGCTGCTTGATTTTCTGCAAGATGCTCTGTCAGCTCTGAACCGACTTCTGGCGCATTTTGCCACTCTGCGATAAGGCGAGGCTGTTTTCCATTTAACACAACAGAAGGATCAATTTTTGCTAAATCAATAGAGTCTTTTTTATTTAACCAATATGAACCTTTGCTAAAAATTTGAGCGGTTGTTGCTTTACCGCAGGAGCCTATTCCTTCTAAAAAAATAACAGAATGTGTGTTAATTTGAGCCTTTATTGTTTCTTCAACACAGCGAACAAAGTAATTTTGCATAAAAAATCGCTCCTTGTAATAAATTCTTTACAAGGAGCGATTATATACCAAACAACATTAATCTACAATAAAAATTCCGTATATTGTAGATATGTTTTTCCGCAAAACGCACAAAAATAGAACTTTTTAGCAAATCTTGCGTTTGTTAAAACTATTTTGCTAGCAAATTCCGTATATTGTAGACTTTCTTTTCCTAAAATTGACGAAAAAATGAATTTTATAAAAACTAATTAAATCTACAGAAGAAACAAAACCGACTCGCAGATTATAATCATTAAAGCATATTTGCGCAAGTGTATATTTATTGCCGACAAACTAATTATTGATTTTTTTTGCTATATCTTCTCTCATTTTATATTTTAAAATTTTGCCAGCAGCGTTCATAGGAAATTCCGACACAAACTGAACATATTTTGGACATTTATGACGGGCGACATGGGCAAGGAAAAATTCTTTTACCTCCTGCTCAGTCAATTCCTCTCCCTCTTTAACAATAATCACTGCTGCAATTTCTTCGCCTAGTGCCTCATCGGGAACGCCAATTACTTGAATGTCTTTTACCTTTGGGTGTGTATAGAGGAATTCTTCAAGCTCTTTTGGATAGATGTTTTCGCCACCGCGAATAATCATGTCTTTCAGTCGTCCGGTAATTTTATAGTTACCCTCTGGAGTTCTGCAAGCAAGGTCTCCTGTGTGGAGCCATCCGTGTTCATCTATTGCTTGGTGTGTTGCTTCCGGCATTTTATAATAGCCCTTCATTATATTGTAACCACGTGCTAAAAATTCGCCACTCACATTATCAGGGCAATCTTCGCCGGTTTCCGGGTTTACAACTCTACATTCAACCTCAGGCAACGCGTGACCAACCGTAGTGACACGAACCTCTAGTGGATCATCTGTTTCGCTCATTGTGCAACCAGGGCTCGCCTCGGTTTGCCCATAAACGATTACAATTTCTTTCATATTCATTTTTTCTATTACGTCACGCATTTTAGATTCAGGACACGGGCTACCAGCCATGATGCCTGTTCTCATATAAGAAAAATCTGTATTTGCAAAATCCGGATGTTCCATCATTGCGATAAACATTGTTGGAACTCCATGAAAACAGGTGATTCTTTCTTCATTTATACAACTCAAACTTGCCTTTGTGGAGAAATATGGCAAGGGAGAAAGGGTTGCGCCATGTGTCATAGAAGCTGTCATAGCAAGCACCATACCAAAGCAATGAAACATTGGAACGTGAATCATCATACGGTCTGCTGTGGAGAGATCCATTCTGTCTCCAATGCATTTACCGTTGTTTACCACATTATGGTGCGTAAGCATAACTCCCTTTGGAAAACCGGTTGTTCCACTCGTGTATTGCATGTTGCAAACGTCGTGCACAGAGACCTGCTTTGCCGCTTGGCGAAGTGCAATCACAGGGGTTTTTTCTGCCAAATCCATTGCATCATCCCAATTAAGGCAACCCTTTGAATGAAAATTCACAGAAATAACATTGCGTAAAAAAGGCAAACGCTTACAGGCTAGAGGCGTTGGCCCGTTTGGATCGTGGGTGTCTAGCTCTGGACAAAGTTCATGAATAATTTGTTCGTAGCTGATGTCCTTGAAATGGTCTATCATAACAAGAGTATGTGTGTCAGACTGACGAAGCAGATATTCCGCTTCGTTAATTTTGTAGGCTGTATTCATCGTGACAAGCACGGCACCTATTTTAGTTACTGCCCAAAAGGTGATATACCACTGTGGCAGATTTGTGCACCAAAGAGCAACATGACTTCCGGCTTTTACACCAAGAGCCATGAGGGCTCGTGCGGCCTGGTCTACATCGTCACGAAATTCCTTGTAAGTTCTTGTATAGTTACAGGAAGTGTAACGAAAAGCGTATTGGTCTGGAAAATCCTGAACAATTTGATCCAACACATCGCTAAAGGTTTTTTCTATAAGTTTTTCTTTTTGCCAAGGGAAATATCCTGTGCCAGATTTGTTTTCATAAAGACGGCGTGTTGAAAGCTGTCGCCTTGTGTCACCCCACTTTTTTGCTACGCTAGCAAAGTGCAATGCAATAAGCTCGAGTTCTTGAACAATTCCCCAAGATGGAAGCCATTCAAGAGCAACAAATCCATCATAATTTATAGAGTAAAGTGCCCGAATGGTTTCTGTAATAGGCAAAGTCCCTTCACCGACTAGGCAATATTTATTTACGCCGTTTTCTATACAGCTGTCCTTCATGTGAACATGGCGTACATAAGCACCGAGATTTTTTATTGTTGTTTCTGGTGTTTCAGCTCCATCTCGCACCGTGTGTTGTACGTCCCAAAGGGCAGCCAAATTATCACTTGCAAAATGTTCTAAAATTTGACATAAGAAAGCAGAATCAGAAAAACATGCTATTGTTTCAAGCAATATACAAATGTGTTTTTCTCTTGCAACAGAAATCACTTCTTTTAAAACTGTAATAGTGTTTTTCTTGCAATTTGCCAGTGAATTTTCGTTATTCGTTGCCCCAACTCGAACATAGGGGCAAGACAAATTTTCCGCAATAGATAGGACAGTTTTTATGTGTTTAATGTTTGTTTTAACATTGTTGTCTGTTATATCGCAACTGGAAGAAATACAAGGAATAGATAAAGACAAATCGAAAAGTTGTCTGACGATAACAGAAGAATTTGCCTTGTCAAAGAGCCCAGAGTCCTTAAAACGAGGCTCGTGGATACTATGAACATCTATTCCGTTAAATCCACAATCCCTTGCTATTTTTACAAAATCTTGCCAGGAATAATTTTCCCAACCATATGTAGAAAAAGAAATTTTCATATTTGTGTGCTCCAAATATTTATTGCATGTTTAGTTATCTAAATCTTTTTTAATAAGAATTTCCAACGCTCTTTTTGTAACTGCTTGGAAATTTTTTTCTGCTACTTGATACATTTCGTGAGGTGCGACTGCTTCACTAGCGGTTCTTTTGGCAACAACACCATTAATTGCACCGGCACGAAGTCCAAAAACATTTGCCATAGTAAAAAGAGTTGCGCTCTCCATTTCAAAATTTGTGATACCAAGTTTCTGCCATTCTTTTATACTGCCTTGAAAACGGCGAAGGACATAACCCGAGAAGCTGTCATATCTTTCCTGACCTGGCCAAAAGGTGTCAGAAGAAACATTTATACCTACCTTGTGTGCAACTCCGAGCTCTTGAGCTGCCGTTCGCAGGGCAAGAGTTATATCAAGGTCAGCAACGGCAGGAAATTCTATTGGTGCAAAGTGAGAGCTTGTTCCTTCAAGACGGACAGAAGCCTTATTTATCACAACGTCTCCAATATTTAGGTCTTCCTGGATTGAGCCAGTTGTTCCAACACGAATGAAATTTTTAACCCCAAGTCGTGCCAATTCTTCAAGTCCAATTGCGACACTTGGCCCGCCCATTCCAGTGGACATGACAAGCACAGGTTTGTCATAAACATAGGTTAGCCAAGATGTGTACTCTCTGTGGCTTGTGACGAAACGCGCATTCTGTCCTATATACTTTGCCAGGCCTTCAACTCTGCCTGGGTCGCCAGGCAACAGGGCGTAAAGAGAATTTTCTATCAAATCTTTATTTAAACCAATATGATATAAGACGTTATTACTCAAGGAAACCACCTTTTATCTATTATGTCTAGGTATTTCAAACCTACGCATTATACCAAAAATCTAACCAATATTAAAGAAATTGGCAGATTTAAAGAAAATCTATTCTAAAAGAAAAACTAAAAGACAATAAAAGTCAAATTGTTTTTGCCCTTCAAAAAATCGTGTTTTTCACAAAGATTTTATCTTTCAAACCAACCCCGTAGCTTTTCTTCTTCAAAAATAAGCAGTGTTGGTCTGCCATGAGGGCAGGTAAAGGGGTTTTCACATTGCTCAAGTTTGGCAAGAAGTTCAAGTGCTTCGTCTGCTAAAAACTTTTGTCCAAGCTTTACGGCATCACGACACGCCATGCGTGCCATTCTCCACCACACTTCGCGGTCTCTTTTTGTTGGATCTTGTTCAGATTCAATTCCCGCAATAGTGCTACGAAGCATTTCAACAGGCGACATGTGCCCTTTTCCACGAATAACAGGCACTGCAACAATGGCGTCATTCTTTGTTAAAAAACCAAGTCGTGCAAGTTCTGCCTCATAAAGTTTTGCGTTTGTTGCGACAGTTTCAGGCATTATCTGTGGAATGGTGAGGTTTTGAGTTTTTACCCCGTCTTTAAAATCTGAACAGATTTGTTCAAACAAAATCCTTTCGTGCGCTGCGTGTGGATCCATGATTGCCATACTGTGAGGAAAGTCAAAAACCAAAAATCCACTGGAAAGCTGACCAAGAAATTTTTTGCCGTCACTGGCTTCCTTGTCGTCTAGCTCCAATTTTGTTTCACCTTCAAATAGGGCGGTATTTTTTATACCTTCTGCCTTTGCCTGCGGTTCACTAGGCTTTGTTTTATGGGTTACTTGCCATCCATTGTTTGAGTAATCAAAGTTTGGTGCGTTTGATACAAAAAATTGTTTGTCGCTGTCTTTTGTATCTATCTGGCTTGCCAAGGCCTCTATTTTTGGAGAAACTTCTTCAGCTGCTCCAAGCCCTTCCATTGCGTGTCGCCTTGCAAAGATGTGTTTGGCACAGGTGTAAACCGCCTTAAACACATCACCACTTCTGCGAAAACGAATTTCTTCCTTTGTGGGATGCACATTCACATCAATATCACGGGGGTTACATTCAATAAGGATAAGCCATTCCCCGTTGCCAACCCCTGCTGTTGTTATTGCGGCGCGAACCCCTGCGTCCTGCACACGTCGTCCAAGCACAAAGAGGTTTAGCACAACCTTCTTTGAATCCGGCAAGGGGTTATACCACATCTTTATCTTTATATTAGCAAAGGAATAATCGGCAGAATAGATTTTTGTTTCCTCTCCTATGCGGCGTGACAAAGCTTCTTCCTGAGTTTTAACTGGGAAATATTCCAATATTTTTTTTGTGCCTTCATAAAGACGAAATGTTTTGTCATAATGCAAAAGTGCATAGTCATTTACCACAGATGCAATGCGTCTGAGTTCAGCTGTGCCTGTTTTCAAAAACTTTCGTCTTGCCGGTAGGTTAAAAAACATATCGTCAATTTGGATTCTAGTGCCCTTTGGGGCGCTTGTTTTTTTGTGAAGCGAGATTTGCCCCGCTGTTGCCTTGAGGATAGAGCCTTCGTCACTTCCTTCCTGCCGCGTGATAATTTCAATTTTGCTGATAGCGGCAACCGAAGCCAAAGCCTCTCCTCTGTAACCCAAGGTGCTGATGTTTTCAAGGTCATCTAGCGTGCTTATCTTGCTCGTAGCGTAACGCTCAATAGCAAGGGGAAGCTCATCAAAAGACATACCACATCCGTCGTCCTCAATTACAAAAGACAATTTACCACCGTCAAGGGTGCGGATAGTTACGCTTGTCGCTCCTGCATCAAGCGAATTTTCTAGCATCTCCTTTGCAACAGAAACAGGTCTTTCAATAACCTCTCCTGCCGCAATGCGAGTTGAAATATCTTCTTTTAATTTTTTTATCATAGCAAACCTCTAATCAAAAAGAGATTAGCCATAAAGCACCACTTCGCGGCTAACATAAAGCCGTCAAGGCTACGCCTTGACTTACATAAAGTTAAAAAACAAATCAGTCTATCATTTAACACGCATTCCTTTGACAAAACGTAATATTCTTTTTGTTTTTGCTGGCGAAGCCAGCCTTTATGACCTTTATGTTCTTTATGGCAAAAAAATTTAACTTTCTAAAATCTCTTTTGCTTTTTTCTTGAGTTTATCCACAAAAGTAAGCGCAGACATTGGTGTCATATTGTTTGGATCAGCGTGTGCCAGTTCTTCTAGTATGGCTTCCTGCCGCGAGTCAAACATTTGTATCTGTTGCTTTGTCTCTTTTTTTTGTGGAATTGTGATGTCCTCTTTTTGCTCTTCAAAATGCCTTAAAAGTTCTTCTGAGCGTTTTAAGACAACGCTTGGCACACCAGCAAGTCGTGCCACCTCTATACCATAGCTTCTGTTTGCGGCCCCTTCAACAACTCGGTGCAGAAACACAATTCCCTCGTTTGTTTCTTCTATTGCCATAGAAAGATTGATAATTCCGGGCAAGACCTGTGCAAGGTCTGTAAGCTCATGATAGTGGGTAGCAAAAAGAACACGTGGTTTTTCCTGCATTGCACCCTGTAAAAATTCAAGCACACTCCAGGCGATAGCCATTCCGTCGTAGGTGGAAGTTCCTCTTCCAACTTCGTCTAAAATAACAAGGCTGCGTTCCGTGGCGTTTCGCAAGATGTTTGCAGTTTCTACCATTTCAACCATAAAGGTGCTTTGCCCGCGAGATAATTCATCATGCGCACCAATACGACTGAATATTCGGTCAACCAAACCAATACGAGCGCTTTCTGCTGGGACAAAGCTTCCCATGTGTGCCATGACTGTTATGAGAGCTGCACTGCGTAGATATGTTGATTTTCCTGCCATATTCGGTCCTGTGAGGATAGCAATTCGTCTGCCGCTTGCTTCGCTAAAATTAAAATCATTTGGTGTAAAGCGAGTATTTTTTAGTGTTGCTTCTATTATAGGATGCCTTGCTCCCTTGATAACGAAGTCAAAAGACATATCAAGTTTTGGGCGAGTGTAATGCCGTTCCTCTGCGACAAGTGCAAGTCCCATAAGGGTGTCCAGTTCTGCGAGGAAAATGCTCACAGCACGGATACTATCCCTGTTTTGTAAAACTGCCTTTGCAACTTCGTCATATATTTTTGTTTCAAGGGCAAGGATTTTGCTTTCTGCCTGTAAAACTTCTTCTTCATATTGTTTTAGTTCAGGCGTTATATAACGCTCTGCATTTACCAGTGTTTGTCGCCTGATGTAATCGGCAGGTGCGGACTTTGCCTGTGCCTTTGGAATTTCTATGTAAAATCCTGCCACCTTGTTATAACGAGCTTTAAGAATTTTGAGTCCGGTGCGTTCCTTTTCCCGTTCCTCAAAATCTATAAGCCATTCGGCAGCGTTCCTTGAAAAGTTGCGAAGTCGGTCAAGTTCTGCGCTGTAACCCTCTCGTATTACCCCAGTGTCTTTTATGTTGCGGGGTACCTCATCTGCAATGGCACTTGCAAGCAGATTTTTTATTTCTGTTATGTCGCAAGTTGGCAAGAGATCTTTTATGTGCTCTGTTTCGCTTATAATGTCACAAATCTGAGGCACGAATTGCAGTGTTTGAGAAATATTAGCTAGGTCATAAGGAGAAAAATTTTGAATTTCTATTCGTGTTAAGGCACGAGCAATATCGCTGCAATTTGCAAGCAGACTTTCCACCTGTTTTGTGAGAGACATATTGCCTATAAATTCTTCTATTTTGTCTTGGCGGGCTGTGATTTGGTCAAGGTCTTGTAATGGGCTTGCAATCCAGTCTTTTAACAGGCGTTTTCCCATAGCAGTTCTAGCGCGACACAAAAGCGTAAAAAGGCTTGTTGGTGATTTTGTGATAAGTTCAAGGTTTATAAAGGTGCTCCTGTCAATCACAAGGTTTTCCTTTTGAATTAAAGGAGTTATGGTTTTTACAAGATCAAGTTTCTTGCACTGTGTTTCTTCCAAATAGCGTAAAGCGACGGCAGAAACAGAGGCTGTCATGCTCCTGTCCTCAAGACCCATTACTTCAAGGGTTGCAACCTTGAATTTATCGCAAAGCCAAATTGTTGCGTTCTCTGGCTTAAAATCCTCTTTGTCACGTTCAGTTGTGTTTTTGACAGACAATGGAATGATGTTTTGTTCTATTGCCTCCCCCTTTTTACATAAGATTTCCGTTGGTGCAAAGGAAGAAAGAAAGTCGGCAACACGAGAGGGAGTAAAGCTTCCTGCCTTCAAAACTCCCGTTGAAACCTCGAGCAATGCAATAGCATAACCGTCCCCATCACGGGCAATTGTGGCGAGTCGTGCGTCGTCCTCTTCCTTATCCCCAAGGTAAGTTCCTGGTGTAATGACACGGATAACTTGACGCTCCACAAGGTCTTTGCCGTTTGGCTCTGTCATCTGCTCACAAATTGCAACAGAATACCCCTGTTCCACTAAACGAGCAAGGTATGAATCCACAGAGTGATATGGCACCCCCGCCATAGGTATGCGGGAATCAGGATCCTTTGAACGGCTTGTGAGGGCAATATTTAATGCTGTGCTTGCAATGTTTGCGTCGTCAAAGAACATTTCATAAAAATCGCCCATGCGAAAGAAAAGCAGGCAGTCTGGATATGCCTCTTTCCACTTCACATACTGCTCAAGCATTGGTGTTAGCTTAATTCCTTGTGGTAATGTCATAGGTTATTTCTCCAAAAATATCAAAATTACAAATTTTAAAAAGTTAAAAAATCATTTGACCTTTATTGTCTTTTATCTGTTTTATATATCTCTTTTGTTTGTATATTTTTATTTTTTGCTGTCCAAATAACTCTGTAAAAGTACGGTAGCAGCAACCTGGTCTATCTTTTGTTTCCTGCCCGCCCTGCTTGTGTCAGCTTCTAGCATGGTTTGCTCAGCAATGACTGTTGTAAAGCGTTCGTCATAGAGAATTACATTCACACTAGGCAGGAGAGTTTTGAAAATTTCTGCCTGTTGTTTCATGTGCTCTTCTGCTTCGCCTGTTTTGCCGTCTGTGCGTTTGGGAAGCCCAATGAGCAGTGTGGTTACACCCTTTTCTGCTACAAGCGTAGCCACTTCATCGTGCCACCCTGGTTTATTTTTAAGCACACAGACCCCCTGGGCAAAAATGCCCAAGGGGTCTGATATTGCAACACCGATTCTAACATATCCGATATCTAATGCTAAAATTCTTTCCATTTAATACCTCAAATTTATGTAAAGTAAATGTTACATAGCCAAAATATAAAAGTCGCTAATAGCAAGGCAAAAAGGGCTAAAAAACAGCAAAAATTTTGAGAATTTTTTGTTATTTTTATGCAAAATTTCTTTGTAAAACAAATGTGAGTGCAAGAAGTAAGGTTCTTACTTATAAGTGTTACCATGCTATGTAAATGCCATAAATTTTATGTAAGGTGAACTTGTCAAGAAAAGTGCAGTCCTAAAAACCCATAAAATTTTTTTCTCCGCTTAAGCAGTGCATTGCACACTTTCAAACTGTCTTCTATATTCTGTAGGAGGTAAGCCTTTCGGATTTGATGTGTGTATTCTTATAGGGTTGTAATAAGTGAAGACATATTTGAAGATAATTGATTTTACTTCTTCTCGGTGCATTTTGTGTGTTGGAATTCTGTATAGTAACTCTTTCTTCAGAGTAGCAAAGAAACTTTCCATCCTAGCATTGTCATAGCAATGATTAACACCACTAAGACTTTGAACCATTTTGTGTTTCAGTAATTCTTCTTTGAATGCATCGCTAGTGTATTGGCTTCCTCTGTCAGAGTGCAGGATGGCGTTAATGAGCGGATAACGATTGTATGCTGCGCAAAGCGTGTCAATACACAATTCCTTGCGCATATTGTTTCTCATTATTAGTGAGAGTATCTCCCCATTGAAGCAATCCATGATCGGAGACAGATACAGTTTCCCATCTAGACAGTCAATTTGAGATATATCGGTAAGCAACTTGCTATATGGTCTATCTGCATAAAAATTCTGTTTTATTAGGTTTTCTTTCTCCTGAATTTCGGTTGTTGCTTTGGTAAGACCGTGAGGTCTCCGTTTACGTTCATGTAGCCATCCGTGCTCTCTCATAATTCTTGTTATTCTACGAATTCCTGCTTTTATGCCAAGTCTACGAAGTGCGATCTGCATGCGTGGAACTCCATAGTTATCGTTGAAGTTGGATTCATCAAGAATCTTCTGTATAGCAGCCGAAAGAATATCATCCTTGTCTGGTTTTCCTAGATTACGCTTGAACTTGTAGTAACCAGTTTCACTAACTTTAAGAATTTTACACATCATATTTACAGACCAACGATTGCTGTTCTTATAAATGAAATGGTAACGCTGATGTGCTCTTACTTCTTTCGGCAGGGCACGAAAAAACTGAGAGCCTCCTTTAATATTTCATTTGCATGTTGAATTTCACGAAGCTCTGCTTCAAGTGCCTTTATACGAAGATCTTTATCACAAAGTGGTTCGGCTTTATGCCCACTACCAATAAAAGCTGATACCCCTTTTTTGTTTCTAGCATAACGCCAATCAGCTAGTGTGAAGTAAGAGATACCAAGTTGCTCTGAAGCCTTCTTTACTCCTACCTCATCAGATAGCTCAAGAGCCTGTAACTTAAAATCCTTATCATATTGCATAGATAACACCTCCGAAATGATAATATATTACCACTTTTTAGGGGTTTATCGACTGCACTTAAATGATAGCACTCCAAATTTTCGAAAAAATGTAAAAAGCTTTTAAGGTGTTTTAAAAGCTTTCTTATATTAAAACCACATGCGGACATAAGGGCATTAACCGCTGCACCTGATTCTCCTTTGAGGAAACTTCGTTGCATGCCATGCCCGAATTTCATATGCCCTATTATTGGCT
>CALELF010000138.1 GCA_937902895.1 uncultured Synergistaceae bacterium | reverse complement strand
CCTGTAAAAAATAATTTTTTTTGCTACTTGACATTACATAGATAGTCTTTATGGCTAAAAATCTTTCTTTATTCGCAGGGTGGTTGTTCGGCTGCTTTTTTTCTATTTTCTTCAAGCAATTTTTTTGTCATTTCAATTTCATATTTTATCTGCCCGATAGTATCTTTTTCTATTAAATGTGCTGTCTGTAAAATTCCGTTCATGATAGCCACGTCGCTAGATCTGCCGTGTGCTTTTACCACAACACCGTTAACACCAAGCACAGGAAGCCCACCAAACTTTTCCCAGTTAAATTGCTTTAATATTCTACGAATCGTAGGATAGAGGAAGAAAGCGCCAATTTTTGTCAAAAGGTGGTCTTCAAATTCCTGTTGTAATTCTTTCTTTAATAATTCTCCAATACCTTCTCCAAATTTGAGGATTGCGTTACCCATAAGACCATCGCAAATAATGACATCGGATGCACCGGTAACAATGTCTGTTCCCTCGGCAAATCCGGCATAATTGAGGTTGCCTGCGTCCAAAATCATTTGCCTTGCGCAGCCGATAGTTTCGTCGCCCTTTGTTGCCTCCTCTCCATTTGCTAAAAAGCGGATAGTTGGTTGCTTTATGTTTCTCAAAATACTCATGTAAATAGAGCCCATTTGTGCAAACTGGAAAAGGTGCACAGGCTTGCAACGAACAGAAGCCCCGACATCCATGAGGAGAGTTTGTTTGATTCCAAGTGGAAGGACAATACCCATCGCAGGTCTGTCAATTCCCTCTATTCTGCCAAGCAAAAGGACAGCACCAGCTGCAATTGCTCCAGTGCTTCCAGCGGAAACGAGCCCCTGTGCTTCGCCACTTTTTACCATTTGAAAAGCTCTGACGAGGCTAGAATCTTTTTTCCGTCTTATGGCAAGAGAGGAAGAGTCATTTGCTGTGATGACCTCTGTTGTGTTATACAAATGAATGCGTTTTTTTATGCCAGAGCTCGCTCCAACGAGAAAAGGCATAAGGAGATTTTCGTCCCCAAACAAAGCAATTTCCAAATCTTTGCGTTCTTTTAACGCGTTGATTGCTGCAAGACACGGTGCCTTTGGTGCATGGTCACCGCCCATAGCGTCTAGTGCTATTAGCATAGAAATACCCCCAAAAAAAGGAAATTAAACATCTAATTATTTTATACTATTCAGATTTAACTTGACTTATGATTTAGCTATGAGTGCCACGGCTTTTGGAATTGAGAATTGAAAATGGAGAATTGAGAATTTCGGTTGTTTTTGCTTTGCAAAAACGATTTATGGTGAGGCTAAAGCCTCACTACAAATTGTGGCGTAGCCACACAATAATTCTCAATTTTCAACTCTCAATTTTCAATTTTAACGGTTCGGTGTTTATGGCTAAAGGTTTTTTGTTTTTATTTAAACATTACCGTCATGGTGTCTTTGTAAACACCACCGCCATCACCCTTTGCTGTAAGCTCAAGCGTAACGTCTCCCCCTGCCTTTACAGGGGTGATTTCTACAAAACTTTCGCCATTCACCATACGGACACTCCAGCTTACAACGGAGCCATTGAGGTTTTTGCATGAAACACTAATACTTGTTACCTTTTTGTCCGCACCGTCACAAGTGAAGAAGATTTTTTGTTTTGCTCGGCTCGTAACATCTGCCTTTGCAAAACAAAGGCTTGTCGTTTTTGGTCTGACGCTTGCAAAACACGGCGAAGATAGACTAATTGTCAGAGTAAAAATCAACAGTAAAAAAGATAAATTTTTTAGCATTGCAACCCCTCCAATTTCATTTTGAAGTAAACATTTATACACCACAAGTGCCTCTTTTGCAAGCAAAACATTTACTCATTTTCAACAATGCACTGTATTTGCTCTTTCCATTCAAATGCCAAAAGGGCATGACGTGCCACAAGCTCGGCAAAGGTATCTGTCACCTTTTTTGTAACATTTGAAAGCACTGTAACGTAAAAAGTTACATTTTCTCCCCATTCAGTTTTGATAAGGTTTTCTGTTACGCCACATTTTAGGAGATTTGTCCGCACAGTTTTTGACATGTCATACTGACATACTATGAACAAAAGATGTCCCGTTGTTAAGGTTACAATGTTTGAAGCGGTAATTCCTGCCTCTGCTGCTTCGCCGTAAGCAGAAATAAGTCCAGGAACCCCAAGCTTTACTCCCCCAAAATACCTCGTCACCACGAGCAGAGTGTTTGTCAGATTATGGCGTTTTAACACACCTAAAATTGGTCTGCCTGCCGTTCCGCTCGGTTCCCCTGCGTCACTTCCATATTCGTCTTGTGCGCCTGTTCCAAGGCGGTAAGCGTAACAATAATGTGTTGCCCGAGGGTAAAGCGCCATGATTTCCTTTAATGAAGCAGACACGTCATCTTTTGAGGCAATAGTCCTGACAGAAGCAATAAAGCGAGAATGTTTTTCTGTGATTTCTGCTTCGCTGTTTTCCTTTATACCTCGCCAAGTTTCATTGTTGTTTTCCATATTAACAAGCCCTTTGTAAAAACATAAAAAATATAAAATTTTATCTTAAATTTATGCTAAAATTTTTGCTATCAAAAATCAAGGAGTAATGCTATGAAAAGAATAAAAAAATTGTTTGTGCTTTTGGTTGTTTCCTTTTGCCTTGCTTTTGCAAGTGTTGCTGTTGCGACACCAATGCTTGAATACCACGCCTTGAAGGTTGGGCATGGCGATTGCACAGTTTTTAAGATGCCAGACGGTCACATCATGGTTGTTGATGCCGGAGAAAAATATGCTTCCGGTCATGTTGTTTCTTACCTGAAATCTATGGGGGTAGACACAATAGACTTGTTTGTTGCAAGTCATCCCCACAATGACCATATTGGCGGAGCAAGTGAATTATTCAAAAATTTTCATGTGAAGAATGTTTGGGATAGCGGATTTGCGAGGGAAAAATCTTTAATTCAAAAACACTATTTGGAAACCGTTGCAAAAAGTGGCGCAACTTTTAAACGAGTGAAAGCCGGAGAAGTTGCAACGCTTGGAGGAGCAAAGCTTGAAGTTTTAGCCCCTGTAACCCTTATAAAAGGCACTCGCAGTGATCCTAATAATAATAGCATTATAATACTTGTTACATATAAGGACGTTACCTTTTTGATGATGGGAGATTCGGAAAAAGAAGAACAAGAAATGTTGAAATTTCCGCATGTCAATGTGCTAAAAGCACCACACCATGGAAGCAAAAACGGAAATTATGATGAGCTTTATGCACAAACAAAACCGGACATTGTTACCATAAGCTACGATAAACAAAGTGATTACAAATTGCCACACAACAAAACACGCAAGGTGCTTTTGAAGTATAAGCCCATACGGCTTGATACAGCGGACGGAGACATTGTAATAAAAACAGACGGGACAAATATTGAATATCCGGTGAATAGAGCTGTAAAAACCGTATTAAAAGATAAAAACAGAAAAGATATTTAAAATATTAAGCTAATAAAAAAGCCTTAGCAGGAGCCTTGCGGTAAATGCTGGGGCTTTTGAATTGAAAATGGAGAGTTGAGATAATATGAAGTGACCTCGGAATTGTAGATTCGTGGATTTACCTGTAAAATTATGTAAAGAAAAATAACATAAGGTAACAGGGATTACCGCATACAATTTAGGAGGTCACTATGA
>CALELF010000137.1 GCA_937902895.1 uncultured Synergistaceae bacterium | reverse complement strand
ATTTAAAATCTTATTTTTTTTATTTCACTGTCCGTTTGACGGGGTGCAGACCAGATAGTCTTTATGGCTAATCCTTTTTTAGAAATTCTATAAATGCCAAGAGTGTTTCAAAAGCTGTTACAGCTGTCTGCAACCGAATGTTTTCTCTTGTCCCCTCAAATATTTTTTTAAAGGTTTTTATTATTCCGTTCTTTGTTGCAATTCCAAAATAAACAGTGCCAAGCGGATTTTCCTCTGTGCCTCCGTCTGGTCCTGCAAAGCCAGTTACAGAAATTGCAATGTCACTTGGAATTACGCCAAGCACCCCACTCGCCATTTGAGAAGCACAATCCGCACTCACTGCTCCAACCTCATCAAGCATTTTGGGGCAAACTCGCAAGACACTAGCCTTTACTTCGTCCGAATATGAAACGACACTGCCATAAAACACAGCAGATGAACCGGCAATATCTGTTATGCTTTTTGCTAAAAGTCCCCCAGTGCAAGACTCGGCAAAGGTAAAGTGAAGCCCATTTTCTTTTGCCTTTGTTACAACCTGCACAGAAAGTTCATGCAACATGGCAGTCAAATCAATATTGCTTCTAATTTCTGCCATTTTGCTTAACAATCTTTACAATGCGAGAAGTGCCAAGACGCTCTGCACCTAGATTTAAGAAATCTTCTGCATCTTCCAAGCTTCCTATTCCACCGGCGGCTTTAATTTTTTTACCATTTGTGACATGCTTTGCAAAGAGTGCTATGTCCTCTTTGGTAGCTCCACCAGTGCTGAAGCCAGTTGAAGTCTTGATGAAATCTGCATCTGATTTGCTCACAATCTCACACATTTTTATTTTCTCTTCTTCTGTCAAAAGGCAAGTTTCTATTATTACCTTCAAAATTTTTCCAAGGCAATTTTGCTTTATCTCGTTAATTTCTTCCAAAATCTCGTCATAATTTTTGTCTTTTAGATCACCGATGTTGATAACCATGTCAATTTCATCTGCGCCGTTCTGAACTGCTTGACGAGCTTCAAAACATTTGACTTCCTTTGTGGCATACCCATTTGGAAAACCGATGACAGTGCAAATTGCGACACGCCCTGCCGCATATTCGCTAGCACGCTTCACAAAAGATGGTGGAATGCAAACAGAAGCTGTGTTATATGTTATTCCATCGTCAATTATTGACCTGATTTCGCTCCAAGTTGCTCCCTGTGACAAAAGAGTGTGATCACAATGATTTAATATGTATTTAATATCCATTTTAATCGTCCTTTTTCATAAATAAAATAGCAATAACCGTTGTAAAGCACAGACAGAACGGATAAACAACACAGGGAATGACAGCAAAAGGAGAAACCTCTGCCTTTAATTGTGACGCTATACCGAGTGCAACAAGCATTTGTGCCCCATAGGGCAAGAGCCCTTGCACAACACAGCTGAATATATCAAGCACAGAGGCAACTTTCTTGGGGGCAATTTGATATATTTTGGCAAGCTCTTTTGCTATTGGATTTGCAATAATTATTGCCACAGTATTGTTCGCTGTCGCCACATCTAACACAGAAACTAAAAAGCCTATACCAAGAAGCCCTGCGCGTTTTGTTTTGCAAAACAGTTTTATTTTTGTTATAAGTGCTTCAAAACCTCCGCTATCTGCTATCAAGGCACATATTGCAGAAACGAGAATTGCCACCATGGACGTTTCAAACATTCCACTGGCACCACTGCCCATTTTTGTAAAAATTCTCAAAAAATCAATATAGCCGGAAGCAATTGATATTACCATTCCAGAAATAATTCCTACTAGTAAATCTATAAAGACATTCAGCCCGAGAACTCCTCCAACAAGAACCAGAAAATATGGTATCACCGAAACTAAATCGCTATTTTCTCCAACAATTTTTATGGAAGAATGCCCACGGGCAAGAAACGCAAAAATTATTATGGCAAACAATGCGGCAGGTGCCGCCATAGCAAAATTAGTCCTAAATTTATCCTTCATTTGACAGCCATGATATTGACATGCGGCAATTGTTGTGTCTGAAATTAATGACAAATTATCTCCAAACATAGCACCACTGATTACTGCACCTAGGCAAAGCGTAACAGGGAAATGTGCTGTCTGTGCCATTACGGTGGCTATTGGTGCCATTAATGCAATCGTGCCAACAGATGTCCCCATTGCCATGGAAACTAAACTGCAAGAAACAAAGAGCGCAGGAAGTGCAAGGTATGTTGGGCAATTAGGGAGTATGTAGTAAACAATATTTTCTGCCCCTTTTCTACCGATAACACCTACAAAAATTCCTGCTTCGAGAAAAATAATCAACATCGTTATCAAATTTGCGTCACCCAAACCCTTAGCCATTTGTGCCAATTTTTCTTTCAAGCTTGGCAAAGGTGACTGTATAATTGCTACACCAAGAGAGATTAAAAATATAACAACAATCGGGACTTGGTAAATGCCGTATTCTTTTGGCAAAATAAACTCAAAAGCCAATCCTAGTGCAATATAAATTAATACAAATATAGCAATCGGAAGTAATTTGAATAAACTTGGTTTTCTTTCTTGCATATTATATTTACTCCATTCTTTTTTATTTAATTAAAAAAGCCACTGAATTTATCAGTGGCTTTTTGTTTGAAATTTTTTCAAAAAAATGGTGCCGGAGGGGAGACTCGAACTCCCACGAGGTGTTAGCCCCGGTGGATTTTGAGTCCACTGCGTCTGCCATTCCGCCACTCCGGCAACTGCGCGACAAACTAACGCATCGCTAACACGGGGCGGATTATATAACAAAATATCTTTTTTGGCAAGTGGCTTTTCGTGATATAATTTTGCCAAATTTTGGCACATATTAAGACAAAGAAGGAAAAAATATTGAACACAAACGGAACAAACACCAGACAAAAAATACTCTTGATAGACGGACACGGGCTTTTATTCCGTGCCTTTTATGCCCTGCCTAGCACCATGACAGCACCAGACGGAACACCAACAGGTGCTTTAACTGGCTTTGCAAATATGTTAAAAGGCATAACTGACACTGTAAAGCCTAGCCACACAGCTGTGTTTTTTGACGCTGGCGGAAGTGATGCAAGAAAAAACATTTTTGGCGATTACAAGGCGACAAGAAAGCCAACACCAGACGAAATAAAAATACAAACACCACTGGCGGAAGAATTTTGCCGCCTTGCCGGTTACGCTGTGAAGTTTGAGGTTGGAGTGGAAGCAGATGACCTCATCATTTCTACCGCAAAAAATCTGGAGCGTGAGGGCTATGATGTTCTCATATTAACTGCGGATAAAGACCTTATGCAGGCCATAACAGACCATATAACAATCCTTCGCCCTAAAAAAGGAGTAAACGAATTTGCCATCTACACGCCACAGACATTTTTTGACGAACGTGGTTTTGAGCCAAGCAAAATTGCCGACGTTTTGGCAATCATGGGAGACACAGCAGACAATGTACCCGGAGTGCATGGCATAGGCGAAAAGGGTGCAAATGATCTTGTTAAACAATTTGGGACGCTGGACAAAATTTACGAACATATAAATGAAGTAAAGGGTGTTAAACAAACTTATCTGAAAGAGGGCAAGGATGCTGCCTATTTAAGTTTATCCCTTGTCCTGCCACAAGAAACTTCCCCGCTAGCAACAGAAGAAATCTTAAAAGCAGAAAAAAATGCGACGGAGCTTGGAAAGTTTTGTGATAAATTAGCCTTGAGAAAAATTAAACGAGATTTCTTGAGTGAGGAAGATTTATTTTTGTCCTCCTTTGAAAACTTTTCCTTGAAAAGCGAACCAATTACAAAAAACAAAACCACCACAAAACCAACTGAAACGAAATTGCAAGAAAATATTTTTGAATCTGTCGGCATAGAGGAAGCACACTTTGAAGAACGTGATTTAGTTGCGTTGTTTGAAGCAAACAAAAAAAACAAAACAAAAATGCTTGCACTTGATTTTCTTGAAAAAGACACAAGCAAACTTCTGCTGATTTCAAATGATAAAAACTACACCGTCGTTTCTTTAGACAATGAAAAAGAAGTTGAAGCAATAAACAATTGGCACAAGTCAGACGGAGTCTTTATTCTTGAATCTTACCCCAAATTTATAGAAACGCTGGGAAACAAAAACTCTAATTTACTTTTGGATTTTCATAATGTTATTTGCCTTGCAACTCATCATTACCTTTTGCACCCAGATAATGCAGGGCAAAAATGGCAAGAGAAAGGTGGCTACACTTCTCTCTCTTGCGCCACAAATCAAAAGATGAGGCTCTTCTCATATTTTGACCTTTCAAAGCAACTAACCCTTAGTGAAAAGCTGATAAATTTGAAAAATACACTTGATATGCCTCTTGCTAGTGTGTTGCTCAATATGAAACGCAATGGGCTTTTTGTAGATGTTGCAAAACTAAAAGCACTTGAATCGGAGTTACGAGAAGCAATAGCCAAAAAAGAAAAAGAAGTTTTTGTTTTGTCAGGACAAGAATTAAACCTTGCTTCGCCAAAGCAAGTTGGGACACTTCTTTTTGAAACTCTTGGACTTCCTGCAATTAAAAAAACAAAAACCGGTTATTCAACCGGCATAGAGGTAATGGAAGAACTGGCACGGTTGCCAGAGCCTTTCTGCCTCGTGCCAAAGGCGATAATTGAATATAGAGAACTGACAAAAATTCACGGTAGTTTTGTTGAGCCATTTTTGAAATTGGCACTTGATGAAGCGTCCAAGGGCAAAAAACCAATAATTCACTCCACCTTTGACCACCTTGCAACTGGCACAGGACGCCTTGCTAGCTATAATCCAAACGTCCAAAATATACCACAATTTGGCAACTTTGCAAAATCATTCCGCTCTTGCTTTGTGCCACGTGAGGAAAATAATATCTTTGTTTCTGCGGACTATTCGCAAATTGAGCTCCGTGTCCTTGCTTCAGTAACTGGCGAAGAAAAACTAAAAGAAGCATTTGCAAAGGGACAGGACATTCACAAACAAACTGCCTGTATGATTTATGGCTATGACGAAAGCCAAATTGGACCAGAAGAACGCCGTGTAGCAAAAACAGTAAACTTCGGACTAATCTATGGCATCAGTGCCTTTGGCTTATCTGAAAGGCTTGGCATTTCACGAGCCGAAGCCTCCTCTCTTTCTGCAAGATATTTTGAGGCATTGCCAAAAGTAAAAACATACATTGAAGATGCAAAGAAAAAGGGGCAGGAAAGAGCAACACTCGAATCTATCTTTGGCAGGATTCGCCCAACAAAGGAAATTGTGATGACAACAAGGGGCAATTCGCCCTATGAAAGAATTTGCCAAAATAGCCCCATTCAAAGTGCAGCTTCTGACATTGCAAAAATCGCCTTGATAAAATTTGAAAAGGTTTTGGCTGAACAATTTCCGAAAGCAAAAATCGTTTTGCAAATTCATGACTCAATAGTTTGCGAATGTGATAGCTCTGACGCAGAAGCTGTTAAAAATTTACTCGTTTCCACAATGGAAAGCATAAAGGCGATAGATGTTCCATTAGTTGCAGAACCAAAAATAGGTGCAACCTTGGCGGAAGTTTAATGATCAATTAAGCATAAAACACAAAAAAAAGGTGCGGATTTCCTCCGCACCTAAATTACCAAATTATTAGTTTGAAATAGCACTAACTGGGCAAGTCTCAACACATGCACCGCACTCGACACATGCATTTGGGTCAACGCTTGATTTGCCATCTACCATTGAAATAGCTCCAACTGGGCAAACACCAACGCAGGCTTCGCAACCTACGCAAAGATCTCCATTAACTACAGCCTTTGCCATATCGATTTCCTCCTATAACATTTGCCTTGAAGACAAGGCATGTAAAACTTACGATGTGTAATTTTACACAGATTACGGAAAAAATCAAGTTTTTTTTCAAATTTTTAAATTTTTTGTTATAATTACCGCCGTTTTGCGATAAAAACAACTTTTATTTTCACCAGTCGGAGACCTTAACACATGCAAGCAAAATTTATTAATAACACAGACATAGGACAAAATTTTTTAATTGACACTAGTATAATAGATTTTATAACTCGTAAGGCACAAATTTCAAAGGACGACACTATACTAGAAATTGGGCCAGGCAAAGGAATCCTCACAAAAGGACTTTTATCATTCTTCCCCAAGCAAGTTTTTGCCATTGAGTTTGACAGACGCTTACAAGAATTTCTTGCTCCAATTGAAGCCAAGCATGAAAATCTACAAATATTTTGGGGCGATGCTCTTGGCTTTGATTACAAAAATTTACCTATTCTTCCTAATAAAATAATTGCAAACCTGCCCTATCACATCACGACTCCACTTTTTTTCACTTTTTTAGAACAGTTAGCACCTCTAGGCGCTCATTATTTCCTTGTAATGGTGCAACTAGAAGCAGCAGAAAGAATTGTGGCGCAACCCCACACAAAAAATCGCTGCCCATTGGGCATTACTATTGAAGCTATGAATGGAGAGGCAAAAATTCTTCGTCGTGTTCCACCAGAAGCCTTTAAGCCCCGCCCTGCTGTAAATTCGGCAATAATTGAGGTAAAAATCTCTGATAATTTCAACATTGCAAATGACAAAAAATGGAGAAATCTTTTGCAAATGGCTTTTAAACAAAGACGCAAAACCCTGCAAAATAATTTTTTGGCAGGCGGTTTTACTAAGGAACAAATTGCCATAATTTATGAAAAGGTGGGGCTTATTCAAACTGCAAGGGCAGAAGAATTGACACTAGAAGAATGGTTCTCAATAAGGGAGTGTATATAGATTGAACTGGAATTTTCAAGATATTTTAATTACAGAACGGCAGAATTTGCCAATTGATTGGCAAGGCGTAAAAAATCATCAAGAACTTTTTGTTGAAATTGGTTTTGGGAATGGTGAATTTACAACCTTTTTAGCTGAAAAAAATCCTGATGCTTTGATTATCGGCATAGAGGTGTCTCAAATGTGCGTAACAAAGGCTTGTCGCAGAGCCTTAGCTTCGGGCTTAAAAAACATAAGACTTATACATGGTGATGCTGGCTTAATTTTACGCAAAAGTTTTACTCCTCACAGTGTCTCAAAGGTCTTTATGAATTTCCCTTGCCCTTGGCCGAAATCACGTCATGCTTCTCGCCGTGTTACAGTTCCATCCTTTGTAAATTTATTAGATTACATATTAAAAGTTGGTGGAGAATTTCGCCTAGCAACTGACGTTGATTGGTATGCTATGGACTGCGCAGAAATTTTCTCTTGCCAAGATAATTTTTCTGTAGCACCTTTGGTAAAAAATCCTACTCGCGAATACATAACAAAATATGAAAGAAAATGGCAAAAAGAAGGACGCAATACCTTCGATTTAGTCATTACAAAAACTGCAAATAAAGTAAAAAATGAAAGTGAGCAAGAAACAATGGAAGATTTTTTTGAAATACAGGGAAACGTTGCTGAAGTGATGAAACGCCTAGCCGGTGCTGAAGGTGTGGGAACAGACGGAACAGGACATTACGTCTTTCGTGACTGCTACATGTCAGCAGATGGCGTTGGTATAATGCTTGTAATTACAACTGACGAAGGCTTTGAACAACACTTTTATATGAAGTTTTTACCTCGAGAAAAGGGTGTTACAATGAAGCTAGATCCAATTGGACACCCATACAGAACTCCTGCGGTAAAAGCCGCAATAAAAAGAGCATTATAGCTACAATTAAAGTATCAGACTAAATTAAGCGAAGGTAATTTCCTTCGCTTAATTTTTTTGATATTTTATAATTAAAAACTAGACATTTTTTTGTATATATTATAGAATGTTAGCAATGTGGTTTTGGAACATCCAAAATCCAAAATAAAAATTTAGGAGGCAGTATTCATGGATTTCTTCAAGAAGTATTACAACATCATTATCTTGTTCTTCGCAAACTATTTCATGCTCTGTATGCACAATGCTTATTATGTGTTCTCTGCATACTCACAGACATTTGAGGGTTTGCTTCTCTTCGGTTCGTTGCTTTTCTCAATCTACTTCATTGCAGTTGCAATTTCTCGTCCACTTTCCGGCTCAATTATTGAGCGCATTGGCATTAAGACATCAATGTTAATAGCCTGTTTGGTAGCAATTATTTCTTGCTCAGCTTATGGCTATCTTTGCTGGCTTGATATTGTTAATGACGGTCTTTACAACGGTGTCGTTGAAGCAGGTCATGCCCTTGCTTGTCTTTCTCCACAAGCCTATGGTAGGTTGTTAATTATCTGCCGTATCTTGGCTGGATTTAGCTATAGCCTTTACATGGTTGGCTTGTTTGTTGCTTTGAGCTACTCAACAACAGAGGAAACAAGAGGACCAGCAACCGGTTTTGTTACATTGGCTGGATTCCTTTCCATGTCATCTGTCATCCCTTTGGCGAATTATTTCACCTCAAACCCATCACCATTCGGAGATCTCATTATAGGTTCAATATATTACTTAGCAATTGGTCCTGTTGCTTCTATCATCTCAGTCATTTTTGTGTTACTTTTGAAAACACCAAATATGTCTGGCAAGTCTGACACAGCAGATGCAGCACCAGCACAGCAGATCAAATGGGGAACATGGAAAGATCTCTTTGGAACAAAAGTACTGGTTGTCCTCTGCTTTGCAACACTCTTCATGTCACTCGCTGATGGTATGTCAGGTTCTGTTTCAGACCTTGCACAAAAGCATGGCACAAACTCTAGCCTTTACATGATTATGCTTTCTGTCGGTGGTATCTTCACACGTTTCCTCGCTACATTGCCAGCAGTAAAACGTTGGAGCTTGAAGAATGTTTTGCCATTCTCATCAATGGTTTTGGCTGCTTGTGTTATTGTTTTATCACAGACACCAAACGCAGTTGCTCCAGTTGTGTTCCCAATTGTAGGTTTTGTGTTCGGCGTAGCTCTCGGATTTGCTTTCCCAGCATACGTCCAGCTCATTACAGACCTTTCACCATCCAACTTGTTACCAAAAGCAAACGTTGCAGTTCTTTTGAGCTATGACTTGGGTTGGTTCATCACAAATATGACCTATGCTAAGCTCTATGAAGCTTATGGCAATATCGCAATTCTCGGATATGCGGTTCTTATAATTGTTCTCAGCGGAATCTGCAGACAAGCATTTAAGAAAGCATAGTTAAATATTTAATAATAAAAAATAGCGACGCTTTGTAGCGTCGCTATTTTTTTATCTGTCATCTGTTAACCTAAAATCGTAATAACAAAATGCACAAATTCACCCTCTGCTTTCATAGAAATATTTGTAACATTGGCGTGTAGCTTGCAAAGGTCAAGCAAAAATGACTGTAGCAAAAAATAGTCTGTGGTATCTTCTACCGTATATACAGTTTCATCTCCATTTTGCTGAACCGCTAAACAATCATTTGAAAATGCGTATTGTTGCAGAAGTTTTTCTAATTTTCTTGTAAACGTTATAGGTGATAATTCGCTTGTTTGTGTATCTACATGTGCCTTGACAAAATTTTGCAGAGCAGTTATCTCAAGTGTATTTTGATTTGTTTCTGTCTCAAGTTGATTTTTTTGCGCCACTAAATAGTTTATGTCGCTCAAGTTATTGTTTATTTTATAGAGAGCAAAATAAAAAACTAGCGCAATAACAAAAATACCCCAAAAGACATAAGACGTATAAGATTCTTTTAATAAAAAATTTTTATGCAGAGTCCTCATTTTTGCTTACCTTCTACCTTCATTATTGCTGTAATCGAAAAGGCAAGTGGATATTTGTTTTGCTCTGAATCTTTATTAGTTTTCGTAATCGCAAAATTTGCAACCTTCAACACTTGACTCGATTTTTTCAACTGTTCGGAAAATTCAAGAACAGATGCACGGTTATTTGAAAAGCCAATCAAATCAATTTGATTAGCTGCTGCTTTTATCTCATATATTACAACTTTTGGAGCTTTCAAGTGAACTAGAAGCCGAAGAAACTCTGCAACATCAAGATTATTATCGTCCTTTGCAATAAGGCCAGTAATTTTTTCTTGTTGCTTGTGCAATTTGTCTAGCGTGTCCTTTTGATTAACTTCAAGATTCGTAAGCTCATTAACTTGTTCTGACAGTTCACGTTGCGCTCTGGAAAGTGAATAGAGTTTGCCAAGCACTACAACAGAAGCAACGACAAGCATAAAAGCAAATATGACAATTAGTAATCTCAGGTGCTTTATGTGTTTTGCATTTATGGTCTTTAGTTCATCTACTGGCAAAAGATTTAATTTAAGCATCATAAATTCCTTAAAGCAGCCCCAAAAGCAAGCTCATCCTCACATGACGCAAGATCTATTTTACATTTTGCAAGAGAAATTTCCTTTGCAATGTGTAGCTTGTCCAAGACCTCGCAAATTTTATACTTCATTTCGTCACCTGCAACTTTAATTTTCAAAGCCCCTTGCTCAAAATGGAAATTTTCAAGAAACCTAACAATTTCTTTTGAAAATTTTTCTAAAAAACCATCACATTCAGTATCAAGGCAAAGGGTGCAAAATTTTTCCGGTTTTCCGTTTACTAAAGCAACTAAAAATAAATGTGATAAATTTATAAATACCAACAACACATTCCTTTGAGATAAGTCACTGTAAGCACGTAAGGCGCAAAGTTCAACTGGCTCCGCTGTTTCTAAATTTATATGGTTGGCAATAGCACACTTTTGCAACTCCACCATATCTCGCATTTGAGCACAGGACACTATGTATTTAGATTTTTTTTCTTTGCTCCTTTTGCTTACAGAGCTTTCAATTTTAGACACAGAAAATATTGGTTCAGTGAGCTTCATGTCAAATATTTCAGCAGATTGAAAGCGTGAATAGCCTAGTGCCTGTTCATCATTGGCAAATTCAACTGGGGTTACTCCGATATTTGCAACCTTATTAGGCAAAATCAGATTTATATTCTCCAACCCTTGAGGCATAAATTCCTTTATGTAATCAAAAATATAAGTTGCAGACCTATCATTCGTGAAAAAATCTGCCACATAATCTCTTAAAGTTGCAGGAAATTTAGAGCCATAGAATCTCACGGTATGTTCAATGTCTTCTATATCATCAATAACACAAAGGGAGAAGGACTCTACGCCAACGTAGAGCCCCACTCCCTTTTGTTTTTCTGTTTCAAGATTAAAAATTTGCTTAACGCTTTTGAGAAACTTCACCATTATAATGTCAAAAGTGCAATTTGCACAGCATTCTGTGCCGCACCTTTTAATGTATTATCACCAACTACCCACATTGCAAGAGCATTTTCAAGCCCCGTATCACGACGGATACGACCAACATTCACCTCGTATGTCCCAATTACCTCAGATGGCAATGGATAAACACTGTTCTTTGGATCATCCACTAATTTAACACTTGGTGCATGGCTTAAAATTTCTTTTGCTTCTTCTGGTGTCAAAGGCTTGTCAAATTGTGCCGTGATAGATTCACCGTGACAACGGAAAATTGGCACACGGACAGTTATACCAGATACTTGAAGATTTGGAATGTGCATAATTTTTCTGCTTTCGTTTACCATCTTCCACTCTTCCTCTGATATTCCCTCATCATCAAAAGCACCAATGTGTGGCAAGAGGTTAAAAGCAATATTATGAGGATAGACCTCATCCTTATATTCTTGCCCATTTAGATATGCAGCGCTTCCATCTCTTAAAGATGTAATCGCTTTTATTCCGGTGCCAGCAACAGATTGATATGTGCTAACGTTGATATATTTTAACCCTGCAGCCAAGTGCAATGGGAAAAGCACCGTGTTTGCAATAATTGTTGAACAATTTGGATTTGCTATAATATTTTTCTTATTTGCATAGGAAATATCAGCAGCATTAACTTCTGGAACAATTAAGGGAACATCTGGATCCATTCTCCAAGCGGAGCTGTTGTCAATGACAAGTGCTCCCTGTGCTGCTGCAATTGGCGCCCATGTTTTTGACGTTGAGCCACCAGCAGAAAAGAGTGCAATATCTACTCCCTTGAAATGCTCCTCTGCAACTGCCTTAACTTCTATCTCTTCACCCTTAAATTTTAATTTTTTGCCAGCACTGCGTGGGCTAGCAAGGGCAATCAATTCAGACACTGGAAAATCATAATGCTCAAGTGCCTTTAACATCTCTGTGCCAACAAGACCAGTAGCACCAAGAACTGCAACTTTCTTTGCATTTGGTTTTGACATTTTTTTTATCTCCTTCTATATGCTTGTTATGCTTCTTCTATAAAATTCTTGTGCAATGTGCGAACTGCATCGTCAACATTTTGCGTTGCAACAACACAGGTCAATGCAAGAGAAGTAGAGGCTATCATTTCAATATTTATACCAGCTTCTGCAAGAATTTTGAACATTTTTGAAGGAATTTCTGGATGATTTGCAATACCAGCACCTATGATTGAAACACGAGCGACCTCTGTATCAAAAGAAACGCCTTGTGCGCCAACTTCATCACAGAGCTTGCGGCAAACCTTTATTGCGGATTCTAGACTTTGATTTTTCACCAAGAAGCCAATGTCATTGACACCGCCCCTCATATTGTTTTGAATTATCATTTCAGAGCTTACGCCCTCGTCTGCTAAATTAGCAAATAATCTTGCTGCCACACCAGGTGTATCTGGCACACCAAGCAACACAACCTTTGCTATTGATGTATCTTGCACTACTGCTTTTATCACAAGTCCTTCACTAACTGCTTCTGACATAATCCATGTCCCCTCCTCTTCAACAAAACTTGATGCTACATATATTGGTAATTTATACCTAGCTGCCATTTCAACACTACGAGCCTGGATTACACCGGCTCCCTGAACGGACATTTCCATAGCTTCGTCAAATCCTATCTGCTTTAACTTAACAGGGTGTTCCACCACTCTCGGATCTGCTGTCAAGAGTCCAGTAACATCTTTTAGTAATTGACAAGACTTTGCTCCCATAGCTGCAGCAAGCGCCACGCATGAAAGGTCAGATCCACCTCTGCCAAGAGTGATAACGTCTCCCAAATCTGTTACGGCTTGGAAGCCCGTGATGACTGCAACTTTTCCCTCATCAAGAGCTTTTATGACATATTCTGGCTCTATTTTGTATATACGCCCCTCCATAGGAAAACCTTTGGCATATATTCCAGCTTGTGCTGCTGTGAATGACTGCGCAGGAATACCAAACTGTTGCAATGTTAGTGCTAAAAGTGCACAGGCTTGCTGCTCTCCAGTGGCAAGTAGCTGATCCATTTCTCTGCCATCTCGTGTCATAGAGACACTTTCTGCAATAGCTATAAGATCATCTGTCGTGTTCCCCATGGCAGAAGCAACGATGGCAACTCGGTAACCTTCGTTTCTGATGCGGTCAATTATCCCTGCTACATGTCTCATCCTTTCAGGGCTAGCAACAGAAGTGCCACCAAATTTTAATACTGTAATTGGTTTATCTTTCCACTCCATTTTATTTCACCATTCCTTGAAGTGCTTTGTGTAACTCTTTTGAAACCTTAACTTCAGCGCCATTCTCTGTTCCTTCTAGGACATAAAATTGCGAGCGAACTCCATGCTCCGTAAAGGTCTTGCACATCGCATTTGCAACACGGCTGACAGTTGAACCTTCAACAAAAGCAATGACGGAAGGGCCAGAACCAGAAATTGCAACGGACAAACACTCAGGCAATTCCTTAACTCTGTCAAAGATAACATCTCCGCCAGAGAAAAGTTTGTTTCTATATGGCTGATGGAGTTTGTCTTCCATTCCCCATTTCAAATGCTCCCATTTGCCAGTTGCCCAAGCAGAAGCCAAAAGTGCTGCTCTGCCAAGGTTAAAGACTGCGTCCTCAAATGAAACTGTTTCTGGTAAAACGGACCTAGCATCGCTTGTGCTAACTCGCTCCTCTGGAACAGCCACAACGCAAAGTATTTCTTTTGTTAGGGCAGGGAGTTTTACATATCTCAATTGAGTTTTGTCCCAACAAGACACTACCATTCCACCCTTAAAGCACGGAGCAACATTGTCAGGGTGCCCTTCAATTTCTGTCATAATGGTGATTAGCTCATCATCTGTTACATCACGATTTGTAAGATGTTTAGCAATAAGCACACCAGCCACAACCGCACTTGAAGAACTGCCAAGTCCACGGCAAAGAGGAATAATATTGTGACACCACATTGTAAAACCAGGACCTTTAACGCCCCATTTCTTCAAGGTCTTTTCATAAGCTCTAACAACAAGGTTGTTTTTCGGGTCTGTGAGCTCTTTTGCGCCTTCGCCCTTTGCCTCAATTTTATATTCACCCTGTGGCAAAAGCTCCGTTATTTTGAAGATATTGTATAGGCTAAGGGCAAAGCCCATAGCATCAAATCCAGAACCAAGATTGGCACTTGTTGCTGGAACTCTGATAGATAATAAACTATCCATTGTTTGGCATTAGCCTCTCATTACTGCTAAAAGTTCTTCTAATGTATCACCAATTTCTATTGGTTTGCCAACTTGTTTTAATGCTGTATCTGGATCTTTTAATCCATTTCCTGTCTGCACCATTGTAACAGTTATGCCACTTGGCAGACGACCTTCTTTTTTCAGCTTGCAAAGTCCTGCCAAAGGAGCACATGACGCTGGTTCAGCAAAAATTCCACCTTTACTTGCAAGGTATCTTTGTGCTGCCAAAATTTCCTCGTCAGTTACAGAATTAAATTCACCATTCGTTTTTTCAACCGCTTCTTTTGCAAGGTGTGCAGACACAGGATTACCAATTCTAATTGCCGTCGCCACTGTCTCAGGATTTGGGCATGGTTTGTTTGTGACGAGTGGGGCTGCACCTTCTGCCTGAAAGCCCATCATGCGTGGAATTTTTGTGCTTCTTCCAAGCTCTTTATACTGACAGAAGCCGGCAAAATATGCAGAAATGTTACCGGCGTTTCCAACTGGCAAAGCGTGCCAATCTGGGGCATCACCAAGCTTGTCCACTATTTCAAAAGCACCTGTTCTCTGCCCCCAAAGTCTGTATGGATTGACAGAATTAACTATTGCGTAGCCGTCATTTTCTGCTGCCTTGCGAGCCATCTCTAATGCCTTGTCAAAGTTACCACGAACTGCAATAACCTTTGCACCATACATAAGTGCCTGCGCAAGTTTTCCCATTGCAACATGACCTGCAGGAAGCAAAACAAAACAGGGAACTCCTGCTGTCGCTGCAAATGCTGCTGCAGAAGCTGATGTGTTTCCAGTTGAAGCACAGATTAAAGCCTTTGCTCCCTCTTCAAGTGCCTTTGCAACGGCAAGCACCATACCTCTATCCTTAAATGAACCAGTTGGATTACACATTTCCAACTTGCCATAGAGGTTTATACCAAGATCACGGCTTATGGCAGGATAGTAAACTAACGGAGTGCTTCCCTCCTCCAAGGTAATTTTTGGAGTTTTTTCTGTTACTGGCAATAAATGCCCATAGTTTTTGATAACGCCCATTTCTATCTTCTCCTATTCATAAATTTATTACAAAAATATAAAAACAAAAAAAACACCTCTTGCAAATTTGCGAGAGGCGATTTTGAATTCGCTGTTCCACTTTCGCTTCACTCGCAACTACTGCGAGCCTTTATGACTTTTAACGGGGTCAACCGTTTGCCTTAATGACACAAGGTCTTTCGCGCAACCGCTCCGTAGGTGGTCTTCATTTGCAATACAAATAAGTGAATTTCAGCCACGTTCACTCTCTCTGTCAGATGCACTTTGCAAACTACTTTCCTCATCATCGCGTTTAATGTGCTTTATTTTATAAAAATACTTGTAATTGTCAAGCAATTTGTAATTATTTTTCGGTACAATCTAAGATTTTTTAGATTTACTTCTTTTAATGGCAAGACAAAATCTCCTATACATAATTTCTTCGTGATTATTATCAATAGGTTTGGTATGTTTTTCTAATGCAAAAAGAAATTCTGAAAAATATTTAATATTCTTGTATAAATTTTTATTTTTTTCAAAAAAATCATATATCTCTTTATATTCAATTAATTGATAATTTTCACCGCACTCATAGCTGTCAAGTTTTAAATGATTATAATTAGGTGCAAAAATAAAATATTTTTTTTCTTTATTCGGATACGTTTTTTGTATATATTTATAATATTTAGATAGTTGCGTTTGCACCAATTTACTCCCTATATTATGCTTTTCATCTATTCCGTTAATACTTGATTTAATTTTGTTTTCAATAACTATAATATGATTTGTACTTTTTACCAATATATCTATATTATATTCAGATTCTCTTATAACTTCAAATTCTTCATCTGTATAATTAATTTTTAACACTTCCATTGAAAATTTAACAAAACCCTCTTTTGATGCTTCAAAAATGTATTTAAATAACCAAGAAAATGTCACTTCATCATATTCTTTTTTTATTACGTAAATTGCAATAATAAATTGAACACTTAAGCAGATTTTTTCGAATAGATTTTA
>CALELF010000136.1 GCA_937902895.1 uncultured Synergistaceae bacterium | reverse complement strand
TGGTGTGAGAGGTCGGCTACCCAAATAATGGGTAGCCTCCTACTCGATTGGCTAACATGCATTATTTCTTATAAAACGGAGACATAGCCCGTAATTTGGCTATAATTTCAGCGAAATTCTCTACAACGTAATCAATGTCATCTTTTGTAGTTTCATGGCTCATTGTGAGGCGCACAGAGCCGTGTGCAGTGGCATGGTCAAGCCCCGTGGCAAGAAGCACATAGCTTGGCTCAAGACTTCCACTTGTGCAGGCACTTCCGCTAGACGCAGCAACTCCGCAAGCGTCAAGCAAAAGGAGCATACCTTCACCTTCAATATATTTTACAACAAAACTTGTGTGAAATGGGAGTCTTTCGTCCCCTCTTGCACCAGTAAGGCGAACTTCCTCAAGTGACTCCATTTTTTCTATGAAGTAGTCACGTAGGACAGCAAGTTTTTTATCCTCGCCATTTGCAAGCCTTTGCTTTGCAATTTCTGCTGCCTTGCCAAAGCCAACAATTGACGCAACGTTTTCTGTGCCACTACGGAGTCCAAATTCTTGTCCGCCACCATGAACGAGAGGTGTTAAGCGAACGCCACGGCGAACATATAACGCACCAATCCCTTTTGGACCATACATCTTGTGTGCAGCCATGGTGAGCATGTCAATTCCAAGATCATTTACATCTATGTTTATGTGTCCAGCCGCCTGAACACCATCAACGTGGAACAGGACATCATGTTTTTTGCAGACTTGCGCAAGTTCCTTTATAGGTTCAATGGTGCCAATTTCGTTATTTCCAAACATTATGGAAACAAGAATTGTGTCAGGTCTGATTGCCTTGTCTAAATCATCTGGATTGATTCTGCCAAGGTTATCAACTGGCAAAATTGTAAATTCAAATCCCTGTTTGCCAAGCCAACGCACCGTGTCAAGGACAGCATGATGCTCTATAGCACTTGTTATAATATGGCGGCCTTTGCCTTGCAAAGTCCAAGCAGCGCCCTTTATTGCGAGATTATCTGCCTCGCTTCCGCCACCTGTGAATATTATATCTGTTGCATTTGCACCAATGAGAGATGCAACTTGCTGTCTTGCCTCTGCAACGGCAGCCTTTGCCTTCTGCCCCCAAGCGTGAAGTGAATTCGGGTTGCCATAAAAGTCTGTCAAATATGGAAGCATTGCTTCAACTACTCTTTTATCGGGTTTTGTTGTAGCTGAATTATCCAAATAAATTTCTTTTTTCATTTTATCTGCTTCGGTCATTGTTAAAACCTCCAAGCATTTAATTTTCAACAAAATATTTTACTCTTTTTTTAGATTTAATCAATATATTTTATTGTTACATTTAGGAAATTTCCAGTAATGCAAAATATTAAGACAATAAAAAAGGTAGGGAAAAGCATCCCTACCTTTAATTTTATAAGATATAAAATTATTATTCTGTAATATCTGCGACTTCTTTTTGTGCAAGGGCAGTATCTAAAGCAATACCAACACCCATTGTCGTGGTAAGGCTAATGCTTTTTATATATGTGCCTTTGATTGTCGTTGGACGAGCCTTGACGACTGCACGTAAGAAAGCCTTAACGTTTGCTGCAAGTTTGTCAGCAGAGAAAGAAGCCTTTCCAATTGCATTGTGTATAATAGCACTTTTGTCAACACGGAACTCAACTTTACCTGCCTTTACTTCCTTGACTGCATCAGCAATGTCAAATGTAACAGAGCCTGTCTTTGCGCTTGGCATAAGATTACGTGGTCCAAGAACCTTACCTAGACGACCAGCTGATTTCATAATGTCTGGTGTTGCAAGGACTGCATCAAAATCAAGGAATCCCTTTGCAATTTCTGCCACAAGATCTTCGCCACCGACGATGTCCGCACCTGCTTCTTTTGCTTCTGTCTGTTTGTCACCAAGTGCCAAAACACAGACCTTTAATGTTTTTCCTGTTCCTGCAGGGAGAACTATTGTGCTTCTGACCTGCTGGTCAGCATGGCGGGGGTCAACGCCGAGCTTGACGTGAATCTCAAGGCTTTCATCAAACTTTGCAGTTGCGTTTTTCTTTGCTAATGCAACTGCCTCATCAATGGTGTAGAACTTGTCTTTTTCTACGTTTGCCATTAATGCTTTAAATCTTTTACTAATTTTTGCCATTTTAAATACCTCCTGTGGTGTATACGATAGGGCTTACTATCTTCCACAAATTTTTTACAATGGTGATTAAACTGGTATTTGCTTCCAATTTACTCGCCATTTTAATGTTAAATTGTTGTAACCGATATCGTTATTTAACGACGTCAATTCCCATTGAGCGAGCAGTGCCTTCGATCATTCTCATTGCATGCTCAACATCATTTGCGTTAAGGTCTGGCATCTTTAACTTTGCGATTTCTTCAACCTGCGCTTTTGTAATTTTGCCAACCTTTGCTTTGTTTGGAGTTGCTGAACCTTTTGGTTTACCAGCTGCCTTCTTTATCAAGACCGCTGCAGGTGGAGTCTTCAAAATGAATGAGAAGCTTCTGTCTGCATAAACAGTGATGATAACAGGAATAATCATTCCTACCTGGTCTGCTGTTTTAGCATTAAATGCCTTAACAAACTCCATAATGTTAATACCACGCTGTCCAAGAGCAGGTCCAATTGGTGGTGCTGGCGTGGCTTTTCCTGCGGGGAGCTGAAGTTTAAGTTCCCCAACAACCTTCTGTGCCATAAAAATATTCCTCCTTAATAGAACGAAGAAATTTTTACATTTTTATCTTGTTTTCTTCGCTTCATTATGGGTATAACCCAAAAGCACAACAGTGCTTAATATTTACTATAATTTTTCAAGCTCTGCAAAATCAGCTTCAACTGTGGTCTTTCTGCCTAAGAATTCAGTGTCAAACTTGGCTTTAGATCTTTCAAGATCAACCTCTGACACTACACCAAGTGAGTCCTTAAACACGCCGATCTTGACACGAATTTTGTCACCTACATTAAACTTTGGAGTAAGTTTAACTGGCTCCTGTCTGCCAAGAGCAGCCATTAATTTGTCAACTTCCTCTGCTTTCATCGGAAGTGGGTGGTTACCACTGCCAACAAAACCAGTTACGCCAGGTGTATGACGAACGACATACCAAGACCTCTCATCCAAATACATTTCAACAAAGACATAGCAGGGGAAAAGCTTCACTTCTTTTAGTGTTTTCTTTTCTCCTTTTTTGATTTCAATGTTGTGTTTTGGAACGAGAACTTGAAAGACTTGATCTTGCATGTGCAAGCTTTCAATGCGTTGCGCTAAATCTGCGCGAACTTTTTCCTCACAACCGGAAAAAGTTTGCACGACATACCAGCGACGCTCTTTTTTGAATCCAAATAAATCACTCATTTATCTTCTCGCTCTTGTTATTACATTGCTTAAAGGATTCTTGTAAGAATAGCAGTAAGCAGCATGTCAACAAGACCAAGGTAAGCTGCGGCAAGAAGTGCTACTATGACAACAACAAGCGTTGAATACCACAACTGCTTTTTTGTTGGCCAGGTAACACGAAGAAGCTCTGCCTTGGCTTCCCTAAAATATCTCAAAATCGATTCCATTTATAACTCCCCTTAATTTTTGGAGTGGTCATAATACTCTAAACACACAAAAAATGGCAGGCCTGGAAGGATTCGAACCCTCAACCCTCGCATTTGGAGTGCGATGCTCTAACCAATTGGAGCTACAGACCTGTTTGTGGTTGAGTATTATACACTACTTGCACTCTTTGTGCAAGGTGTGTTTCTTGCAAAATTTGCAAAATTTGCTTTTTTCCAGTTTCTTCGTCGCTTTTTTCTTGTTTACTAATGTAACATAGTTACGACGTTTGCATTCTGTGCACTGGAGTCCAACGATGTCTGCCATGTTTTGGTCTCTCCTTTTCTACTGCTTAATTTTAGAATAGTTTCTAAAATTTGATTCTTTGGGGAAGATGTTTCTTCCCCAAAGAAGATAAAATTCTAAATTAGTCGATGATTTCAGTTACGACACCAGCACCGACTGTTCTGCCACCTTCAC
>CALELF010000135.1 GCA_937902895.1 uncultured Synergistaceae bacterium | reverse complement strand
TAACTCCACTTATCATTGAAGGAAGTGAAGAAACAAGCCCCTGCATAATAAAAGCGGCAATACCAATTCCAAAAGCAACACTTATGGTTGAATCTGAATTTGCTGAGGCTGCCACATTGTCTATAAGTTTTGGGAACACTTCATTTATTACTCCAAGAAGAATAATTACTGTGAAAAGCTCTACTGCCTGCATAAACACAGTTTTTATAGCGGCAATAGCTATATCTCGTGTAAATTCACATCCGCTAAAACCTAGAAAATATACCAAGATGGTTGAAGATACCATTGCACGCAAATATGTAACGGCAGCTGTTAAGGCTATTTGGGCGACAGAATACAAAATAAATAAAGATACAACACATAACATAATTGCGTATTTAATAGATTCTGCAATTCCGTCAACACTATCAAACACGGTTTTCCACATATACAATATTAAATTTATACCATTTGAAATGATGCCAAGTGGTTCAATAGACCCTGCACCAGCTAACGATGTCCCTGTATTTTTGAAACCATCTACAACATTATTGAAAAGAGTTACGCCATTTTTTGTGAGATACCAAAAAAAGCCTATTACAATCGCTTCTTTAAGCACCATAAGAAATAATGCTTGAAGGTCAAACTTGCCATCTATAATAAGCTTTGTAACATTCCAAGTAAGTTGAAGAGTTACAAGCAAGCCAAAAAGCGACTTACCATACTTACTCAAATCTGAAACTAACTTGCCACCCGAAAGAGTTGTCTTAAAGGTGTCATAGACCATAGTCCCCGACTTTGAGGCTTCTTCCGCCCAAGCAAAGTTTTTTGTAATTAAAATAATGAGCATTACAAAAAATAAGACACAGCTACCTTTTATTAAAAATTTCTTATTATCACTACTCATTATTCAGTTACCTTTATCAAATCACTCAAATTGTCATACCTGCACCCTAGACCGTCAGTGCTTCTATGCTCCATTTGAAGTTGAAAGTTTTTGCGTGCTGCTTCACGTGCTTGTTGTTCTCTCATTTCCTTATCTTCCATCATTCCAATTTGACGTTTCATTAGGTCACTTAATGTGATAAGTTGTGATGCAGTTGCTGCTGCAAGCTCGTTTCCTG
>CALELF010000134.1 GCA_937902895.1 uncultured Synergistaceae bacterium | reverse complement strand
AAAACGGTATTGCAGTGGGTAAACTTTGTTTAGCGACAGCTCCATCAACAGGCTGGATACCAACATCTACAGGAGATACGCTTAATCTACTTAATAACCTTGAAACAACAGAAACAAAGAATTTTAACTTTGATGATACTTCAAACACCTATGCTCTTACAACAGATTTGGCAACAACAAAAGGAATTATGAATATAAATGCTGTCCAAGATGAAGATGGTGCAACTTCTACAATTAACCTTGGAACGAATAAAGGCTTTAGCCTAGACGGAAATTCTGTATTAAATATATCAGACACAAAAATAACTGGTGGCAAGGATAATGTTGCCATCACAAATAATGGTGGAATTTTAAGGTTATCAGGAATTACCGCTTTTGAGAAAAAAATAACTGGCACAGTGGCTTCAAACACTGGCACAGTTAATATCTCTGCCGATAATTTAGACATTGCTCTTACGAACAGTGGAACAGCAAATATTTCTGCTGGCACATTGAGCAAGAAAATTAGCGGCGGTGATGTTGTTTTCACAGGAGTGGTATTTAATAATGCCCTTTTGGAGAATATACAGAATTTTACAGCCAACAACGCTGTATATAACTTCTCCGCAGACATTGCAAATGGTAATCCTGTTGTAGATAAGATAACAGTAACTAGCAATGCAAGTGGAACAATGCAACTTGGAAGTATCAACATAACTGGAACAAGCACTTATGATGAGTGGAAAATTGGTGACACCAAAGAAACGCAATATCTCGTTGGTGGAACAAATAACACCTTAACACTCTCAAATCTTGTAACAGTTACCAGTGATGGCTACAAATATACTTTTGGTCAAGCAATGAATGGAACAAATGCAAAAATAGGCTATATGAGTATCTTAAAAGACAATGGTTATGCACTATGGCAAATTGTGCAGGATAAGGAAGATGCAAGTGGATATAGCATTGGAAATGTGCAAGCATACGCATTGCTCAATGATTATACTGAAACAAATGATTTAGGTGCATTGCACACAAACGGAGCTACATCACCTAGAACACTTACCATTTATGGTAATAATCATAAATTCCTTGGAACAGACACAGAGGGGATAAAGGTTGTTAATGAGAATGACACACTGGTTTTGAAAGATATATCCGAAATATCAGGGTGGAACGAAGATGTCTTAACAAATAAAGGTCACCTTGTTGTAGATAATGTCCAATTCAAGAATACTAGCGAGGGTTATCACGATATTGTGAATGACAAGACACTAGATGTAAAGGGAACGACAGCTTTTAGTAAAGGTGTTACAGGAACAGGGACAACAAATATTTTAGATAATGTTGATTTCAATAATTCAGACCTTACGCAAAACAAGGTTACTGTTGCTGACAATAAAACAGCAGATGCTGTTGCAAATCTATATGTTAAAGAAATTGCACTTGGTAACAATGCAACGCTCAATGTAACAGGAGAAACGGTAGCGACATCAGGAGCAGAGTTTATCGGTAATGGTTCATCAAGCACTACCCTAGCAACAGGAACATTGACTGGTGCAGGAGATTTAACTGCACAGGATATGACAATTCAAATCACAGACAACGGAACAGTGGCAGGAGACCTTGCATTGAATGACACCGTTTTACAAGGCGACAGCAAGAACACCACAACGGAGACCGCAAAGAGTTTAAGCTCCACAGGCGATGCGGAGTTAAAAGACGTAGCATTAAAAATAACAGACGATGGCACAGTATTGGAAGATTTAGCCTTAA
>CALELF010000133.1 GCA_937902895.1 uncultured Synergistaceae bacterium | reverse complement strand
ATTTAAAATCTTATTTTTTTTATTTCACTGTCCGTTTGACGGGGTGCAGACCACCATAGTCTTATGGCTAAAATAATTTTCTACATAGAAATTTCTTCTATCATCTTTATGCAGGGCAGATAAATTCCAAAAGCCACCAGTGCAACTAGTAAACCTATCAAAAGAACAAGTGTTGGTTCAAGAAGTGACAAAAATCTTTTCTGCAACGCCTCTGCTTCGGTTTTATATTGCAGAGAAATCAACCTACACACTTCTCCAAGTTTCGCCCCAGTAAGGCCAACAGACAAAAGGCTCTTGTCTAGCCTTGTCAGATGATTTCCGAGTGCTTCATCTATTGCATCGCCTTTTTCAAGTGACTCCGTGGCAAGTGAAAAAATTTCTTTTATTTGCGAACAGTTAGTTTCCTCTGCAACAAGCGCAGTAGCATTCACCGCAGATATATCTGCAGAAATAAGAAATGACAAATTTCTCATCGCTTCGGCAAGAAGTGATTTTCTTACCAGGGGAAGAACATATAACCTGTCTTGCCACCTACCACGCGAAGTGTAATAAACAAGGCATATTGGCAGGACAATACACAGGGCGCAAATAAAATAATGAGCGCAGATGAAATTTGACACAGCAAATATTACTTTGGAAACAAGGGGTAGCTTTCCTCGCTTTATTATGGGCTCAAATGCTCTTTCAAACCTTGGCACACAGTAAAGCACTATCACAAAAAAGATTATGACAAATGACACAAGCAAAAAAACTGGGTAAGCCAAGGCTGTCGCCAGATTTTTTCTCGCATTGGCGACTTCTTCCAAATAATCTGCAATGTTTTTTAGCGCTTTTTCCATATGCCCTGTTTCTTCTCCCACCTGCAACAGAGCAAGAACATTGCCACCAAAAATTTTAGAAAATTCCCTCGTGGCACCTGACATGCTCTGCCCTTTTTTAACATTGCTGTGTATTTTTATCAAAATTTCTCGCAGTGCAAGATTTGCTTCATTGTCCTTTAAGAGAGAGATAGCATCACCCTGGGTCATCCCAGCAGAAATAAGCATATAGAGTTTTCTAAAAAGCATTGCTTGCTCCGCAACTGTAACATGTTTTCTATGTAAAGCACCCCACGAAAATTTGCTTTTATTATTTTTCCCTTCAGCTACTGCCACTTCTTCCAGTGACATAATAATCTGAAAGTCTTTTCTTATCTGTGCTATGGCATCTGCTTCGTCATTTGCTTCCAAAATCGCTACCACGATTTTGTCACTGCCTAGAGTTAAAGCACTATATTTGTAAAACGCCACGTTAAATCTCCCCTTGCGAAAATATTAGCCCATAAAAAAGCAGCGCCAATCATAATTCAGATTGGTGCTGCTTTTTTTGTATTCACTTTACTTTCGTGTAACAGTTACTGGGTCATTCGGTGAAAGGTTGTTACCGCCAACTACTACTATTTCTTCACCACCAACAAGGCCTCCGGTAATCTGCACTGTTTCACCATCCTCAATTCCTTTTTTGACTTCTCTCATCTGCACTTTGCCATTTAAGACTAGCCAAACGTAAAAACCGTTTTCACTCTCATGAATTGCAGCTTTAGGAATTGTAACTATATTTTTATACTCCTTTAGCAATATTGTTGCAGTTCCAAACATACCAGCACGCAAAAGTCCATTTGCGTCCAGATTGTTATCAAGGACAATTTCCACCTTGCTTGTTCTTGTGTTTGGCTCAACATATTCATCTACTGACAACACTTTCGCTTGAAACGTTTTGCCCGCAAGCGCATCAAACTTCAAGATAACAGGCATCCCCTTTGAAATGGACATTATGTGCTTTTCTGCCACGTGAAGAGTAGCCTTGAACACGCTGGGATCTGCAATATCAAAGACATTGCTCGCAGCACTAATCATTGCACCCTCTGTAAGATCATAGTGGTCTAAAATTTTTCCGTTCATTGGAGCATAAATGCTGTAATCAGATTCTGCAGAAATACTCCTATTAAGCTCTGCTGCCATCTGTCTTTCCTTTGCACGAGATGCATTGTAATTGGCAGCATAGGCTGTGTATTCCGTGCGCTTTGCTTCAAGTTGCTGTTGGGTGTAAAACCCTTCCTTCACTAACCTCTCATATCTGTCAAGGTCTGTTCTGGCATTTGTCATTCTGGCTCGTGCTACGGCTGTATCAGCTTTTGAAGCAGCTATCTGTGCTCTTGTTGCACCAACATCAGCTGTCTGCTGTGAGTGCTCCAAAACTGCCAAAAGTTGTCCTTTTCTAACATAGTCACCCTTTCTTGCCAAAAGTCTAACAAGACGAGCTGTCACACGTGCAGTGAGGGTTGTGCGCCTTAAAGCATCAATTGACATATTTTGAACAATTTTTTCCGATATTGTATTGTCATTTCTAACCACGATAGTTTGAACAAAAGCACCGGCATTCTTTGCACCCTTGTCACCACGAAAAGCTTCCATGATTTCTCCACGTCTTGTGTAGAGTGAAATTACCACTATCACTAAAATTGAATAGACAATAATTTTTTGTGTCTTTGTTAAATCTTTTAATTTTTTCATTTTTTTGTCCCCTAACTTAATTTGCTTTAGTTATTCTCTGCATTAACCCAATTGATTAAGGTTCCCTCTATGTATTTCAAGCCTACAACAGACAACAGATAATTATTTTTGCTCAATTCATAATTATATCGTGCCTGCTCATAATCATCCTGTGCTTTTAAGAGGTCAACCTGCTGTGTAACTCCCTCTTGGTAGCCAAGTCGCGCAAGGCGAAGTGACTCTTTTGCCAATTCTTCTGCCAGCTTCTTTGATTTCAAAGCATCTTGAAAACCTTTTATTTCAGCAATTGCAGTCTTTACATTGTTTTCAATATCAAGCTCCTTTTGCTCCAATGAAATTTTATTTTGTTCCAAGGTTGCCTTGGCAATTTTCACAGCACGACGGGCAACATTTCTGTCAAAAAGTGGAAAGTCTAACGTAAGTCCAACGCTCCAAGTGTCTCCACTATTGTCTTCTCTGTTATATGGATTTGTATAACCACCCTTGGCAAAAGCAACTAACGATGGCAACATTGCAGAACGCTCAATTTTAATTTGTTCTTTTTGAACATCCAGTTGTTTTCTTAGCCTCACTAAATCATACCTGTGTTGTCTTGCCGTAGCAATTGAAACTTCATCATTCAAGTCAACAGTAGGCTCAAAGATTGCATCTAAATAAGAACACTTTTCCTTCAAAGGAATGCCAAGAAAAGAGTAGAGATTAGCTTCCGCAAGGCGTAAATTTGATTTATTATCAGCCACCTTTGCCACACCTTCAGCCACTTGCTGTTGTGCCCTTATCAATTCCAACTTGTTGGCTAACCCTAATTTTACCTTTGTTTGCGTTTCTTTCAAGATTGCTTCGGCTGTCTTTTGGGCTTCTTCAGCAATATTGACTGCATCATGCCAAAGAACCACATTAAAATAAAATTTGTAAACATCCTTTAAGGTTTCGTTTTTACCTTCCTCATAGGCTGCTAGTGCCATTGCATATTGTGCTGCTGCCTGGCGCACACCGGCAGGCACCTTGCCACCAGAGTAAATAATCTGTGAAAGCGTAGCACCAATTTCACTGCTATCATATTTATTTAGCGCCGGAACGACTGGTAACTTTTGACGTTCAGTGCTTCCTGAAATGGTAAGTGACGGCAGGAAGGCAACGTCTGCAACAAGGCGTGATGCCTTTGCTTTTTCAATCTCTTGGGATAGGGTGCGTAAACTTGCATTATTTTTCAAGGCAATGTCTATTGTATCTTTCAGAGTTAAGCCATTAACAGCCTGTTCCTTTGCAGTATCGGCAGTTGGCTTTGTATCATTTTGAGCTGTCTTTGTCTCAGCGATACAAGAACTTGATGCAAGGACTATTGTCAAAACAGAGGCAAGCAACACGACAAACATCTTTGTTGATTTTGTTTTCTTTAGCTTCTTTAATAGCTTTGATATTTTTGTCTTTATTAAATCTTGCAAACTTGTCATATTAGCATCTCTATCCTTTTTATAAGACTGGATTTCCCTATAGCGTAGATATGCCTTGTAACGTCTCATTTTTATTCCCATCTTGTCCTTCATATCATCAAATATGAGGTAAATAACTGGAATAACAAAGAGCGTCAAGAGGGTTGAAGTGGTAAGCCCACCAATGATAGCAAGGCTCATTGGTTGTCTTGTTTCGCCACCTTCACTAAGTGCAAGAGCAACAGGAACAGCACCAATAAGGGTAGAAACCGTAGTCATAAGGATTGCACGAAGACGTAACGGCCCTGCCTCTAAAACTGCACTAACCTTATCCATGCCACGCTCACGCAACTGGTTTATAAAGTCAACAAGGATTATAGCGTTGTTAACAACAATACCAACAAGCAATATAAGCCCCATTATGCTCATGACGGAGCTATTCACGTTTGCCATGGCAAGGAGTCCAAAGGAACCTGCTGTCATAAGTGGCAGGGAGAACATAACAGTAAGTGGATGCAAGAAAGACTCAAACTGGATTGCCATTACAATATAGACTAGAATTATAGCAAAGACAAGAGCTGTCATCATGTGACCAAAGCTTTCCTGCATTTGTCTAGTCTCCGCACTTGGAGCAATGCTAAATGTTCCATCGTGTGGCTGATATTTATTAAAAAGCTCAACCAGTTTTTTATAACCTTGCCCTGGGTCAATTCCGTATACATTCGCTTCAATTTTTATAGAGCGTTGACGGTCATGTCTTGTGATAACGGTTGGTGATGGTGCGATTTTTGGCGTTATTAAGCCGTCCGCTTGGATAATTTCACCTGTCTTTGTTTGAACAAGTGTACGCATAACTTCTGAGATACTATCTCTGGCATGCGCTTCAGATCTGAGACGAATTTTATAACGATAACCACCATCGTTAAATGTGCCAATTTCATCTCCAGTAAACCACGTAAGCATTTCTGTTGAAAGGTCACGAATTGAGATATTCAAGTCATCTGCCAAGGCACGATTCAAATATAGGTTTATGCGAGGTTTGTCCATCTTCAACCCCAAGATAACGTCACCAAGACCACATGAGGGATCCTGTTCAATGTCACGCTTGATTTTTTCGCCAATTTCTGCCAAGACTTCACTTGTTGGACCGTGTATAACCGCTGTTACATCTGACGAGCCCCAGCCTCCCATCTTTACGTTTGCATCCTTGAAGCGTGATAAAAGTCCTCTTAGCCTCTTTTGAACAACTGTGGCGTTATCACGTTTTTTTCTGTCTATCAACTTAATTTGTATCGTGGATTTGTAAACCTCTTCACCTGCTCCACTACCAATAGAACCAAAGGTATAGGCAACTGCAGGATCTTTTTGAATAAGCTCTATTGCTTGCCTCGTTATCTCTGTCGTAACATTAAGTGCAGTGTCTGCCGGCAATTCAAATTCCGCTCTAATCTGTCCTTGGTCTTCTTTTGGGAAAAACTCACTTCCCAGGGTTGCAGCTATAATTATACCTAGCACAAAGAAACTGAGTGCTGCATAGATAGTTTTCCGTCTGTGGCTTGTGCAATAGGCAAGCCCCTTTTTGTATGCTTTTTCAAGATTTATGAGTGGCTGCTCCATGGCGATTTGCCACTTCTTAGGAGGCAAATTGCGTCCTAACAAGCGAGAGGCAAGATATGGTGTCAAGGTAACAGAAACAAGGAGTGAAATTGAAATTGTGGCGGCAACTGTAATACCAAAGGTATTAAAGAAACGTCCCATCAATCCACCCATGAAGGCTATCGGCAAAAAGACTGCAAGGGTTGTTGCTGCACCTGCAATAACAGAAAAGGCAACCTCGTTTGTTCCCTCTTCTGAAGCGACAAACGCATTCTTTCCTTGCTCCTTATGACGATAAATATTTTCCAATATAACCGTTGTGGCATCAACAACCATACCAACAGCGAGTGAAATTCCCATCATGCTCATGTTGTTTATGGTAAGTCCAAACCAATTTAAGAAAATTATGCTTCCAAGCAAACAAACAGGAATAGAAATAACGGCAATAAAGGTTGCTCGCAAGGTGCGCAAAAATGCAAACATGATAATAGAAGTAAGCAAAATTGCCATAATGGTATCCCAAAAGACACCGTCCATGGAGCTAATAATGAATGTAGCGTTATCACGCACAACCTCAAGGGTAAGCCCCTTCGGCGCAATTGAATTTAAGTATTCAAGCTTTTCTTTAACCCTTTGGGAAAGCAAAACTTCGTTTGCTCCCTTTTGCTTTCTAACTTGAACTATAATTGTTTTCTTCCCTTCATAAACTGCCATACTGCGTTTTTCTTTGAAGGTATCTTCCACTCGTGCAACATCACGCAAACGAACGACAGCACCGTTTCTGACTGCAATAGGCAAACTTTCTAACTGTAATGCATCAGGGTATTCACCTATGATACGGATGCCATATTCCTTCATCTGCCCTTCAACACGTCCAGCCGGAAGCTCAACATGCTTGTTATAAAGAGCTGTCCTTATATCCTTTTGAGTAAGTTTATATCTTTCCAAATCATCTGGACGAATCCAAATGTCAATTTCACGCTCGGAAAAACCGGAAAGTGAAACACGCCCAACACCTTTTGCTGTCTGCAATTGTTCCTGCACAATTTTGTCGACAAAGCGAGACATATCTTTTTGGCTTGTTCTACCGTCATTTTTGATAGCAATCTGCATAACTGGTCTATCATTCGGGTCATACTTGTCAACCTGTGGAACATCGCAATCATCAGGCAAGCTGTTCTGTGCCATATTAACCTTGCCACGCACGTCAGAAGCGGCAAAGTCAACATTTCTATCCATCTCAAATTCAACAACTATTAAAGATCTGCCTTCATAAGAGTATGATGTCATTTCTTTAATACCTTCTATGGTGTTGATACGTGCTTCCAAGATATCCGTAACGTCACTATCCATTATTGCAGGGCTTGCCCCTTCCATGGTAGTGCTTACAACAACCAAAGGAAACTCAACATTTGGCATACGTTCCACTCCCATGTGGGTATAGGAATATATACCAAAGAAAATTGTTGCCATTGTAATAATTAAAACAGTGACAGGATGTCTTAAAGAAAATTCTGTAGCCTTCATGTAAATAACCTCAATAATCTATAGCTAATTTTAGTTTTTCCAACAGGGTGCATTGTAATAATGAATTGTGTGAAAATTGTGTAAATTTACACAATTTTCAATTATACGATTTTCAATTATATAGCTAAAATAAAAATTGAGAGTGAAGCTTAAATCAGCTATTCAAGCCTCATTCCCAATTTTACAATAGGTTTTACCCTTAAAATTATTTTCTCTCTATAATTGCGACCATTTTTTGTTTGCCATTAACCACCTTGACGACACCAACTGGTTTTTCTGCATCATGAAATTCGTTCATTTTAAGTTTACCAGTTATACCATCAAACTCAATTCTTTCAAAAGCCTGTTGAATTTCATCTCTTTCGGCAGTGCCAGATTTTTTTATGGCAGCAAGCATAAGGTTATAACTATCAAAGCCAATTGCATTAAAGGCATTTGGAATTTCACGTGGGAAATTGCGCTGCCATTTTGCATTAAAAACTTTCTGTTCGTGACGAATTAATTTATCTGCCATATTTGAGGAATAAGCAAAGGTTGTAAAGCAAAAATTATCAACAGCACTCCCTTGTAATTTTACTAAATCTGGTTTATCCATAGTATCGCCGGACATAACACGGAAATCTGCTCCCATGTCTGCTGATTGAGACAATATGCGTGAACCCTCAGCAAAATTTGCCGGCATATACAACAGGTCAACATCTGCCTTCATGGCTTGTTTGATTAGAGGAGCAAAATTTTTGTCACCCTTGTCATATTCAAGCTGAAGCACAACCTTCCCGCCACGGCGGATATAGTCCTCTTCAAAACTCCTGGCTAAACCTTTTGAGTAGATGCTATCACGCTCCACAATAATTGCTGCCGTTTTTGAAGCCAGGTCATTTGTAGCATAGAAAGCCGCAGCACTCGCTTGAAACGTATCTATGAAGCAAGTGCGAAATACATATTTTTTGTTTGATGTAATCAACGGATTTGTGGCGCTTGGAACAAGAAGAGGCACTCCTGCCTTTTCTGCAACACGTGCTACTGCTATGGCAATGTCTGAAGAATTTGACCCGATAATGCAAGCGACGTTTTCTTCCTTAATAAGATTTTTTGCAAGTGTTACTGCAAGATCCTTTTCACCCTTATTATCAAAAAACACAAGTTCAACAGGTCTGCCAAGTATGGTAGGAGTTAATGAGTTGGCAAGCTTTATCCCCTTTTCAATGTTTTTACCGAGTTCAGCTCCTCTGCCTCCCATATCCAGCAAAACACCAATCTTGACAGGGTTTTGAGATGGGTCCAGTGTTCTGTCTAGATTTTTGCTATATTTGCTGTTCAGCAATTTTCCGATGCCCATCCCCGCAAGAAAAATTAACAAACAAATAATAATTGTTCTTAAATTTTTGTTAGTTTTCATGATACAACCTCCATAAATTTACAAATCAATTTTTGAAATATGTGTTTTTTCAACTTCAAACTGCTCTGTTGCTTCTTCGTTTTCGCTTGGCAACACAGAAATTTCTTTCACATTTTGTGAAGATGATAACCTATACTTCAACTCCTCAAGCTCATTTTCAAGTTTTATAATCCTAAAAGCAAGAGCTTCTGTAGAAATTTCATGCGCAGAAGCAGGAACAGGACGTCCATTGATTTTTATGATACGCGCCCTCATGCCGGTAATCGTTGCACCTTCTGGCACATCTTTCAAGACAACGCTGTTTGCTCCAATCTTTGCATTTGCACCAACAACAACTGGTCCCAAGATTTTTGCGCCACTTCCGATGAACACATTGTCACCAATTGTTGGGTGACGTTTACTTCCCTTTTCGTTTCCACGACCGCCAAGAGTAACCCCTTGAAACATTGTAACATTGTTACCTATTTCCGTTGTTTCACCAATAACAACTCCCGTGCCATGGTCTATAAAAAAACCATAGCCAATCTGTGCACCTGGGTGAATTTCTATTCCCGTCCAAATACGCACAATAAGAGCCAAAAATCTTGGCAAGATTGGGCAATGCAGTTTACTGTGCAAGAAATGCAAAAAGCGGTGGCAAACTATCGCCAAAAATCCAGGCGAATTAAGCACCACCTCAAAAAAGCCACGAATGCCATTTGGCACAGCAGGGTCATTTCTCTTTACCGCATCATAATCTAACCTTAAGATCTTAAAAAAATTCATAAATTGCTACTCCACAAACATTTGTTGCGTGTATTATCATCTATTTTCAAAAATCAGTCAAGTTTTTTGAAAAAAAACGAGGTAAGTCAAACACAACTTACCTCGTAAAAATTAAAAACTTAGTTAAAACGCTTTTTTATGATGATTGGGAACAGTAATGTTACATAAAGCATATCAATGAAATTACCAATAAATTCTGCTATGTTCTTTGCAACAAATACCTTGAGCACTTCTGAAAGAGTTAAATGAACAAACAAAAGAATTAAAAATCCTAAAAAAAGAACACTAAGTTTTTTGCTTAATTTTTCTGGCACAGAAAAATTAACAAAACGCTTTTCCAAAATAATTCCCATCAGGTAGCCTGCAAGTAATCCAAAGTCACGAATTAGTCCCCTCTGAGCCTTAGCAGGTTTCACCAGAAGCTTCCCTGCTGCATCAACATCCATGGGATATGGCTTGTTTAGAAAATATGATATCGCAAAATATGCTACTGCTATGCTAATAACTAGCAATAACCAGTCAAAGTTTTTCTTATTTTCAATTTTCTTTGACAGTTTCACCGCAAAAAGACATGCGGTAGCACCAAGTAAAAAACCACACAAAACGTCCTGTGGTGTATGCACTCCTATCCAGTTTCTTGAAAACATTATGAGCGGAATCAAGGCAAAGCAAACATATTTTATTGTAGGAATTTCTCTAAATTGATTTGCAATTGCAAGGTATAAAGCAGTACCACGAGCAGAATGTCCACTTGGCATAGAGTAGCTAGAAGGGGTCTTGACTGGCTGTAGAAGTTTACACTTTATAAAAGGACGATAGACACAAAACTGAAGTTTCACAAACTGTGTAAAAAGACTGCTGAATATAAAAGACAATAAAATAATTTTTCCTTTTGATTTATTTAAACACCAGTAGATAATGCAAATTAAAAACAGCGGTATTACGACTTCTGCAAATTCGCTTATTTGCAGTGCAAAACCGTCAAAAACACCATTTGTGGCAAGACGCAATTTTTGTAAAAATAGTAGATATTTTATATCCATAAAAATCATCCTTTCAATTATTTTAATTCTTTCCAAATGGAAAGAACTCGTCCGGCTTCCCGTCCGTCTGTTTTAATGCTATGAAAAAATTTTCTTTGAGCCGTTTCGCATTCAGCTTCCTGCGTTTCTACGAGGACAGAGCCAAATGGAATTTGGTGTAAAAATTCGACTTCCACAGAGCAAGGCACCATGTGATTTTCAATATCCTTTGGCACAGTCTCCAATGCCCAGGTGAAAAATACAGAGTGATTTGTGTGGCAATTGAGGTCTAGCTCTTGCCAACGAACATCATAGCCTTTAGAAATTGTGGGGCCTTCAACGCTCTCTACCTTGGGTTCAGGCACATCAGCACCATCAGACATAAACATATCCATATGGTCTTTTATAATATCACATCTGTCAAAGCGAACAGGTCTGGCCGCTGCAAAATCTATTAAGACATACCATGCATACGCTTCTACCAGGAGATTTTCTCCACACCAAAGCTCAAATTTTCTTCTTGAATACAAATTACGAATAGGACAAGCAAAGGTTTTGACACGAAAATCACCGTCTAAAGCATTCGGAAGTCTATGAATAGAAACACGATAACGACGAAGCATCCAAGTCAATCCATGCACCAATAGTTGTGGCACAGAAACGTCAAACTTCGCTGCATCAATCTCTGATACATCTTGAAAAATTTCTATCAACTTTGTAAATTTGATATTCTTATTTGGATCAAGAAAACCATATAGCATTGGATAATTTGTCTCTGTCATTTTAAACCTCAAAAAGTTTATTCTTGTAAAGAAAATTAAAAGAATTAGCCATTAGCAGTGAGGCAAAGCCTCACTTAACATAAAGGGGATGTCGAGCAAAGCTCTCCATCCCCGACATATAGGCTAGCTACGCCAGCTAAAATATTTTAACAAATGCTCAGTTAAAACCCTGAGTAAATTGGCAGTTGCGATATTTTTTGCCGAATTTGCTGAAGGAGCAACCACTGAGTTTCTTCCGCGAATTAGATGTGCCAGATGCGAAGTAGCTTGACACAGGCGACGAAGGGAGCGGTCTAATCTGCACCGTGACCGAGTCGACAAGGAAAACTACGAAGCATATGGTGCATATAATCCGTGGCACTTAATTAGTCATCAAGATAGTTGTCAAAATACCCCTGTATATATACAACAGGTGTTCCCTTATCGCCAGAACCGCTGGTAAGGTCACAAAGACTACCAACGAGGTCTGGAATTCTGCGTGGAGTTGTGCCCATTGTAGAATGTTCAAACTGGCCTATCTTACTTTTTTCTTTTATTGCATCCTTAACAGCTTGCGTTGGGTCCTTACCCTCAGCATTGTCTGCAATATACTTTAGCTTAATTTCCTTTGGCACACCATCAAGACCATCTGTATAACCTGGAGAAACTACTGGGTCAGCAAGCTCCCAAATTCCACAAACAGGATCTTTGAATGCACCATCACCATAGACCATTACCTCAATATTTTTTCCCGTGCGAGTTTTTAATTCTTTAGCTATTTTTTCAACTATATTCTTGCAGTCACGTGGGAAAAGCTTAACTGCCTCGTCTGTTGTATAGTTTGAACCAAGAAGACCGTATGTTTCATTGTAACCAGCACCTTCTCTTGGCGGTGTGGCACAAATTTGATCCATTGTAACAACCTTCTTTGCTCCACCATGCTCCAAAATTTCACGGTGAACAAAACGTGCATGAATACTTGCAACAAGAACCTGATCTGCAAACTTCAATGCAGAAAGTGGATTGTTTGAAAGATGGACAAACACCCTGCTTGGGTCGATGCTTTGATAAAGTTCTATGTAGTCAACACCTGTAAACTTATGTTTGCAAACACCAAAAACCTTATAAAACTCATCGGCATCAAAACACTCACCGCTGAGTTTGTCCGCATTCAAATAAAAATGCTTTGGGTCAACAATTTGATTACCGACTTCATCTGAAGGGTAGGTTAATATAATGTGAACCTTGCCCTTAATTCCAGCAACCATTCCACGAAGCAACTGATAAAATCTGTTGCGTGAAAGGATTGGGCAAATAATGGCAACGTCACCTTCAGGAAACTTACTTGCTATATCGTTTGAAATGTCCTTTAACGAAACATAATTTCCCTGACTGCGAGCAACAAGAGATTCTGTAATAGCTACAATATCTCTGTCACGCATCTGGAATGGATCTCTGTCACATTCAGCTGCTTTGCAAACGCTATCAACAACTGTCCTAACAAGATCATCGCCTTTTTTCATAATAGGAAGACGTATTCCTCTTGAAACTGTTCCTACAAACCTCATTTTTTCCAACTCCAATCTTTGGATTGAGCAATCTTGTATAGATTTCTATGCAAAAAAATCTAACGAGGAATTTTAGCACAAAAAAAAAACTTTGACAATTCTCTTGAAAAATATTCATATTTTTTTTTGTCAATCAACAGATTTTTACTATTACCTCTTGACTTTTACGGATTTTGCTGTAAAATACTCTCTCGTGATGTCGAGAGCCGTTAGCTCAGTCGGTAGAGCACCGGACTTTTAATCCGGGTGTCTCGGGTTCAAGTCCCGAACGGCTCACCATCTCATTTCGGTCCTATCGTCTAGAGGCCTAGGACACGGCCCTTTCAAGGCCGCGGCACGAGTTCGAATCTCGTTAGGACCGCCATTAAAAAATTTATGCAACTGTTTCTTTTTTGAAACAGTTGCATTTTTTTTCACAACAAACAAATTTACCCTGCTATTTTTGGTAGATTGTAATTTCAACTTGCAAAATTCAGTTACAAAAAGTTCCACGGTAAAT
>CALELF010000132.1 GCA_937902895.1 uncultured Synergistaceae bacterium | reverse complement strand
TGGTTCCGATGTTCAAGTGTGGTTTGTTACGTACAAATTTCTCTTTTGCCATAATTGGCACCTCCAAATATAATTTTTTTTAGCCATATCGGCTTAGGTTCAAAAAAAAAAAAAATAAACACACTAAAAAAAGACCCACGTCGAGTCTTTTCAAAGTAGCGTGGATTATATAACATAAGTTGCAAAAATGCAAGCCATTTTTGCAACTTGTTGAAAATTTCAAGCCATTATTGCCAAAAACGTATAATACTGTTATAATTCAGAAAAAATTAGATATTTTACGTCATGGTGTTGGGCATTGATTAAAGAAAATATAGAAATTATTAGACAGAAAATTGAAAAATCTGTTAAAATATCTAACAGAAAATTAGAAGAAGTTCGTCTTATGGGTGTGACGAAGTATCATCCTATAGACGAAATATGTGAAGCTGCCCCTTTTTTAGACCTTGTTGGGGAAAATAAGGTCCAAGAGGCAGAGGAAAAAAGAGACAATCCCTCTGCGCCTCGTAATATTCCATGGCATATGATAGGGCACATGCAACGTAATAAAATAAAAAAAGCTGTGGAAATTTTTGATTTGATTGAAACGATAGATAATATCGAAGCGGCAGACGTTTTACAAAACGTTCTCGCTAAAAAAGGAGCTTCTCCTTTTCCGATCTTTATTGAAGTTAATGTTACGGGAGAGGAAAGTAAAAATGGAATTCCTTCAGATCAAGCAGAAACTCTTTTGTGCCATATATTAAAAAATTGTTCGCTAGTTGTTCCAACTGGACTAATGACAATGGCACGCGAGGTAGCAGACGAACAAGAGTTGCATAAAACTTTTGCTACGGCAAGAATGCTCCGTGATACCCTTGAAAAAAATACGGGTGCAAAGTTGCCTGAGCTTTCTATGGGAATGAGCGGAGATTTTGAAATAGCAATTGAAGAAGGAAGCACCATTGTCCGTGTCGGCACTTCAATTTTTGGCACTCGTTGAGTCGTTACATAACTATTATTTCGCTAATGGTAAAAGTGTTATTAATTTAGAAACGCCATAATTTTTTATAAATGAAATTATTTTAAACGGGAGTGATATTATGCAAGAACTTTTAACAGCACTAGACATTACGAGCAAGAATTTTTCTCGTTCTTTTCGTGGTTACAGTGACACTCAGGTTGATGAGTATCTTGAAAATGTTGCCGTTACGGTTCAAGCCCTAACACAGAGCAAACGAGACCTAGAAAGACAATTGCGTCAGGCAAAAACCTCTCTTGAAAAATATGAGAAGGATAAGACACAGCTTCAAGAAACTTTACTAATGGCACAAAAAACTGCTGAAAAATACCTTGAGGATAGCAAACAAAGAGCAATAGAAATAAAGCTTGAGGCTGAAGAGGCTGCAAGAAAGGAAGCAGCGCGTCTTTCACTTCAAGGGCAACAGCTTGCTGAGGAAATTCGTCAAATTAAAACGATACGCGACAATTTCTCCTCTGCTTTCCGTGATCTTTTGGCAAAATTTAACAGAGCACTTGATTTCAATTATCAAAGAACTGGGCTTGATGAGGCTGCAGATACTGTAATAAATTACCTTGAAGATGTGGAAAAAACAGGAAGAAATTTCTTTGCAGATTATGTTCCAGAAGTCTCCGAAGAAGCAATCGCAGAGGAAACAAAAATTGCAGAAGTAGATGAAAACGTGGAAGAAATAGAAGAAATTCAAGAGCAAGAAAATATTTCAGATGATATAGAAGAATATGGAGTAGAAGAAACAGAACATATACAAAATGATGATGAGTTAGATTACAGATACTAAACCTATGGAGAACATATTTTTTGCAAACGACATAATGAGTAAAATTCCCCTAACCAAGATTCCTGGCGTTGGAGCTGCGCGTTCCACTGCCTTGGCTCGGTTAGGGCTTTTTTATGTTGCAGATATTTTTAATTTTTTCCCAAGCCGTTATGAAGATAGACGTAATTTCTCAAAAATAAATGAGTTGTCAGATGGATATACCGTGTGTGTGGAAGGGAGTCTTGGCACTATATCTTCTAAAAGACTAGATCCATCTGGACGAAGAATGTTAATTCAAACAACATTGGAAGACGAAACAGGACAAATTCCGCTGGTATTTTTCAATAGATTTTTAGACAAGCAATTAGCAGAAGGTGCAAAAGTTGTAATCTACGGTGCTGTTTCTGTGCGACAAGATAAGTTACAAATTGTGTCACCAGAGATAATTGTTTTAGACAATGATGAGCAGAAAGCGAAAGAACAAATTGCAAATTTTTCACGGCTTCTACCTGTCTATCCTCTAACAGAGAGCTTAAAGCAAAATTATGTGCGAAAACTTGTTGCAGAAGTTTTCAAACGATACGGACATTTAATCAAGGAAAATTTGCCAAGCGAGATTTTGTCTCGTCGTTCTTTAATGGACAGAGCGCAGGCATTTCAAGAGGCACATCTTCCAAACGATGAAAAAAACTTGAACGACGGAAGAAAAAGATTAAAGTATGAAGAACTCTTTATCAAGTTTAGCTCTGGCGAAAAGGTTAGACGAGAGAGTCAAAAGACACCATTTTACAAAATTACTTCAGACAGCAAAGATTTGTTAGAAAATCTCAATTTTTGTTTGACAGATGATCAAACAAACGCAATAGATGAGATATTGCAGGATATGAACACTTGCCATATGTCACGCCTTTTACAAGGTGATGTAGGAAGTGGCAAAACGCTTGTTGCCTTAGCTGTGGCAAATGCAACTATAAGGAGTGGCTATCAAGTGGCATACCTCGCCCCGACAGAGGTGTTGTCAGAGCAGATATACGAAGAAGCAAAAAAAGTTGCTCCTGCCACTGCAAACATTGCACTCCTGACAGGCAAAACTTCCAAATCTGAAAGAAAAAAAATAGAAGAAGATCTCGTCAATGGCAAAATAAATTTTGTAGTTGGAACGCATGCACTTTTTTCACTTACCAGTGTATTTAAGGATTTAGCTTTGCTCATAATAGACGAACAGCAACGTTTTGGAGTGAACCAGAGAAAAACATTGCTTGCAATAAAGCCGACCCCACATTTGCTTATGATGACAGCAACGCCAATTCCTCGCACCTTGACGCAGGTGCTTTATAGTGATATGGCACTTTCTATATTAAAGCAAAGACCTCTTGTCACAAAAGATGGCATAAAACGAAAAGAAATTACAACAAAGATTGTGTCAACAAAAGATGTCCAAAAGCTTTTAGCGTTTGTTGGCTCTGAGATTAAAAATGGTGGAAGAGTCTATTGGATTTGTCCACGTGTTGAAGATGATGAAGCAAGTAATTTGCCAGCGGTTGAAAAAAGAGTCGAGTGGCTAGCAAGAATGCTTCCCATGTTTTCTGTTGGACTTATACACGGGCAAATGAATAGCGATGAAAAATTGTTGGCTATGGATAAATTCAAAAAAGGGGAATGTCAATTGTTGGCAGGAACTACCGTGCTTGAAGTTGGTATTGACGTTCCAGAGGCAAGTGTAATAGTTATTGAAAGTCCAAACCGTTATGGTATGTCACAATTGCACCAGCTTCGTGGCAGAGTGGGCAGAGGCAGCAGACGTGGCGTTTGTATCTTGCTTGTTCGTCAAGATGAGATGAATGAAAGATTAAAATTTTTCGCCTCAACAAATGATGGTTTTCTGATAGCGGAGCAGGATTTAGCTAACAGGGGGAGTGGCGATACATTCGGCGTGGCTCAACATGGTTTTGCAAACTTTTTGTTGGCAGACCCGCTCATTGATGCAGAAATTTTTGCTGAGGCAATGGAAGATGCAAAGACAAATTACTAACTGTAATCATAAAGACAGGTGCACAATAATGATAAATAAGGCAAAAAACGCAAAAAACTTTTTCATAAATTTTTTCGTAATTTTGTTGATTTCTTTGGCATCTCTTGCCTTTGGGGTGAAATTTGCAATAAAACAAACCTTTAACACTACCTCAGTAGGAGAAATTGTTAGTATCTTGCTTCTCCCCGTAAATGGTGCAGACACAAGGCTAGTGTTTTCCGTTGTTACAAAAACCTTTCTTTATACCCTTATACCTTTTGTGCCATTAATAAAACATCATTCTATGAAACAAAGAGCAATAGTTGTTGTTTCGTTACTTCTTTTTACTATTTGCTTCTTTCCTGCCGTCAAAGAGATAACCAGAACAATAAATAATTACAATCATCCTAATGAATTATTGCGAAATTACTACGTTTCTCCCCAAAAGGTGCCTATAACCTTTCCAAATAAAAAACGCAATTTAGTTTATATCTTGGTTGAATCTCTTGAAACAACATTTTTTCAAAAAATTCATGGTGGAGCGATGGATGATGATGTAATTCCCGAATTGTATAGATTGGCACATGATAATATTTGTTTTTCCATTAACAAAGATTGCCTTGGTATGAAGCCGTCAAGAGATGGTTGGACAATTGCAGCAACTGTGGCACAGACATCTGGAATTCCCTTTATCGTCCCATGGGATGGGAACGGCTCCCCTACAGAATTAAAATTTTTGCCAGGTGTCACAAGTCTCTTTGATATACTTCACGCTAATGGCTATAAGCAGGCTTATATCTGTGGCACTGATGCTCATTTTGCAGGAATGGACAATTTTTTAACAACACACAAGGTTGATTTTGTCTATGATCTCAATACAGCAAGGCAGGAGCATTTTGTTCCAAAAGATTATTATGATGGTTGGTGGGGGTTGGAGGATAAAAAGACTCTTGAATATGCAAAGAAAAAATTGACAGAGATTTCACGCTCAAGTTCCCCCTTTGCATATGTAATTGCAACTATCGATACACATTTTTGGGGAGGAAATTTCAGGGAAGATTGTTGTCGCCACCAGTTTGCAGAAGATTGGTTAAACGTTTATGCCTGCACATCTCGTCAGGTTAATGCTTTTGTGGAATGGTTAAAGGCACAACCTTTTTATGCAAACACAACCATTGTTATTATTGGAGATCATCCAACACGGCTTTATGACGATACTAATGTCGTATTAGCTCCTAAAGACTATCAAAAGCATGTTTATAACTGTTTCATCAATTCGCCTTTAGCTCCATTAAAAGAAAAAAATAGAGATTTCACCCTATATGATATATTCCCCACGATACTTGCTTCACTGGGATGCGAAATTCAAGGCAATCGCCTTGCACTCGGCACAAACTTGTTTTCTAATAAACCAACATTGTATGAAGATTTAGGCGAAGAAATGTTTTGGCAAAAATTTGGCACACCCAAACCCAAAGAAGTTGAATTTTGGGAATTTTTTTCTGCAGGAAATTCACGTGATTATGATGAATTATTTTTATTAGATAAAAAGGAACACTCAAGATGAAACGAATAAACTTTTTTTCTACAAAAATTGTTGCAACGCTAAGTGGAATATTTTTAATATTAGTGTGTTACTTTATTTTTAGCTATGTTAGTTATCGGGATAAAACTGTGCCGGTGTTACTCTATCATGGTGTTGGAAGAGAAGAACAAGAAAAATGGGGTGATCTGAATCTGTTAATCACCCCAGAGACTTTTGAAGAACAAATAAAATATTTGCACGAACATGGTTATAAAATTGTCAGTGTTGAAGAAGTTTCCAAGCGTCTGCGAATGAATGAAGACGTAAAAAACTATATTGCAATTACATTTGATGATGGATACCTTAATAACTATACTTACGCATTTCCCATTTTGAAAAAATACGCGGCAACTGCAACTTTTTATATTATCCCTGACGCTATAGGTTCCCATAGTTATATGGGGGGATCTGCTCAATATATGGACGATGCTCAAATAAAAGAAATGCTAAAAGCGGGAATGCGAATAGGCTCTCACACTATGAGCCATTGTGATTTGACATCAATTCAAGAAGAAGACTATCAGAGAGAATTGGCAGAATCCAAGCGTCTATTAGAACAACGCTTTAAGACACATGTTGAAAGCATCGCTTACCCATGTGGACTATACAACGAAAAGATTGTTAACCTCGTTAAGGAATACGGATACAAGGAAGGTGTTACAACAAATCTCGGAGTTAATACAAGAAAAACTTACGATAAAAACCCTATGGTGATATATCGCATTGGAATTTTTAATGAAATCGATGGAATAAAGTGTTTTCTTCGCACAATAGAGTATGGAAGGCTTGTTGGATTTTTGCTAAATTTCGGTATTAAATTTTGGTTCTTCACGGAAAAGTGTGGGATGAAAATTTTCTAACGATTTATGTGGGT
>CALELF010000131.1 GCA_937902895.1 uncultured Synergistaceae bacterium | reverse complement strand
TACTGGTAAATTTCTACGAATTTTACTCTTGACAAAAGTCACTTCATAACAGAATTGAAAATGGAGAATGGAAAATTGCGGTGTTTTTGCTTTGCAAAAACGATTTTTAGTGAGGCTATGCCTCACTCTAATTCGTGCCACGCAGTGGCACACAAAAATTCTCAATTTTCAACTCTCAATTCTCAATCCAAAAGGGCTTGCCTTGTTCTTTATGGTTAAAAATATATTTGACAAAAATAATTTTCCTTATATAATAACAGCAGAGGGCATCGTTGAAACGATTTGCCCCCTGTAACAAAACGTTTAAAGTATTAAACCGTCTTGCTTACCGGAGCAAGGCGGTCTTTCTTTATCTTCTCGTAATTATCCAAAAGATAATGAGAAGGATAACACCAACAATAGAACGGGTAACATCAATAAAAATTGATAAAGTCAACACGTCTTTTGTCATGTCACCACCTCCCTTCAAGAAAAGGGAGCAAACCGCCTCGTTTACGATACGCCTCTGCAAGCGTTATTATAACATAAAACTTTGTTTAGTCATAGAGAACATAAAGGACATAGAGTTGTCGGCTACTCCGACAAAAAACACGCGGGGAGTTGTTAGCTATGCTAACAACTCCCCGCCTTTATGCTCTTTATGTTCTTTATGGCTAATGTCTTTTATAGCCACCTCAATTTGTCTAAAAATGCAGGAGCTAGGTAGATTGGCAAAAAGTTAAGCACATCCTTATGCCCGATGTCTTTTTGCGAAAAAAGAATTTGCCTAGCCACAAGAGATGAATATTTATGAGAAAATTGTGTAATAGAGTGATAATTTTTTGTAGCAGAGGACTTAACCTCTATTGGAATTATCTTTGAGCCCAAACCAAGTAGGAAATCAATTTCATATTTGTGTGTTTTTTCTTTTTCACTCCATGTGTGAAAAAAAAGTTCCTTTCCGTTTGAATTGATGATTTGCGCTACCGTATTTTCATACAGATAACCCAAATTTGCACTAAGCTTGTCACCCAAAAGTTTTACATATATATCCTCATAAGCACGATTTTCATTTGCAAATAGCATAGTGGTGAAGAGCCCTATGTCTGCTAAATATAGCTTGAAATTTTTTAGATCCTTTGTTTGTGCCAAGAATGGACTTGGTTCGTGGACATTGTAACAGGGGATAACTGTCTTTGACTCTATTAGCTCAGAAAGCAAATTTTCATCTTTAGACGTAGCCCTTTTTGATGTGGCGTTTGACAATACAAACCGTGCTTTGCCAAGAGCTAATTGGCTAGGAATAGCGTTAAACATCATGCTGATTCTACCACTGGGGTCAATCTTGTGGAAATCTTCGGCATAAAGTGACAATATGCCCCGCTTAACCATGTCAATTTCATTAAAATTTTGTTTCTCTAGATATGCTACCACTGCCTGGGGCATTCCTCCAACTGCCATGTATATGCGAAAATCTTTCATCAATTTTCTGTTGATAGCTTCCCCAATAGGCTTATTTTTTTCAAGCAAGGAGCTTAAGACTTGATATGTGTCATCGCCACGTGCCCACATAAATTCTTCATAATCCATGGGATATACATTTATTTTGTATTCTTCCGATGGTATGAGGATATCTTTTACATTTTTTTTGATGGATATGAGCGAGCCTGTTTCTATGTAATCATAACGACCGTCTTTTACTAGATATTTTATGGCTTGCCGAACCTTTGGCGCCAATTGAATTTCATCAAATATTATGACGGATTCTTGCTTATACAAATTCACCCTCTTTATTGCTTGCAGACGGAGAAAAAAATCGTCAAGGTTCGCAATATCATCAAATATTGCTTTTTCTTCCTTTGTGATATTTGCAAAATCAATAAGGATATATGAGCGGTATTCTCTGCGTGCAAACTCCTCTGCAATGGTGCTCTTGCCTACACGACGGGCTCCAACGAGCATCGCTGATCTTGTTCCTTTGAACTGTTTTTTCCATGCAAAAAGTGAATCATAAGCTTTTCGCTTTAGCATTGTTTTACCTCCCGCAGTTTTTTCAATATAAATTATAATAAAAAGTGCAGAAAATTCAACATGTTTTTATTAAAAAAATGCATAAATTGCAATATGCAGGATTTCATGGAAAAAAACCGAAAAAATA
>CALELF010000130.1 GCA_937902895.1 uncultured Synergistaceae bacterium | reverse complement strand
CGTTGTGCACGCTATCCACCACGGCATTGTTTTCGTCACCTACAAAGGTGATGGAGTGTCCTGCTGAAGCAGATAAATTCACTGTCGATTTTGCTGCATTATAGATTGCACCACCAAGTGCTTTTGTGGAGTCTGATGCAGATACATAGTTGCCACTGAAGGTGATGTCCTTTACTCCCTCTGTATCCTTCGCCCCAGTAGTGATTGTCATTGTGCCACTGTTATAAATCGCTCCACCGTAGGCATCATTGGTAGACGACGCGTAGTTGCCTATGAAATCCCCTGTGATTCCTCCCGTTACGCTACCATCTTCATTTACTGTACCTATTGTACCACGATTATTATAAATCGCTCCACCGTAGGCACGGGCATTACTACTGTCAGACGCAACCAACGCGTAGTTGCCTATGAAATCTCCTACGATATTGCCTATTGTTGCAACAGCAGTAGACGAACCTGACGACTCAGCAGCACTGAAAATCGCTCCACCGTAGGCATCGGCATTACTACTGTCAGACGCAGCCAACGCATAGTTTCCTATGAAATCTCCTACGATACTGTCTATTATTACCTCACCAGAAGCAGAACGAGAAGACGCACTACTGTTAAAAATCGCTCCACCTTGGGCTGTGGCCCGCAAACTGCTATACACAACCGACGCGTAGTTGCCGATGAAATCTCCTATGATATTGCCTATTGTTGTTGCAACAGCAGTAGACGAACCAGAAGGCGCACTACTGTTAAAAATCGCTCCACCTTGGGCTGTGCCATAACCACTGCTAAGCACAACCAACGCATAGTTGCCTATGAAATCTCCTGTAATAGAACCTATTGAGAGGTTGTTGCTGTTAGGATTGGAATAAAGCGCTCCACCACTGGCTCCTCTATCAGTCACCGCGGAGTTGCCTATGAAATCTCCTGTGATAGATTTTATTGCGCCTTTAGAAGCAAGATAAAATGCTCCACCATTGGCATAAGTATCCATCGCAGAGGAGTTACCTATAAAATCTGCAGTGAATGACGCCTCATTAAGACTAACATTCAGCAGGTAAAGTGCTGCCCCATGCTGGGCTGTAGATATACCCACAAAAGCAGTCTCTTGGTTATAAGCGGTTTTACGTGTGGTAGCAAGGTTTGTTTTATCATAATAAACAATAATATCGGCATTACTTAACTCTACGCCAGTGTCATCTAACTTGTTTATGTCAGTGTCACTTGTTGCAGTGTGCCAAATGTAATATTTTTCACCTTTATTCTCTAGGCCAATTTCTTCTGTCCAATGCCCCCAATGAAGTCCGTCCGCTGTAACAATCTTAAAATGTCCTTTTTGCCATTCACCTGTGTTTTCATTAAATTTCCAACTTACATGACCATAAGTGTCGGAAGGATGCTCACTATCATCTACTAGCTGATACTTGTGCTCCTGTGCACCAAATGCCTGCACCGCTCCAAAAATCCCCGTCGTACCAAGCATGCTGACACAAAGCAAAAGGCACAAAGCAACCCGTGCCAATCGCTTAAAACGATTTCTTTTTGTGAATTTTTTCATCATAAAAACCTCCTTATGAAATAAAATTTTGTATTTGTAAAATATCGGCATTACGCCATTATTTCCTGGTTTGTTGCCATAAGCCAGTAGGGGCTTTACTTGTAAAGCCCGCCTTTTTGCCTTACAAAACACAACAACACAAGGCACAGAAAATCAGAAAATTTTTCTATACCTCGTGTTGTTATTTACATAAAACTCTAAAACTTCGCCTAGTATGCCTCTTTTTATGTGACACAATGGGGGGGGGGCAAAGTGTTGGTATCACTGTATTTGTTGCACTTTTAACATTTCTGTTGCCACTATTTTTACCGCAAAATTTCATCGCACTTCCCTCCACCATTTAAAATTTTTTGTGTTTCAAATCCTGCCTATACACCCACGAGATTGATTTTACAAAAAAAATAAAACTTTTGCAAGTTGCAATTACAATTTATTCTATTTATTCTAAAAATATATTTGACATATTCAAAAAATAATAGTATATTCAAACAACAAAGAAACAAAGAAATCTGCTTTTCTTTGAAATACATAAAAAGGAGATTCACCATGCCAACGACAACTTTTACAGAAAACACCTTAGGAATAAAAAGAAAAATTGTTAGCATCTCTAGAAAAAGGCAAATTACAATTCCACAAAAGTTTTTCAACCTTCTTGGCTTTGCTAGCGAGGCAGAGTGCATCGTTAGAGAAAATGAGCTTGTAATTCGTCCCACTAAAACAAATGCTGGAGGAGAGTTTGCAGAACAAATTTTGGCTGACCTCATAGCAAAGGGACTCTCTGGGAATAAACTGCTTGATGAGTTTAAGAAACAGCAGGCTAAAGTTCGTCCAGCTGTTGAAGCATTACTTGAGGAGGCGAAAAAAGCCGCAACTGCTGAAGGAGGTTACACCTCATACGAAGATGTATTTTGTGCGGAGAAGAAGTGATGGCGAAAGCAGAAGTTAGATTTCTTCCACCAGCAGCGAGGTTCTTAAAAAAGCTAAGAGATAAGAAATTAAAGACTTTATATAAAAACGCAATAGATAAAATAAGCGAGGATTATTCGATTGGTGAAGCTAAAAAAGGAGATCTCTCAGGTGTGTATGGTTATGATATTTACTACCACGGCATAAATTATGAATTGGCATACACAGTTGAATATGCAGAAAACAGAATAATCATTATCATCATGGCAGGAACGAGAGAAAATTTTTATAACGAATTAAAACAATATATGAAATAACCTCATGTGCTACATAAAATTCATATTTTTAATTTTTTAATTTACTACATCAAAGTGAATGTTTTTTCTTTTTTGTTTTCTGCCATATAGAACATAAAGCTCAATCGAGTAGGAGGCTACCCATTATTTGAGTAGCCGACCTCTCACACCACCGT
>CALELF010000129.1 GCA_937902895.1 uncultured Synergistaceae bacterium | reverse complement strand
TCACTAGATTACAAACAATTCGTGAAAGAGGTGTTGAAAGATGAGTAATCATCACAATGTAGTAGCTAGTCTTATTGGTATTGTAGAAAAAAGTCCAACAAAAAAAGAGGTTGCAGAAACGAATCTGCACCCCCCTCTATTAAGTGGCGAAACAATAGAGATACCAGTAGAAATAATCACAGCAGATAATATAAGCTCAGTTGAGAAACTTGTTTTTGTTGGCTTAAAAAACCTTAATGTTGAGGTTACAAAGCTTGCTAGTATTCTTAATATGTCAAGAAATACTGTTGCAAAAGCTGTAAAAAATCTTGAAAAACATAATTATATAAAAGTAAAAAATGTTGCGTTTAACAAAAGAACTTTTTGTTTTTTTGATGAAGATAACAAAAAAACGGAGAACCCCGACGTGTCTCCGTTAAATCTAAAAATGAAGGAAAGAATTAAAACAGATGAAATTGTTGCTACGGTGAACACCGAGCAACCATCACTGTTAGATTATATCAGTAACACGTTTCAAAATCAAGTGCCAAAAACAAATATTTCTCAAACGGCATTAAAAATCTTGGTAGAAAGACTGAATAAGCCGAAAGAATGGTATGAAGAACTTTTTAAGGCAACACAAGAGCAATTACCTTACCTTACTGGCGAAAACAGAAACAGATGGTGTATGTCTATCAACTGGTTATTGACAGAAGTTAATGCACAAAAGGTGTTAGATAGACAATATGTGAGGTAAAGGCTATGAGTAATGCTCAAACAGCAAGAAATAAAAGAAGAGTATTTACTCAAGAGGAAAGAAAGAAAATATATGCTAAGTGTGACGGGCATTGTGCTTACTGTGGTGTTGAAATAGATATAAGAGAAATGCAAGTTGACCACATCGTAAGTATTTATTCAAAAGAAAACGACATATTGTTTAATGTAAATGCAATGGAAAATTTACTTCCTGCGTGCAAATCGTGTAACCATTACAAACACTCTATGTCATTAGATATATTTAGAAAGTATATAAATGGTATAGCAGAAAGATTAAGACAAAACAATGTTGTCTTTAGAATCGCAGAACGTTATGGAAGTGTGGAAGTAAAAAATTGGGATAAGTGTTTCTACTTTGAAAAAATAAATCAAGGAGTAAGAAAATGAGCAATGCACAAGAATTGAGCAGTGCACAGAAATTAAAACAAGAAGGAAAAATTATGTTTTACATAATTCAAAAAAGAACTGAATTTGGGCAAGGCACTTGTTTATCCTATTATGAGGTTATGCGATGCACTAACTTTTATGGATTGGGAGACAAAGTAGTATATAGAAACAAGTCAAAGCTTAAGTGCAATGAGTATTGTATCAGACGTGGTTTAGAAGTTATTACACAAGAAGAACGTAGAGAAAAAAGAATCAAGGAGAAAGAAAATGAGCAATGAACAACATTGTAGCAACGCACAAAAATTGAGCAGTGCACAGGAATTGAGCAATGCTCAAAAATTGAGCAATGCACAAAATTTGAACAATGAGGGCTTTTTTGTTTATGACTGGATGATAAGCAGATTGGGTTTAGTTGGTGGCACTCTATTGGTTTACGCAGTCATTTATGCTTTTTGTAAGCAATATGGTTGCTTTTCCGAAGGCTTAGGTTATTTAACCCAAAAGACAGGCAATACCAAACGAGGTGTGCAGATAAACTTAAAAAAGCTAGAAAAAATGAAGCTTATTTTCAAGTCCGAGGATAAAAATGATTTCGGAAAATATGAATTTTATGCAAGAGCAATAAATTTTAATGAGTAAGTTGGGAGGAAAGCTTATGTTACAGAAATTAAACATTTTAGAGCGTATAAACGAAAGTGGTGCATATATTATTATACACGACTTTATGATGCAGGATTTACATCTAGCTGGTGTAGAACTCCAAGTCTATGCAGTTATCTTTGGATACTCAAGATTAGGAATGGGTGGATTTTGGGGGTCGTTAGATTTTCTCGCAAAGAGGTTGGATGTAAGTAAAAGAGCTATCTTTGAAGCAATAAAAAAACTCATAGCAAAAGGGTTTATTGTTAAAGGACAGCGTCATTTTGAGACAAATACTTATGAATATACCATCGTAGAAGATATATATTTGCAAGAAGATAATAACACAAATTCTAAAACTACTAGTGGTGAAAAAAGTTCACTTGTTGAAGAAACTTCACTAGGTGAAAAAAGTTCACTTGTTGAAGAAAGTTCAACAAGGTTGGTGAAGAAAATTCCACAAGGTGTTGAAGAAACTTCAACGACGTCGTTGAAGTTTCTTCACCCAATATTAAATAATAATAAATATATATTAAATAAAAATAAACACATAGATATTTCTTCTTCTCAACTTCAAAAGCAAAAAAACATAACCGCAGAAGATGGCGATCCGTTAAAACCTCTATCACCTTCTGTTGCTGAAACAATGAGAAAGTTCATTGAATACCGCAAGGCTATCAAAAAGCCTATGACATCGTATGCGGTAAAGCTGATGGTCAAAAAACTACTTGGAAATGAGTTTAAGAACGATTTGGAAAGAATAAAACAGCTTGAAACGAGCATTATAAACAACTGGCAAGATGTCTTTCCTGTTAATCGTCCGCAAGAGACCGAAACAAATAATAAGCAGGATAAAGCACAACCGAGTGAAAAAAATTGGGGCTGGATACCACAAAGATTTGTTTTAAGAGCAGAACAACTTGTAACATCTAGGAGATGGGTGGGGGCATTAGCTTATCTTGATGGTATGAGACTGGTAACACCACCTGATGAGCGAGAACAAGCATTGATTAAAATTGAACAAGAATTGCAATGTCACGAGAAATGGGAAGTAATAGCGTGACAATAACTGAATAAAAAAGGAGAAGAAAAAATGGAAAGAAATGGTTTGTATAAAGAAATGCATGTAAGAGGAGAAAAAGCGAGCGAAGAATTTTTTCAAAAATTTCATTTATCAACAGAAAACTGGGGTGTAAATGCGGAGGAAGAGCAAAGGTGTAAGAAGGCTTTTTCACTTGGTTGGTGGTTTTATCTGCTAGAAAATGAGATGGAATTTTTAGACGTCCTTCTTGAGGCGATTGAAAACGTAAACGGGGCTATCAAGGCAAGGGAAGTGGCTGTAACAGAAGAACAAGAAGAAAATAACAATTTTAGACAGAGAAAAGAGTAGGAAAACAATGCGTTTTACAAAGCATCAAGTAAATGTTGTGGCAGAAAAAATAATAAAAGATTTGGCGGAGCAAGACAACTTGAATATTACCCAAGTTGAATTGCTATGTAAATTCCATTTGGAATTGTGGAAGAGATTATGCGATATAGAATATAGAAGCAAGGGGGAATAAAATGAAAAAACACATATTGTTTGTTGTCGCCTTGGGAATTATTTGGGGTATTTCTCCATTCTTTTGTGGGGTTTTTGAAGGTATAACAGGAATGAATTTGCGAGAACTTGGCATATACATTGGCAAGTTAATAAGTCAAAGTAATAAAAAAAATGTGTATGATGAGGCGAAATAATGGCAAAGGCAAAAGAGAAGGAAATATTACAAGACAAAGTAATAACGAATGAAGATATTGTTAAGTTGGTGGTAGTAGCTTTTGATTGTTGTGATAGTAAGTATAAAAAACAACTTTATAATCAAGTAGTAGAAATTGCCAAAAAACTTTACAAAATCTATGGAGACAACGAAATGTCAAGCTATATAACAGAAATTTTTGGAGAAGATTGTTGCATTGTTCCTCGTGGCGACTGTGCACAATAAACGAAAGGAGCAGGAAAAATGACAGAATATACGGTTATTAACAGAGAAACAGGTTATTTTGAGAGATTTTATGACCTTACGGAAGCTAAAAAAGCTATGAGAGAAAACAATGCTAGATGCTACAAAGTTAAAATCTATGCTAATGGTGATGAAATTGATTGTGGAGAAGTAAAACTAAAAGGCTCTAACAAAAGTTTTATAGCAAATTCACCTCGTGTAATGGTTAAAGAAAATTATTAAAAAAATGAGAAACTTGAGGAGGAAATAATTATGGGTATGGCGATTGGCGGAGTTTGCAGTGTAGGACTTATCATAATAGGTGGTTTATATGTGCAATATATTATATTAAAACTAAACTGCTGGTTTGAAGAAAAATTTATAATTCCAAAAATTATAGAGCTAAATAAGCATTTGGAAAACCTAAAGCAACTCGAAAAAGAATTAGATAAGGATATAGAGGAATTAAGGAAGGAGTTAAAGGGGAAAACAGATGCATAAAAAGCAGGAAAAATACTGTGTAGATTGTGCGTTTTGCAGTGTGATTAAATGCACATTTATTACTACTTTTTGCGAGTGTGAAAAACATAAAGGTAATGGTATAAGCCTCACCGAGAAAATATGCAAAGATTTCGTAAAACGGAAAAGAGGTTTGTTGGTTATCGGAGCCGATAATATTATTTTTGGAATGTATGATGCACAAGAAGATGCTCAAAAAAAGCTCATTGAATTGGAAAGATTTGATAAGCTTAATGATTTATATTACTTCGGCGGTTAAATATTGAAGATTTTTATATCAATTTACGCTAAAATT
>CALELF010000128.1 GCA_937902895.1 uncultured Synergistaceae bacterium | reverse complement strand
GAAAGGACAGACCATAAAAGTCTGTCCTTTCTTTGTTAGGGTGACTAGTAAATAGGGGAATTGCTTTTTTAGGGGATTGCAATTTTTGTAAAGTATTATCTAGTCGTTACTGAAATAATAAAAAAGCTTCTAAAAAATTCCAAAATCTGCATTTTTGATGCAAATTTCCAATGTTCGTTGATTTTACAATCAACCAGACATTTTTATTTGTGGTTGACATAGGAATTTTACAAACTATAGGTGTTAATAGCTTCTTACTCAATTTTAATTGTTAGGTTGTTTGTTTTTAGAGATTAAACTTACGTTTCTTGTCTGCCAGTAAAATATAATAACGAATATGAAAATTTGTATGAGTGATGTAAGAGGAGGAGCAAAACCAAGAGTGGTCATGGTGGGATTTTTAATGTTGCTTAACATATAGCTTGCACCAATTCTAATGATTGCTGTTAAGATGCCGACTATCATTGGAATTTCTGTGCGACCAGTGCCCATAAAGAACCCACCAAAAGAGAAAACAAAACATACCAGCAAGACGTCAAAAGCAAAAGACCTTAAATATTGAACGGCTTTTAGGACAACTTCCGATTCATTTGTAAAAATATTGATAAAAAATTCTGGGGATAACTCAAGAGCAGCAAGAATTACTATGCCAAAAGAAGCACAGAGTATTATGGATTCTTTTAGGACATTTCTTGCTCTAATGTATTTTCTTGCGCCTATGCATTGAGAAACCATTGCGCTTGTTGCAAGACTAAAGCTCATAGGAAGTAACATCGCAAAACCATCAAGTTTTGTCACAATGCCACAGCCAGCAGCTCCGGCAACACCCTCTAATTGACTCACCTGTCTAACAATAAAAATAAAAGAAAGCCCTACAATACTAAACTGGACAGCACTGGGCAGACCAAGCCGTAAAATGCGCACGAGTTTTTCACGGTGCATTTTGAATAATTTTCTTCCGCTACTGATTTGATAATCTCTAGCTTTTGCATAGTGGTAAGCCAAATATGCGGATAACCCTTGTGAAACAACAGTGGCATAGGCAGCTCCTGCAGCTCCAAGATGAAAAACACCAACAAGCAACAGGTCGCCAAAAATATTCAGTATGCATGATACGCCGACAAATATGAGTGGTGATATTGAATCACCAAAACCACGAAAGACCGCAGCAATACCATTGTAAAAAAGCACTGTGACAAGCCCAATTGAACAGATAAAGACATAATCTCTTGTTACAGAAAAGCTTTCTTGCGGAGTGCCTAGAAAGCTCACAAATTTATTTATGTTGAAGCAAACTAGGCATGAAAGAAAAATTGCACATAAAAGCGAAAAAGATAATTGTGTGGAGATAGTTTTTTTTATCTCCTTTATTTTTCCTGCGCCGTAATAGTTTCCCACCATTGTGGTGGCTGCCATACAAAATCCTATAATAAATGATGAAATAGTGTGCATAAATTCTGCGCCAAGTGCCACGGCAGATAACCCAACTGGGTCAGTGAAATGTCCCACCACTATCATGTCAACAGCACCATACAAAGCTTGTAGTAGATTAGCTAAAACAAGTGGTACTGCGAAACGTGTTAGTTGGGGTCTGATAGCTCCCCGTGTCAAATTTTGCGCGCCGGGGGAAAGAAACGCCTTAATTTTTTTTGTTACCTTATTCATTGTTGCTCTTCCTTCTGAAAAAGTCATTGTCGAGTATGATATCACAAGTTTTTGAAAAAACAATATTTCCTTCTAGTTATTTCTGTATAATATGGGAGACACATTTGACAAATCCACGTTTTTGTATATACTATCCAAGTATTTTTAGTTGTATCAAAGGAGTTAGTATGTTTAAGTTATTTGAAGAAAACAAGGAAGTAGAAAATAAAGAACAAGAGGCAGAAAAAGAGCCATTCACGTTTGATATGTATGACCTTTCTGCTCCATTAAGACGTGCATTGGCGAAAAAAGGTTTTGCAGAACCAATGCCTGTTCAGCGAGCAGTATTGGAGCAGGAGAATTTACTTGAAACAGATATCATTGTCCAGGCACGCACCGGCAGTGGAAAGACGCTTGCTTTTGCCCTTCCACTCTTGAATTCACTGAATTGTGATGAAAGAACACCGCAAATTTTAGTTTTGTCTCCAACCCGTGAGCTTGCACAGCAGACAGCACATGAATTTGCATGGCTCAGCTCTGAAATGAAGGGCAAGAATGCCCCATGGCATGCAAGGATTGCCACCCTCGTTGGTGGTATGGATATAGAAAGACAAATTCGTTCCTTGAGAGACGGTGCCTGCATTGTTGTTGGCACACCGGGACGTGTGCTTGACCATATTCGTCGTGGCACCTTGAATTTGGAAGATGTGCAGAGCGTCGTGCTAGACGAAGGCGACAACATGCTGGATATGGGATTTCATGATGAGCTTGAAGGGATTTTGTCAAACGCTACGAATGCAAAAAGAACGTGGCTTTTCTCTGCTACAATGCCAGAGGAAGTTTATAAACTCTCCAAGCAATATTTAGACGCACCAAAGAGAATTTCACTTGTATCTGACGTAACCACCCACACGGATATTACACAAAAGGCTTATATTATTCCCTCTCACAAACGTTTTGAAGGACTGACAAATGTGCTTATTTGGGAAGCTCCAAGCAAGGCGTTAATATTCTGTGGCACAAAGGTTGAAACACAGGATATATCAGAAAAATTGTGCGACATTGGCTTCAAGGCAACGGCAATTCACGGAGACATGAGCCAAAGAGAAAGAAGCGCCTCTCTTTCTGCCTTGAAAGCTGGTAGAGTGCAAATACTTGTCGCGACAGACGTCGCAGCACGTGGACTTGACATAGATGCAGTTAGCCACGTTTTGCAGTTTGGTTTGCCACAGAGTCTTGAGTCCTTTGTTCACAGGAGCGGAAGAACGGGGAGAGCCGGACACGAAGGTAGCAACCTTATTCTTTTGACGAGTCGTGAAGCACGTCAATTCAAAATTATGTTGGCTCAAGCCCATTCAAAATTACATATAGATTGGCAGCCAGCTCCAGATGCCTCAGAAATAGAAAACCAAGCAAAAATTCGTTTTGAGCAAAATATCATTGAATATGCCCTCTCAACAGATGATTTTCAAGAATGGGCAAGTGAATTGTTGACTCGTGAGGAACTCCCCATGATTGTTTCTGGGCTTCTTGCCAAGACCTACGGTTCAGAGCCGTCTGGATTTTCAATTAGAGCTGATGTTCAAGCAGAAATGGACAGAGCAAAACGTCGTCAGCAAAACGACACAAGAGATAACAGGAAGGATTCCAGCTCCTACATTCGTTCCAACATGGTAAACGGAATCCGTGTGCAATTTGCCATTGGTAAAGACGATGGTTGGGATGTCGGACGTTTGCTGGGTGCAATTTGCCGTTCCCTCGGTGTTGGCAGAGACGATGTTGGCAACATCAGATTACGCGACACAAGCTCTGTTGTTGAGCTTTCTCACGACTGTATAGATCTTATGAAACGTCGTCATCAACGCATGGTGAGAGAAGGACTTGATGTGGCTGAAGTTACTCCGATAACAGAACGCCAAGTGTATTCAAGAAATAGAGATAAAGGCTATGGAGCAGACCGTTCTTATGGCAAAAATTATGCAGAGAGCAGACCTAGAACTTCTGATAGCAAAAGGATAGTCTTTAAGCGTAAGTAAAATGAAAAAAATATTAAGATTACTCAGCATATTTTTTTTGATTTTGTTTTTGTTATCCATGCTTTCATATGTCACACCAAGCGGAAGGCGAGGATTGCTTGTGGCGAATTCACGCCTTGCTCAAACAGGCTTTTCCCTTTGGCAGTATTTTTGGCTTGCCATGGTGTTTAGCTGTGTTGCGCTTCTCACCTTCATTTGTTTAACAAGACATTACAGAAAAAAATATAATCTTGATGATGAAAAAAACGAAGAAGATACAGACGAAGACAATAATTAAAATAAAAACGCGATGAGGTAAATTCTCATCGCATTTTTATTTTTGCGTTTGTATTTTATATTTTTAGATTAGCTAGTAACGAAGGTGGCATGAACTCACAAAATTTTTCGAGCAATTGTTCATGTGGCACAGACGGATCTGAGCAAACAAACTGAAACTTTCCGAAGGGACCCCCGTCTATAATTTCATCATGCAAGAACAATCGGCTACGTTTATGAAACCGTGCACGGTCGAGTCGTTGTTGATAATTGTCTGCCTTCGGCAATAGTGCCTCTGTGCAACCGAAAAGGATTTTTCCCTTGAAATATTCGTCCATTAACAAGTTAAATGTGCGTGTACCATAATGTTTATTTTGAAATTCATGTGCTATGGCAATATAAAGACCGAAAAGCATATTTTCACCACAATCATACCATAGGGTAAAGCCGACAGGCTCATTTTGGTTTTCAATCGCCAGAAAAATCCAACCGTTTTCCTCGGTGTAGTTGGATATATCGCGTGAATCAATCCGTTCGTTTGGCGGAAAGGCTTCGTCACGAATGTCAAGCAAACGTTCAATATGTGGATATTCTAGAGTTACAGGCACAAGGCGAATTTCATCCTCACACGTGTTTTGTTTTTTTATGTTTTGCATGAAATCTTGCTCCCTTGTTTATGATTATTGCTAAATTACTCTTCTGTTCTTTACATCATCGAATTCTTGAAGAATTTCCTCAGAAGGTGCAGGGGTAAGGAGACTACCTATAATGACAAAGAGAAGTGATATTGCAAACCCTATTGCCAGTGAATAGAGCCCTGTCGCACTTGAGGGAGTGACACCGTTGCAAAGAGGAATATAATCCCACACAATAACTGTTAGAGCGCCGGAAATTATGCCAGAGACTGCACCATAAAAATTACATCTTCTCCAAAATAGTGACATCAGAACTGTTGGACCAAAGGAAGCGCCAAGTCCTGCCCAAGCATCAGAAACTAATTTCATGATGGAAGAATTTGGATCAAGCGCAATAATGTATGCTAATATTGCAACTGCCATGACAGTTATACGGCTGATTTTTAACACTGTTTTGTCATCTGCATCTTTTTTGATAATCCCCTTGTAGATATCTTCCGCTACGGAAGAAGCAGAAACTAAAAGCTGTGAGTCTGCTGTTGACATAATAGCTGCCAAAATTCCGCAGAGGAATAATCCACCAATGATAGGTGCATTGTTAACTTGAACAAACAATTTTAATATCATTTCTATAAATACACGTTCTGAATCGCCACCTTCTAATACAGTTGGAGCCAAGAAAGCACGACCAATTACACCAATTGCACAGGCGGCAAAAAGTGATAACGCAACCCAAAAAATTCCTATACATTTAGATTTTTTCAGTTCAGTTTCATTCTTGACAGCCATAAAGCGGACAATTACGTGTGGCATACCACAATATCCAAGCCCCCAAGCAAGTTGTGATATTATCTCTATCAGTGTATATGGCCGTTCTCCGTTGGCGAATAAATCTAGATATCCTTTTGCTCCGCCTGCGACCTTTGTGGCGTTTAGCAATTCAATTATATTGCCATTTAGGGCAACATAAGCAACAATAGGAACGACTAAAAGTCCCACAAGCATCAACATTCCCTGAATGAAATCTGTGGCGCAAACTGCCAAAAAGCCCCCCATAAATGTATATGCCAAAATTACAACCGCACCTATGGTGAGTGCTACATGATAATTGATGCCAAATATAGACGTGAAAAGCTTTCCACCAGCGGCTAATGCAGAAGCTGTATAGACAAGAAAGAAAATTACTATTGTTATAGAAGAAATGCCGAGTAAAATTCTTCTTTTGTCATGAAAACGATTTTCAAAATATGTCGGTAACGTTAAGGAATTATTTGCTCTAATTGTGTAAAGTCTCAAAGGTGTTGCAATAAATAACCAGTTTGCAACAGTGCCAATAAAAAGTCCTATTGCAATCCATGATTGCCCTGTGCCGAAAGCATAAACGGCACCTGGCAGTCCCATGAGTAGCCAACCACTCATATCAGAAGCCTGAGCAGATAATGCTGCAACAGGCCCAGTTAAACCACGACCACCCAAAAAGTAATCCTCTGCATTAGTATTCTGCTTGGCGTAAAATAATCCGATGATTATCATAAGTCCAAGATACAAAACAAATGCTGCCAAAATCCATCCTGCGCTACTTGTCATAATTTTCTCCTCTTTTCTGTCACAAGGTGACTAGTGTTTCTCCAATATTTATTACTTGGAAGATGTAATGTTTCTCAAAAACGAGGGTAAGAATATCACATTTTGTTTGTTTCGTCTAGTTCACGTGTATGGGGCAAATGACATTTTAGCAAGTGATATTTCTTGGCAAATGAGTGAATTAACGCTTGATTTTATACATAAAGGATACTACAATGGCTAAACACATAAAATGAACCGATAAATTTATGAGGTTGCAGGAAAAGATGAGCAAAAAAATAGACGAGCGTAAGCAAACGGAGCAGAAATATATAAAAATTATTGGGGCTAGGCAAAACAATTTGAAAAATGTCAATTGTAAATTGCCAAAAAATAGCATGGTCGTGATGACTGGTCCATCTGGTTCTGGAAAATCCTCTCTTGCATTTGATACTATCTACGCAGAGGGACAAAGGCGATATATGGAATCTCTCTCCAGTTACGCAAGACAATTTCTAGGAATGGCGGAGAAACCACTTGTAGATGAAATTGAGGGATTGTCTCCTGCAATTTCCATTGAGCAAAAGGGTAAAAGCCACAACCCTCGTTCCACTGTTGGAACAGTGACAGAAATCTATGACTATCTTCGTTTACTTTTTGGCAGAGCTGGAAAACCCTATTGCCCGTCTTGTGGAAGAGCTGTTACAAAATATAGCGTTGATGAAATCGTTGACAAGATTTTCAAAGGCAAGGAAGAAAGTGCTGTCCATGTCTTGAGCCCAATGGTTAGAGCAAAGAAGGGACAGTATAAAAATTTGTTTGCTTCACTTGCATCAAAGGGTTACACTCGTGTCCGTGTTGATGGTGCCCTTTATCGTCTTGATGAAGAAATAGAACTTGAGAAAAATGAAAAGCACACGATAGATTGTGTGATTGACAGAATGAAATTGCGTGAGGAAAACAGGGCAAGACTCACGGAAGCCGTTGAAATGGCGTTAAAGCTTTCCTCTGGCTTTGTTGTCATTACAAATGGGGAAGATGAGCAGGGATTTACAGAAAATTATGTTTGCCCCCATTGTGAAATTAGCTTGCCTGAAATTGAACCAAGACTTTTTTCTTTTAACGCACCTATTGGAGCTTGTCCAGATTGTGCTGGGCTTGGCTTTCACTCACATTTTTCGCCTGAAATCGCTGTTGATCCTGAAAAAACCTTGGCAGATGGTGCTTTTGTGCCGTGGAAAAATACAAAATATATGCTTGAGCGTGCCAATATGTTGGCAGAAAAAAAAGGTTGGCATCTTGATATGCCCTTTTGTGAGCTTCCAAAAGAAGTGCAGGACGCTTTGCTCTATGGTGATGACACACCGTTGGAACTTGTCTTTACAGCAAATACATTTGAAAGAAATTACACGGGCAAATACATTGGGCTTATTCCTTGGCTTGAAAAAAGATATGGAGAAACAGAGTCTGAGCAGTTAAAGGAAGAACTTGAACGGTATCGTGTGGAAGACACATGTGCTACCTGTGGTGGGTACAGACTAAAAAAAGAGGCACTCGCTGTTCGACTTGGCGATTACAACATAGCAGACCTTACATCAATGTCCGTGGAAGAACACTTGGCTGTGTTAAACAACTTAAAGCTTGGCAAAAGAGAACAAAAAATTGTTGGCGTGGCAATGGACGAAATAAAAAAACGTCTGCAATTTTTGGTAAATATTGGGGCAGGTTACCTATCACTTGACAGAAGAGCTGATACCCTTTCCGGTGGAGAAAGCCAGCGTATTCGTCTTGCCTCACAGCTTGGCTCTGGCCTTACCGGTGTTATGTATGTGCTTGACGAGCCTACCATAGGACTGCATGCACGAGATACAAGCAAATTGCTTGGAACATTGAAAACAATTAGAGACCTTGGAAATACTGTGCTTGTTGTTGAACACGACAAAGAAACTATGGAAGCGGCAGACTACATTGTGGAAATTGGCCCAGGCGCAGGCGAAAATGGTGGCACGATTACGGCAGAGGGAGAATTTGATGAGTTTATCAATGGAACTGTCAAAACGAGCGACACCGGCAAATACTTGCGAGGCGAAGAAAACGGTATAGAAAAGCCGAAAAATCGCAGAAAATCAAATCGTTTTTTAACGGTAAAGGGTTGCGCAGAAAATAACCTAAAAAACATTGATATTTCAATTCCACTTGGCACCTTTACATGTTTAACTGGGGTTTCTGGAAGTGGCAAAAGCACATTTTTGTATGAAATACTCTACAAGGGATTGCGTCATCATTTTGATAGTGAATTTCGTGCATTGCCTGGAAAATTTAAAAACATAACAGGAGCCGATAGATTAAAAAATATTGTCCTGATAGACCAAAGCCCAATAGGTAGAACGCCACGCTCAAATCCTGCTACATACACAGGAGTCTTTAGCGCAATTCGTGAATTGTTTGCAGAGATGACAGAAGCAAAAATGCGTGGCTACGCACCAGGGCGTTTTAGCTTCAATGTTAAAGGCGGCAGGTGCGAGGCTTGCAATGGTGATGGTGTTACAAAGGTTTCAATGCTTTTTTTGCCCGATGTTTACGTGAAATGTGACGTCTGCGGTGGCAAAAGATACAACAGAGAAACGCTTGAAGTAAAGTTTAACGGGTATACCATTGCTGATGTGCTTAATATGACAGTTGACGAAGCAAGCCGTGTCTTTGCAAATATACCAAAAATTGCAAATCGCCTTGCCACAATTTCTGAAGCAGGGCTTGGCTATATGAAACTTGGTCAAAGCTCGACAACTTTGTCTGGTGGAGAAGCCCAAAGGGTAAAACTTGCAACAGAGCTTGCCAAAAAATTTCAAGGTCCAACCCTATATCTGCTTGACGAACCAACAACCGGACTGCATTACACAGATGTAAAAAAATTATTAAAACTTTTGCATAAGCTCGTGGATAATGGTCACTCAGTCCTTGCAATAGAACACAATCTTGATGTCTTGGCATCAAGTGACTATATAATTGACCTTGGACCAGACGGAGGCAAGGCAGGAGGAAAACTTGTGGCAAGGGGAACGCCGGAAGAAGTCGCTAAAGCTAAAGGTTTTACAGCAAAATTTTTAAAAGAATATCTTGAAGATAATATGCATTAATTGTCAGCTCGTTCTAAATATTGAACGAGCTGTTTTTATTTAATGGCTTTAGCCTGTTTCGCCTTTTGGCGAAACAAAAAACCACCCGCTATGCGGGTG
>CALELF010000127.1 GCA_937902895.1 uncultured Synergistaceae bacterium | reverse complement strand
TTCAAATTTAAGCGGTTATTAGCAACAGTGCTAGCAGTGATGTTAGCGGTGAGTAGTGTGGCGTCATATGTGACGCCGGCAATGGCGAGTGGGCTCAAGTCCATCACGAGCTTTAACGGAGGTAATGGAGATGGACATACCAATAATGAGACGATCTACTTTGGTACCTATTGGCAGACGGCAAGAAGTGGAGAAGATGCAACCCAACTTAGTAGCTATGACAAGACAGCAATCAAGTGGCGAGTGTTATCTACAAGTGCACCGTTAAATACGAGTGCACCGTTAAATACGAGTGGCACAAATAACAAAGGAGTGCTACTCCTTTCAGATCAGGGATTATATGCAGATTCGTTTAATACCGATAAGACTGCAGCAAACGCAAATGTATGGGGTAAGGATGATGACGGTATAAGTTCAGAGGTTCGCACGACACTGAACAATAGGACAGCAAGTCAAGGTTTTGCCGGAGATGCGTTTAGCGATGGAGAATGGGGAGCGATAGCGAGCACGGAGCACGAGGCAGGAGGAACCCAAACAGGTCATGATAATGTATCAACAGACAAGCTATTTTCATTAAGCTGGGATGAAGTGCAAGAGTCAGGGTATGGTTTTGTGAGTGGCACAAGTTTGACAGATGTAAGAAAAGCATCAGCGACAGAATTAGCAAAGAAAGTGCAGATGTATGGTCATTCAGCCGGGGCTTATGAATCTTCCGGTGCTTGCTATTGGTGGTTGCGCTCGCCTGTCTCTGGTGGCGCTCGTGCGTTCCGTGTCGGCATTGACGGCAAAGTCACTGAGTGCAATGTGTCCCAGGTCAGTAATGCCGTTCGTCCGGCTTTAAATCTGAATCCAGAATCGGTTTTGTTTTTATCCGCCGCCGTAGGCGGCAAAAACGCCGATTCAACCAATGGTGCGTTTGGAATCGCTAATAACTATGATGGTTCAAGCGGTTGGAAGATGACATTGAAGGATGTGTATGATGCGGAGATAAATCCAACTGGCATAAAGGCACCGACCGACGTAACTGTAACACAGACAAAAACAGGTGATACGGTTGACTCTCTTGCTAATGCCGCGTCAGAAGGTGGAACACTTAACCTGACAAGCCCCTTAAGCGTAACCTATGGCGACCTGAATGTTAAATACACAGCGGCAGCAATTACTGATGAAAAAGCAAATTATGTATCGGCGGTAGTGAAGGATTCCACTGGAAAATTTGTCAACTATGCAAGAATTTCGGATGAAGCCTCTTCTGGTGATGATGGTAAAACTGTTGGCGTATCAAACCTTGCTGATGGCACATATACAATGTTCATCTTTGCTGAAAAATATGGAAAAGATGCGAATGATAGTTCTGACTATATGACGGACTACGCCTCAAACTTCAGCAATACAGATGGTTACACCATTGGAAAGGGGACATCAACTATTAACGCAGACAAGCTCAGCCAAACATACGCTACCAAAGAGCTTACGGCAAATCTTGGCGGTGGCTTCAACCTTTCCTTTGATGCAACTACTTACCAAACAGGCGTTAGTCTTGCCGATAGTGCGACAGGGACAATCACGGCTGGCGGAACCGGAACAACCCTTTCAGGAGAAATCAACATAGGCAGTGGTGCTACCTTAACAACCGCAAACAAGTTTACACTTACTGGAGATGTAACAGGAAGCGGAAAGATAGCAAATACTGGCACACTTGCCATAAATAATTCACTTGGGAAAGACGTAGTGATTTCCGGCGGTGATGTTGAGCTTGGTGACGGTGTTAATTTTACGGCAAAGAATCTTAGCGGAAATATAGGAACTACGACGGGCACTGGAATAGCCAATCTTACAGCTCCATCCGTTGCAGACAAGGCAGCAGTATACAACTTCTCTGCAACGCTTGGAACAACGGATGCAACTGCCATAAAGGCAGATAACATAATAGTAGTTACTGGAAAGGCTACAGGAAACATCAGCCTTGGAGAAATCACATTAAATGAAGCCCACTGTGATGCATGGACAGCTGGCACATCAAAAGAGATGCAATACATGACTGTAGGTGATTTGGAAAATAGCAATCTCAAAATTACAAATAGTGTGTTACAGACAAGCGATGGCTACAAATATACATTTAGCCAAGCATATTCCGATGAGGAGAAAATGCAGGCAAATATCGGTTATATGAATGTTTTTAAGGAAGCAGATATAACCTACACGCTAGGGCAGATTGTAAAAGCAGTGGATGCAGATGCCGGCAAAATAGCCAATTATCAGGTGGTAGATTCCTACACGGTAGAGGATGCAGATGGACTTGGGATGCTTGACAACTCAGGAAGAAACAAAGAATTTAGTTTATCCGGTAACAACGCAGATGGAACTGATGTGCTAGACGGAAATGGCAAGGCTGGTATAATTGTAGGCAAGGCAAAAAGTGATGTCCTAAACATCTCTAACCTAACTGCGCAAAATTTTAGCGATGCATTCGTAACAACCAATGAAAATGGGACAGTGAAGTTTTCCGGCACGAGCTTCATGAAAAGCGATGTGGTAAATGCTGGTGCTATGGAAGTGACAAGCGGAAGCACAACCTTTGCCTCCGGAGTTGGAGTAAGTGGTAGCGGAAGCCTTGCAAACACTGGCAGCCTAACGATAGACGCAGACAAACTTGCCTTAACCGGAAATGTAACAAATGACAATGGCACAATGATTTTCACAGGCGGAACTTCAACGACTCAAAGAGCAGCACTCGCAGCTACAATAAATGATTCCGCAACAGGTGCAGTAAACTTTGGTAACGGAACAAATCTCGCATACATCAGTAATGACAAAGACCTTACCCAAAAGGCAATCAACATAGCAAACTATGCAAATGTCACAAACACAGGAACATTGACAGCAGATACGATTACAAACAAGGGAACACTTGAGACGAATGCAGACAAGCTTGCTGCAACAAGCGGAATTAAAAACGATGGCACCTTGACATTTAACGGTGGAAGCCTTGCAACGCAAGTAAGTGAAGCCACAGCTGGAAATACAGGAACAATAGACCTGAAGGCAGCAACGGAAATTGCCAAACAGATTAACAACCAGAATATAAAGGTAACAAATGGATATTCCACTGTTACCAATGCAAGCTATATATCAAACGCAGATTTGACCTTTAACGGTGGTGGTTTTGATTTCACAAACAAAGGAACAGCAACAAGTGTAGCAGATTATAAATTTAACACAATTAACCTTGAAAAGGCTGGATATTTGAAACTTGGTGTTGACCTTGCAAAAGAGGCAATGGATACACTTAACGCTACTGATGTTAATGTTACAGAAAGTGCAAAACTACATATTACTGCCTTAAAGCTTTTGACAGATGCCAAGCAGGATGTTACAACCATCGCCTTTACAAAGAACCAAAACTTGGCACAAGCAACGGTATATGAAGGTGAGCAGGAATTACATGTTGAGTCACATGTTCAGAAATACACAGTTGCATATAATGACGATAGTGGCAAATTTACCTTCACAAAGATTGGTCTTCCAGAAGCAAGCGAAACAACAAAATCAATTTCGGACACAGCAATGGCAATCAATATGTCTTGGCTTGAAACGACAAATAACCTGCAAAAACGCCTTGGCGACCTTCGTGGAGGAG
>CALELF010000126.1 GCA_937902895.1 uncultured Synergistaceae bacterium | reverse complement strand
TACATTCTTGAATATGACTGTTAAAAATTTCAACTTTTAATAGCCGAAGTAATACATCCTCGTCGCTTTTAATTTTTTTAATTTTGTATGAATGGCTCAGGGACAAAATGCTTTTGGAAAAAGTTTATTGCAAATCTGTCTGTCATGCCGGAGATGTAGTCAACTGCTTCCCTTGCGTTGCCCTCGTTTTGCTCCATTCTATACATAAATAGTTCTGTTATGATGTGTTGCACCTTTTTTACTTCCTCTTGTGCATTGCAGGGCTTGTAAACTCGTTCGTGCAAGAAGTGGCGCAATGCCTCTATTTGTGACAGCATTTCGTCGCTCAGGCGGATTTCATTTTCCGTGCTATTTTTTACGACGTCTAGCACCATTGCTTCAATGCGGTCGCTTGTTGGCACTTCTATCAATTGTTTTTCGTCATCTGTCAGCTCATTTATGTTTATAAAGCCAGCACGTAAGGCGTCATCTGTGTCATGGTTAACATAGGCGAGGGAGTCGGAAATTCGGACAACCCACGCTTCAAGGGTGGAGGGTTTGTCTAGGTTGTAACCGCTTTTTACAGAAACCTGCCCCTTTGAATGTTGAATAATTCCCATTCGCACTTCCCATGTCAAATTTAATCCTTTGCCGTCACGCTCAAGGACGTCCACAACACGGAGACTTTGTGCTGCGTGGTGAAAACCTTCGAGGCCATGTGAGCGTGCCAATTTGTCAAGGATTCTTTCTCCAATGTGTCCGAAAGGTGTGTGTCCTAGGTCGTGCCCCAAGGCAATAGCCTCTGTAAGGTCCTCATTTAATCGTAAAGCTCTTGCGATGGTTCTTGCAATTTGGGAGACTTCCAGAGTGTGTGTGAGGCGTGTGCGGTAGTGGTCACCTTCCGGTAGGAGCAATACTTGCGTTTTGTGCTTCAATCTGCGGAATGATTTTGAATGTAATATTCTGTCTCTATCTCGTGCGAAACAAGTGCGAATGTTGCACTCTGGTTCTTCCCACTGCCTGCCACGGCTTTGACTTGCAAGGCACGCGGAACCAGACAACATTTCTTTTTCAAGATTTTCTCTCTGTTCTCTAATTGACAACGCCATTTCAACCACCTCAAAAAAATTATATCACAAAATTTTATTTTCTTTTAAGATAGTTTTTTGAAAAATATGCTATACTAACCTTAATATTAAAGCCTAGGAGGAGTAAAAATGAAGCTACCCAATTTTACTGATTCACTCCTCATGGACAAGATGAAAGAAGCAGCGAGTGCAACATGGCCGATTATGGCAATCGTTTTTGTTGTGGCGTTTGCCTTTGTTCCAGTTCCCACTGGTGCATTGCTTGAATTTGTCTTTGGGGGTGCTTTTTTAATTTTTGGCACAGCAGTTTTTTCGCTTGGTGCAGACATTGCAATGATGCCTATTGGAAGTCACATCGGTGGAAGTGTAACACGAACCAAAAAACTTTGGTTTATCCTTTTTATCAGTTTGTTAGTAGGTATTTTTGTCACAATTTCCGAGCCGGATTTACAAGTTTTGGCAAAGCAAGTTCCGCATATTCCGGACAATCTCATAATATGGTCTGTTGCAGTGGGAGTTGGTGTTTTTCTGCTCATTGCAATGGCACGTCAATTCTTGGGTGTGTCGCTTCGGACTGTTATCGTGATTAGTTACTTGCTTGTCCTTGCCCTTGTGTATTTTGTGGACAGTGGATTTATTGGGGTTGCTTTTGACGCTGGTGGTGTTACAACAGGGCCAATGACGGTGCCGTTTTTAATGGCACTTGGTGCTGGTGTTGCTGCAAGCCGTAGTGACAGCAGTTCACAAGAAGACAGCTTCGGTCTCGTTGGTATTGCTTCTATTGGTCCAATACTGGTTGTGTTAATTTTGGGGCTATTTTTCACTGCTCCTCGTGTAGCCGGTGGATCGCCTCTTGTCGTAGCACCAGAGCTAGCAAATTCGCTTGAACTTTGGAGCTATTTCACATCAAGATTTCCACATTTTTCAAAGGAAATTACAACTTCTCTTATTCCTATTGTGATTTTCTTCCTTACATTCCAGGTGTTTAAGTTACACCTTCGTCGTGATGAATTGACGAGGATTTTTGCCGGTGTGCTTTATACATATATAGGACTTGTAATTTTTATGATAGGAGTAAACGTTGGATTTCTCCCTGTCGGCTCTCTTGTGGGGCAAGGAATTGGCGAGCTATCTTGTAATTGGATAATTGTGCCAATAGGTATGTTAATCGGTTATTTTATTGTTCAAGCGGAGCCTGCTGTCGGTGTGTTAAACAAGCAGGTTGCAGAAATCACATCTGGCGCAATTGCAGGCAAGGCTCTTTCAACAAGCCTTTCCATTGGTGTTGCGGTTTCCGTAGGGCTTTCCATGCTTCGTATATTGCTTGGTTTTAATTTGCTGTATCTATTGATACCAGGTTACATCTTGGCGATTGCATTGACTCGCTATTGCCCACCGCTCTTTGTTGCGATAGCCTTTGACTCAGGTGGAGTTGCTTCTGGTGCAATGGCTGCCACGTTCCTTTTGCCATTAGCCATGGGACTTTGCCTTGCTGTGGGTAGAGATATTGGCAAGGACGCTTTTGGTGTTGTCGCCATGATAGCCATGACACCACCGATTACAATTCAAATCTTGGGACTTATATATAAGTGGCAGCTTGCTAAAGTGAAACGCATGGAAGAAACACAAGAGATTACACTCTAGGGAATGGAGGGTTGAATATGTTAGATGCAAAATTTATAATTACAGTTGTTCAAGAAGAAGACCAAAAGGCATATGAAGAATTTTTCAAGAGGAATAATATAAAGTTACTCTACTCCTGCCCTTGTGACGGAATGGGAAAAGATAGAACCTATACAACATGGGGACTGGAAAAAATGGAATATATCTGCAATTTCCTTTTGACGACGGCATCAAATGCAGAGCAGGTTATGGATTTGTTATTCCGTGAAATGAGAATAGATGCTCCAGATAAGGGGCTTGCAGTGAAGTTTGGTGTAAATGATATTGTAGGTGTAAAGGTAAACACAATAGAAAATAGTGAGGTGAAAAAAATGGAAGGAAATTTAATAATTGCAGTAATAGCAAATGGCACAACAAAATTGCTCATGGATATTGCTAGAGAGGCTGGCGCAAAGGGTGGCACGGTTATTCACGCAAAAGGCACCTTGACAGAAAATACGGCAAAATTCTTGAGCCTTGAAATTGCAGAGGAAAAAGAACTCGTTTTCATTGCCACAAAGGATAATGAAAGCAAGGAAAATATCTTGAAGGCAATAGATGAAAAGGCGGGAAAAGATACACCAATAAAAGCCTTTGCTTTCTCCATGCCAATTGAAAAAATTGTCGGGCTTGCCAGTTTATAATTTTTGAATAAAAAAAAGAGGTGTTACTCATAACGAGTAGCACCTCTTTTTTAGTTTGCTATAATTTTTAGAGCTTAAAAGGTGAAGGCAAAGCAATACGCCATAAACTGTCAAAATCTTTGCCCAGCCTATCCAGAATATGACAAGATTAGAAGTGAATGAAGGTGCTGTAGTCAAAGAAACACTTGGAAGAAATATCGCAGAGAAAATAGCAATATAAAGCAAATTTTTCAATATCAAAAGAGGGGGGGCTTCCTTCTCTTTTATTTTTTGTGACAGAAATTGACGGAATAAAAGTGCAACAAAAAGAATGCCTAGCAAGATATATATAACTTTAGCTGGAAGTGATAACACTTGCCATATCAGAGGAGATGAATAGCTTTCAATACAAAACAAGTGCCCAGGTATGCCACAGAAATAAACCAAAAGTGAAAATAGTGCAAAGGTAATTGTGAGAAATGCAACAAAAAGGTAGCTTCTCTCTTTCTTTTCTTGAATGAAATTCGCGTAAGCAATGAGCAGGAGTATAAGGATGGAACCATACTCAACATCAATTATAGGGGGAAGTGCGTCAAGTGGGATAAAAAGAAATGTTAAAAGCATTACACAAGTTGCTGCAATAGTCTTTAGGTCCTTACTGTGTTGAAGTATTATATTTAGGCTTTGTTTAGTAAAAAAAATCGCAATGCAGTAAATAAACATCGCATATAACAAACTTGTACAAATAATAACCATAAATAAAGAATCCTCCACTAATTTCTTTACAATATTTTAACATAAAAAGCAGTTTGTATTGCATGTGAAATTGTAGAAGAAAAATAGCCACAAGTGAAATGGTCTGCACCCCGTCAAACGGACAGTGAAATAAAAAAAATAAGATTTTAAATTT
>CALELF010000125.1 GCA_937902895.1 uncultured Synergistaceae bacterium | reverse complement strand
AAGCTTTTAAAACACCTTAAAAGCTTTTTACATTTTTTCGAAAATTGGAAATATATGTCAAAATTGCAAATTTTTGGATTTTTTAGGAGCAATTTCCAAGACTTCTGTAAATTTGCTATTATTCAGTGACGACTAAAATAGTAACACTAGATATGGAAAATTCTATCTTGATAAACGCTAAATATAGTGGTATAATTTCGATACTTTATCGACAGGAGATCATAATTTTGAATTGCTTGTATTGTAATGCGACAGAAACAAAAGTTATAGAAACACGTTTGGTAGATAATGGACTAGTAAATCGTCGGCGTCGAGTGTGTCCTAAATGCGGAGCGCGTTTTACTACCTATGAACGCTACGAACAACAAACGCCTTGGATAATAAAAAAAGATGGCACTCGTCAGCAGTTTAATCGTGATAAATTGTTGCGCAGTATGCAAAGTGCCTGCACAAAATTGCCAGTGCCTTTAGAGAGGTTAGAAGCAGCACGAGAAAACATTGAACAAGCCTTGACTAAAATGGGCGGAGAAATAAAAAGCTCCACCATTGGCGAGATGGTTTCAGAAGAGTTGAAAAAAATCAATCATGTTGCTTATGTCCGCTTTGCGTCCGTGTATCGCGAGTTTACGGATCTGCGTGGCTTTACAGAAGAAATTGAAAAACTAAGAAATTTTTGATTATAGGAAATAAGGGGGAATAAGACGTGAAAATTAAAAGACTTACCAAACAATCAACTTTATTTAATTCGGGAAATAATGTGGGAGAGTCAACAGACCTTGCTCTTATGGTTGATGCTCTCGCTCAAGAAGAGCGTTCTGCTTGGGACGCTTCGCGCATTTGTGATGCACTTATTTCTGAAACCGGAATTGATCCTACAACGGCGGAGAGTATTGCGCTTGAGGTAGAGGAGGATTTGCTAAAGTATGGCAGAGAGAATGTGACGACAAGCCTCATTCGTGAAATGGTCAATGTGTTGTTGTTTAAGCGCGGACTTACTGCAAAGCTTGTCGATCACTCTCGTATAGGTCTCCCAATTCATGACCTTGAAATGATGATATTTAATAAAAACAAGGAGAATTCCAACATTAGCCACAACCCTGAATCAATAAACCTTAGTGTTGCTGAGCTTGTCTTAAAAGAATATGCACTTTCCAAGGTTTTTTCAAAGGATGTTGCTGCTGCGCATTTGGCTGGTGACATTCACCTTCACGATTTAGGAATGGTGGATAGACCTTATTGCAGTGGGCAGAGTGTGGCTTATGTTGCTAGGTTTGGTATAAACATTCCATCCATTACAAGCGTTTCTGCTCCGGCAAAGCACGCTGACGTTCTGCTCGCCCATATGCTAAAAATGACAAGTGTGCTACAAAATCATTTTGCAGGTGCAATTGGTTGGGACGCTGTAAATATGTATTTTGCTCCTTATACAGTTGGATGGAAATATGAACAATATGTCCAGCTTGCTCAACAGCTTATATTTGAATTTAATCAACTCGCTGGTGGCAGAGGTGGACAGGTTGCCTTTACGGATATAAACCTTTATTATGAAATTCCTAACCACTTCCGTGACGTTCCTGCAATAGGGCCAGGAGGTAAATTTACTGGTAAAACCTATGCAGATTACGACAAAGAATCTAAAATGTTCCTTTCTGCACTTTTTGATGTTTATCTTCAAGGAGATAGCAGAAAACAGCCATTTTTCTTCCCAAAACCACTATTGCATATTACAGATTATTTCTTTAAAGAGGAAGGTTGGCAGGAATGTCTATACAAGGCGGCTTTTCTTTCAAGCGAAATGGGAAATACCTATTACATTTTTGACCGTGGCGGTGTGGCAAAGCTTTCAGAATGTTGTCGTTTATCATTTGAGCTGACACCTGAGGATTTGAACGAGGCAAAGCACCCCTGGAAAATGCGCCATTGTGCTTTGCAAAACATTACAATAAACCTGCCACGTATTGCATACAGAGCAAATGGTGACAAGGAATTACTTTTTGATTTGCTCAATGAAGAAATGGAACTTGTTGCAAAAGCACACATGCAAAAGCGTGAATTTTTAAAACAAATTCTTGACTTGGGAACAAATGGTCCACTTGCTGCACTTTGTGTTTCTGGGGACGAGGAGCCATATTTACGTTTCAGAAAAGCAAGTCACTTAATTGGTATTTTGGGCTTAAATGAAATGGTGCAAGCTGCTACGGGAAGCCAACTTCACGAAACTGACGAAGCTCATCAGTTAGGTATGGCTGTCATACAATACATGGATTTAAAGTGCCAAGAGCTTAGTGAGAGGTTTGGCGTCAAAATTATTCTTGAGCAGACCCCAGCCGAAAGCACAGCTCTTCGCTTTGCTAAACTTGATTTGAAGTTAATGCCAGATGTGGCAAGAAAATATGTCAAGGGACATATTGATACAGGAGAAATTTACTATACGAATAGCACGCAACTCAATTATCAACTTGTTCAGGATCCAATAGAAAAGGTATTCCGTGAGGGGGCATTTCACCCAATGATAAAGGCTGGTTCCATTACACATGTTTGGTGTGGTGAAAAGAAGCCTGATCCTGATGCACTTGTTTCTTTTGTGAAGAAAGTCTTTGAGAAGAGTGAAAATGCCCAAATTGCCTTTAGTCCTGAATTTACTGTTTGCAACGATTGCGATCATATTGAACGTGGTCTTTTGGATGAGTGCACTACATGTGGCTCACACAATGTAGATAGCATAACAAGGATAACAGGATACTTTACAAAAACAAGCAGTTGGAATGCTGGAAAACGTGGTGAATTGAAGGACCGCTACAGGAAATCTGTTTTGGCCAATTAATTTTTATGCTAGACGATTTTCAAATTGTTGTCTACATAAGGACTTCATTTCTTGATTGGAAGGCACATGTTGTTTCAACCGTTTTTACGCCATTTTGTAACTTTGCCTGTCCTTGGTGTAATAATGGCGATATTGTAACTTCTGAAAGTTCACTTTGTTCAAACAGTGAAATATTGTTAGACTTAGCGAAAAGAAAAGATTTTTTAGATGGTGTTTGTGTTAGTGGAGGGGAACCGACATTACAAAAAGATTTACCATTCTTTTTACAGGAAGTAAAAAAACTTGGGCTTGCTACGAAGCTTGACACCAATGGGACAAATCCAGACGTTTTACAAAATTTGTTAGATAATAAGCTTATAGATTTTGTGGCTATGGATATAAAAGCGCCATTGAATGAAAAAAAATACTCTAGCTTGACAGGAACCCTTATTACACAAGATGTTTTGAACAAAATTTCTTGCACGATAAAGATTTTGAAAAAGATTCCTCATGAGTTTAGGACTACCTATGTCCCGTCACTGCACGAAATTCAAGATTTGAAAGAAATTGAGCAATTTTTAGATGATGAATCCTGGGTTATTCAATGCTTTGAGCCGTTGAATACGCTGGATAAATTGTTTATGCAGCAAAGTGAAGCAAAAAAAGAGGTTTTATTAGAATATTTTCCGCAAGTAACAATCAGAGGATAACAAAAAGCCCACGCAAATTATTTGCGTGGGCTTTTTGTGTTGCAGTAATTTTATTTATTTATTTTTTAATGTCTTTTGTAAAAGTGCTTGGCAACCCTGCTCAATTTCAGAATAAGCAGTTGCAAAGTCACCACTATACCAAGGGTCGCTGATGTCTTTTGTGCCTAGCAATTTTTCCACCTTGTTTTTCGGATCTCCAAGTAAAATTCTTTTTGCGTTATGCACATTTGTGCTGTCCATACAGAGAAACTTGTCATATTTTTCGTAATCACTTTGTAAAAGTTGTGTGGCTCTGTGGTCTATAAATGGAATGTTATGACGGCGCAATTCTCTTTGTGCTGGTGGGTAAATAGGATTTCCCATTCCACCCCAAATTTCTTCACTACTTGTAGCAGATGATGCGATAGTAAAATCGTTATCGCATCCAAGCCTATGAACCAAATCTTTTAATATAAACTCTGCCATAGGACTTCTGCAGATATTACCGTGGCATATAAACATTATTTTCATAGACAAAATACCCCTTTAAAAACGCTTTTATAATTTTATCATAGAGATCATATTTTTCGGTTTTAATTTATAAAATCAAGCTAAAGATTTGCTAAAATTGAAGAAAAGCAGTATAATACCCACTAGCTTGGGTTTTCTTGTAGAAACGAAATAGAAATGAGTTATAAAAAAACGAGGAGTTGCTTATGAGTATTATTTCATCATTAAAAATGACATTAGGGCTTGATCCAAAAGGGAAGGCTCTTGTGAAATATGCTGCTATTGCAGACCAAATAGATTCACTTGAAGAATCTGTTAAAAAGTTATCTGATGTGGAGTTAAAAGAAAGTGCGAATTTCTTTCATAATAGGTTAGAAAACGGTGAAACCTTGAATGACATTTTGCCTGAGGTTTTTGCACGTGTTCGTGAAGTTTCTGTCAGGACAATTGGTTTGCGTCATTTCCGTGAACAACTCATTGGTGGAATGGCCTTGAACGATGGTTATATTTCTGAAATGAAAACTGGTGAAGGTAAAACACTTGTTGCTACCCTCGCCGTTGCGTTAAATGCTATGACACGCAAAGGAGTTCACGTCATTACAGTCAATGATTATCTTGCTGGTCGTGACGCTTCGTGGATGTCTCCCGTATATGAAGGACTCGGACTTTCTGTTGGAGTCATAGTTCCTTTCATGGAAGATGCTGAGCGTCGTGCTCAATATGATTGTGACATAACATATGGAACAAATTCTGAATTTGGCTTTGATTATTTGCGTGATAACATGGCTGTGTCCAAGTTACAACAGGTGCAAAGAGGACACAACTTTTGCATAGTTGACGAAGTTGACTCAATTTTGATAGATGAAGCAAGAACCCCTCTCATTATTTCTGGCCCATCTGAAGATGATACTGCAAGCTATGTTGAGGCGGATGCAATTGCTAGAAAACTTGTGAAAGATCGTGACTTTGAGGTTGACGAAAAAGATAGAAACCTTGCTTTAACCGAAACGGGTATAAAAGCTGCGGAGACAATATCTGGTAAGGAAGATTTATTTACTGATTTTAAAAATTCTTCTCTTACTCACAAGATAACACAGGCACTTAAGGCACACCATCTCTTTGTTCGTGATGTTCATTATGTTGTAAAAAATAGAGAAATAATAATTGTTGATGAATTTACTGGTCGTCTTATGGAAGGAAGACGCTACTCCGACGGTTTGCACCAGGCAATAGAAGCAAAGGAGCGCGTGCAGATTGGCCGTGAGAACCAAACACTTGCAACAATTACATTGCAGAACTATTTCCGTATGTATAAAAAACTTGCAGGTATGACTGGTACTGCTTTGACGGAAGAGGCAGAATTTAAAGAAATCTATGGTATGGGAGTGCTTGCTATACCTACACATAAGCCTATGATAAGAAAAGACAATCCCGATGTTGTTTATAAGACTGCGAAAGAAAAATATATTGCTGTTGCAGATGAAGTGGCGGAAGCACATAAAACTGGTCAACCAATACTTATAGGCACAGCCTCTATTGAACATTCGGAGAAAGTTTCAAAGCTCTTGCGTGCGAGGGGCGTGCCTCACAATGTGTTAAATGCTAAGGTTCACGAAAAAGAAGCTACAATTGTTGCCCAAGCGGGTAGGCTAGGTGCAGTAACCGTTGCAACTAATATGGCAGGTCGTGGAACAGACATTATGCTTGGTGGTAATCCAAAGATTTTAGCGGATACAGATCTTGCAAAGGAAGATAAAACAAGAGAAAGTGCGCCAGACGAATACAAGTCTTTGCTTGATAAATATACGTCAATTTGTTCCGATGAGCATGATAAGGTTCTTGCTGTTGGTGGGTTAAGAATTATCGGAACGGAGCGTCATGAAAGTCGCCGTATAGACAATCAGCTTCGTGGTAGATCTGGTCGTCAGGGGGATCCTGGTGAAAGTAGATTCTATCTTGCATTGGAAGATGATTTAATTCGTTTATTTGGTGGAGATAGGATTGCATCTATTATGGATAGACTTGGAATTCAAGAGGGAGAGGCAATTGAGCACCCATTTTTGAGTCGTGCAATAGAAGGGGCACAAAAGAAAGTGGAGCAGATGCACTTCGACATAAGAAAGCAACTTCTCGCATTTGATAATGTAATGAATAAACAGCGTGAGGCTATATACGCAGAACGCGAGGCAATTCTTACTGATTCAAAAATTGAAGAGAGAATGAAGGATATATTGCAAGATACTGCAAGTGAGTGTCTTAATGCAATTTTTGATAATCTTCCAAGTGGTGAAGTGCCTGATTTTAAAGCTGCGAAAGTTCGTCTTGCATCTCTCTATTGGCCATCACTTGGAGAAATGCTTAATGGTCTTGAAACAAAAGAAGAACTTGATGTAGTAAGAGAAAAAATTGCTTCTGCAATTACTGACCGTTACGAGCAGAAGGTGCTTGAACTCGGTATAGAGAACGCACGTGGTATATTCCGTTATATATTCTTGGAAGTGCTGGACAAATTTTGGAAAGAGCATTTACTTGCGATGGACGAATTGCGTCGCTCAATAGGTCTTCGTGCTATAGGTCAAAAAGATCCACTAACTGAATATCAGTTTGAATCATTTAATTTGTTCCAGGAAATGTTAGGGCAAATAAGAACTAGTATCACGGAATTTGCTTGGCGTGTATCTGTCGTCAATGAAGATACGGGAAGACGTAATCGCGGAAATGCAACACATGATGAATTTGTAAGTGATTTGGCGAATAGAAGAAATCCTGGAGCTGTGGCCACAGCCGAAAAGACCGCACCAATTGTCAACGGTCCAAAAGTTGGTAGAAATGCCCCCTGCCCCTGTGGTAGTGGTAAAAAATATAAGCAGTGCTGTGGGAAAAACAAGTAAAAAGTTATAGAATCTGTTTTTATAGGAGTGCAATTAATTTATGAAAAAGATTATATTTTCTATTTTTCTGTTGACTTTTGTTTGTGCGTCATCTTGTTTTGCTGCTACATCTAAGGGGAGCGAAATGGGAGAACGCTTGAAGACCATTATCAATGGAGTTGAGCTGAATGTGAAGTGTGACTCTATTAAGATACCTTGTAAATTTGGTGAATATGAGGACTCTAGTGCTGAGATTGCCGATCTTGCCTTAAATATTCCCAGTATGAATAATGCGACACAGTCTTTTGTGTGGCGTAAAGAAACCAATATTGTTGTAAATAAGGATAACTCGCTTGATATTACACGCAAGGTCATTTCTTACATTGGTGAGAATGTGCCAGAATGTTACAGGCTTGTTTGTGTTCCTGTGGCTAGAGGATCGAAACTTGAATTATTGGATGCAAAAATCTATGATTCCCAAAAAGGAACTGCTATTGCACTTTTAACGGCATGTCCAGTGAATTTAGAGGGCGGTGGCTTTGCTCTTATGTTCTCTGTGACAGATGAAGCCATAGGCAGAGTTGTAGTAATGACATACAAGGAACACCGTGCTCCTGACGATCATATTTCTTTTTATACTGAGTTTGCTGACAAACAACTTCCAATATGGGAACAGAGCTTGACCGTAAAAACTCCAAAAGACATAGAGCTATACTTTGATGGATTAAATTCTGATAATCCAACAAAGGTTGAGGAAGCAGACAGTGTAACTTATTTGTGGCATAACACTAACCAACTTGCCGTCCCTGAAAATCCCTTTATCGAACAGCATCTTCCCTATGTGGCTTTTTCAAATAAATTAGGAGCTTTAGAGGGTATAAAGTCACTAAATAAATTATTCTCAGAGATTTATGAGAAGGTGCAGATTCCTGGTGAATTTAAGACTATGGATTTCCGTGCACTGCTTGGTGTAATTGATGATGTCAATAATACACTTCCTTGTGTCTGTCAGACTGATATGAGAGACGGTTCTGTTGTCCCAACAAAAGGTCCTTGGACCATATGGGAGAAGGTTGCTATAGTTTCTTCTTATGCTAAACAGCTTGGTGCTAAAGTGCAATTTTCCTATGTGTCTTTTCAGGATATGACCGATAAAGGTAGTGCGGCAAGAGAGTTACTGTATTTGCCAGTACTGCAAATTACGGAGAAAAATGGAAGAGTTTCCTATTATGTGCCAAACAGCTTCGGATGTTTTGATAAGCATCCCGCCTTTATTGCGGGTAAGGTAATTTACTTTGCAAGTGAGGACAAATTAAGAAAAAAAACATTGAAGTCGGTGAGCTCTGCATTAAATCATTTAGATTTTTACTGGAACCTTAAGCTAGATGAGAATGGAAACTCAACTGGCACTTTGGATATAGACTATGCAGGAAATTGGCAAAACTTACTTAGTAAAGGTGTGAAGCCGACAATAGAAAATATTGATGATTTTATTAAAGATGCTTTTACACTTTCAATGCCTGGATTGCAACTAGATTGTAAGGGAATATCTCATAGAGGATCAGACAGGACACACATTGATTTTGATGTAAAATGTAAACAAGCTATTGTTCAAGGCAACCGTTTATTATTTAGGATTCCTGGTGGAATTCCAAATGCCTTGTTAGCATTTAATCCTACACAGAGGAATTATAATTTTAAATTTCCATTCTCAATTGACCAAAAGGCGAATGTTACAATTCCAGTTGGCTACAAGCTTATACAGCTTCCTCCTCTTGCAAATACCCCTGCTGACTCATCTGCATTTGTGGTTAAACAGGAGTTTGACTACAAACCACAATGGCATAGGCTAGAGTTAGGTTCTAAATTAGTTGTGCGTTTGAAAGATGTAACAGCTGAGCAGGCACAATATGTAGGGCAACAGCTTGCATTTGTTTGTCGTTGGCCAATGACTGATGTCGGATTTATGAGGAGCGAAAAGGTTCAAGAACGCCAGGAAAAAATTATGCGACAAAAGGCTGAAAAAAAGGCTCAAAAAGAATTGAAAGAAGCAAATACTGAAAAAAATCAAGAGCCAAAACAATAAAGGAAATAAGGTATGACATTTACTCAAAAATTACAGGTGCTACTAGAGAATGCGGTTAAGCAAGTTGCTGATGAAATTGGTTTTGTCTTGCCAGATAATTTACAAGTGAAACTTGAACGTCCACGTGATCCAAGACATGGTGACTGGGCGACAAATATTGCAATGCAGCTTGCAAAAAAAATGGGGTTAACGCCACGAGAATTAGCAGACAAAATTATTTTGCTAGTAAAAAATGACGAACTGGTCAAATCTGCATCTGTGGCTGGTCCTGGATTTATGAACTTCTTTTTATCCTCAAGTTGGATAGGTGAAACGATATCTGCAGTATTAGAACAGAGGAATAACTGGGGAAAATGTAACATTGGGCAGGGCAAGAAAGTCCAAGTGGAGTTTGTTTCTGCAAACCCAACAGGTCCACTGCACATGGGACACGGTAGAGGTGCTGCAGTTGGTGACATAACTGCTAATATACTTGATTTTGCTGGTTATCATGTCTCCCGCGAATATTATATCAATGATGCCGGATTGCAAATGGAGCTCTTGGGAAGATCTGTTCGTTCTAGATATTTTGCACATTTCGATAAAGAAACTCTAGCACCATTCCCAGAAGACGGTTACCAAGGTGATTACATTACTGAAGTTGCCGAAGTTTTTGTGCAAAAATATGGTGATACTCTGCTAGATTTGAACGAAGATGAAGCTGTCAAAGTTTTTGCGAAAGAAGCGGGTGATTATATCTTAAATTCCTTGATAAAGGAAGATCTTGCTGATTTTGGTGTGCATTTTGATGTTTACTACAGTGAAAAGTCACTATATGATAATAATTTAGTATATCCTGCTGTAGATATTCTGCGTCAAAGAGGTTTTGCTTATGAACAGGACGGTGCAACTTGGTTTCGAAGCACAGATTTTGGCGATGACAAAGACAGAGTGTTAATTCGTGCAAATGGAGTGCCAACCTACTTTACATCGGATATTGCATATCTAAAGACAAAGTATGACAGAGGATTTAAGAGAAATATATACGTTTGGGGAGCTGACCACCACGGCTATGTTCCTCGTATACGTTCTGCAAATAAAGCACTTGGCTTTTCTGATGACGGAATTGAAGTGTTACTTATACAGATGGTAAATCTTGTAAGAGATGGTGTTCCTGTTCAAATGTCAAAGAGAGCTGGGACAATTGTTACGTTAAAAGAGATTGTTGAGGAAGTTGGCCGTGATGCGGCTCGTCTCTTTTTTGTTTTGCGGCGCTGTGACAGCACGGTTGATTTTGACCTTGAGCTTGCAAAAAAAGCGTCTTCTGAAAACCCTGTTTATTATATACAATATGCACATGCTAGAATTTCTTCAATAAAAAGGGAATTGCAAGCTAGAGGCATGTCAATGCCTGAGATAAATGATATTGATGTAGTGGCTTTGGAGGATGATGCCTCAATAGCATTGGCTAAGGCAATTTCTCGTTTTCCAGAAGAAATTGCGCTAGCTGCACGTGAAGCTGCTCCACATAAAATTGTTTATTATGCAACTAATTTGGCAGAAGCTTTTCACGCTTTTTACAATTCAAGCAGAATTATTGGTTCTCCCGATAATGTTGCAAAAAGTCGTTTGCTTTTAATGGAAGCAACCCAAATTACACTTCGTAATGCCATGTCAATACTAGGTGTTTCTGCTCCCGAAAGAATGTAACAAGATTTTTCCTTACGTGAGGTATGAAAAATGAAATTGCCTAAGATTACCACGGTGTTAATAGTAGCGATTTTTCTTTATATAATTGCTGAACTTTCTTTTTCTTTGTATGAAGAAATATGTGGCAGACGTGTTACACTTTTGTCGTTGCTAGATAAAAATCGTGAAGAGTTAGAAAAAGTTAAGAGTGAGAATACGCATCTTGAAGAACAAATAGGTTTTTATCAAAGCGAAAAAGGGTTAGAATATCTAGCCTTAAAAGATTACAACATGGTTTCTAAAGATACGAAACTTTATAAAATTACAATAAAATAAGTTAAGTGCAATTGAAATCCAATTTTTAGCATGTTAGAGCCTTGAGCTTTGCATCTATGAATTGGATTTTATTTTTTATAGGTCATTTTGCACTTGTAAAAATGGGCATTTTCTAGTAAAATATGCGGCAGGTAATATTGTAATAGAATCAATTTATCTGTTGGATCATGACATTTTCATAATATAAAAGGAGAAAAGAAATGAATTTATCACCAAACTTACTCCTTATTGCTGGTGCTATAGCTGGTGCTATTATTGGATACGTAATCGGCTATGGGCATTGTGGTAAGGTGCAAGACGCAAAAAAAGATTCTGCGAAATCCAAGGCAGAAAAGATTTTGAATGATGCTATAAGAAAAGCTGAAAATTCAAAAAGAGAGATGCTCGTTGACGGAAAGAATGAACTGCTAAAGCTACGTCAAGAATTTGAAAAGGAAGTGAAAGAACATAAGGTTGAGCTACAACGTTCAGAACAACGCCTTGAACAAAAAGAAGAAAACATAACATTAAAGGAAACAAGTCTGGACAAAAAACTTGATGCTCTTTCACAAAAAGAAGATGCATTAAGGGAAAAGCAAGATAAAGTTGAGGAAAAACTAACGCGTCTTTCTCAACAAGAGGAGCAATTCACAAAAAAATTAGAGGAAATTTCTAAATTGTCACGCCAAGATGCAGAGGCGCTTCTTTTAAATAGAATCGAATCAGATGCTGCTTCTCATATTGGCATTCGTCTAAAAGAAATTGAGGATAAAGCAAAAAGAGAGGCTGACAAGAGAGCCTGTGGCATTATTGCTACAGCTATTCAAAAATGTAATGTGGAATATACTTCGGAAGCTGTGGTTAGTGTTGTTACCATTCCTTCTGACGAAATGAAAGGTCGTATTATAGGTAGAGAAGGAAGAAACATTAGAACCTTTGAAACGCTTACTGGTGTTGATATAATTGTAGATGATACGCCAGAAACCGTTACACTTTCAAGCTTTGACCCTGTTCGTCGTGAAATTGCACGTGTGGCACTAGAGCGACTAATTACTGATGGACGTATTCACCCTACGCGTATTGAAGAAATTATTGAAAAGGCTGAAAAGGATGTTCGCCAACAGGTAATTGAAACTGGTGAAGAGGCAATTCTTGAGGCTGGAATTAAAAATATTGACAATGAGTTGGTTAATACACTTGGTTCACTTCGTTTTAGAACTAGCTATGGCCAAAATGTCCTTTCACATAGCTTGGAAGTTGCACACATTGCCGGTGTTTTAGCTCAAGAGTTAGGCATTGATCAGGCAAAGGCAAGACGTGCAGGTTTGTTGCATGATATTGGAAAAGCAGTTGACCGTGAGCAGGAAGGTTCCCATGCTATAATAGGAGCTGATATTGCAAGACGCCACGGTGAAGAAGCTGATATCGTAAATGCGATTGCAAGCCATCACGAAGAAGTTGAGCCAACTTCAATATATGCCATAATTGTTGCGGTTGCTGACTCAATTTCTGCTTCTCGTCCAGGTGCAAGACGTGAAAGCCTTGATGCTTACATTAAGAGATTAGAGGATCTTGAAAATATAGCGAAATCCTTTGAAGGTGTTGAAAAAGCCTTTGCTGTTCAAGCTGGTAGAGAGGTTCGCGTAGCGGTTTCTCCAACTGGAACAGATGAGGGAACAATGCAGAAACTTGCCTACGATATTGCAAGAAAGATAGAAACTGAGTTGCGTTATCCAGGTCAGATAAAAGTTACCCTCATTAGAGAAACTAGAGCGGTAGAATACGCAAAATAACGACCATGAAAATTCTTTTTATTGGAGATATTATGGGAAGCCCCGGCAGAAATGCTGCTGGGGCTTTTATTCCTAAATTGAAAAAGGAAAAAGGTCCTTTTGATTTTGTAATTGCAGAAGGAGAAAATGCAGCTGGAGGCTTTGGGCTGACAGAGAAGGTAACAAATGAATTGCTTAGTTACGGGATAGATATCTTAACTAATGGCAATCACATTTGGGATAAGAAAGACTTTGTTCCACTTTTAGACGAATTGCCGAATGTATTGCGAGCTGCTAATTATCCTGCTGGATCACAAGGCAGAGGCTTTGCCATTTTTGAAAAAAATGGTAAAAAATTAGCTGTTTTATGTCTGCAAGGCAGAACCTTTATGCCTGCAATAGATTGTCCGTTCCAGTCAGCAGATCACACCCTAGAAAATTGCAAGGAAAAATGTATATTTGTAGATTTTCATGCTGAAGCGACTAGTGAAAAGAAGGCACTTGCTCTGTATCTAGATGGAAGAGTTTCTGCCCTCTGTGGAACACATACTCATGTGCAAACAGCAGATGAACAAATATTACCCAAGGGGACAGCGTTCTTGACCGATGTTGGTATGACAGGTGGTCATGCTGGGCTAATTGGAATGACTGCAGAATCAGTAATGCCGAAATTTCTCTATGGAACGCCGACGAAATTTGAGGTATGCAAGGAACAAGTCAAATTTCAAGCGACGATTATTGACATAGACGAGCAAACTGGTAAGGCAGTTAGTATAGAGCGTATAAATGAATTTGTTGACTAATTAGTCGTCACTGAATAATAGCAAATTTACAGAAGTCTTGGGAATTGCTCCTAAAA
>CALELF010000124.1 GCA_937902895.1 uncultured Synergistaceae bacterium | reverse complement strand
AATTTTAGCGTAAATTGATATAAAAATCTTCAATATTTAACCGCCGAAGTAATAATTATCTTTTATAGGAGATCTTATAATGAAACTTGTGGTAGGGCTTGGTAATCCTGGAATAGATTATGTATGGACACGTCACAATGCTGGGCAAATTATTTTGTCATATTTTGTGGAAACTTTGTGTTTAGGGCAGCCTAAACATAATTTTCAAGGCGATTTTTGGGAAGCTTTTCTTGACGGACAAAAGATTGGCTTTCTTTTTCCACATACTTTTATGAACTTGAGTGGGCTTGCTGTTGCTGAAGCAGTAAATTACTATAAATTGAGCCCAGATGATGTGTTGGTAATCAGTGACGATGTTTCTTTGTCTTTTGGAAGAATAAGATTACGAAAAAATGGTTCTGCCGGAGGACAAAAAGGTTTAGCATCAATTCTTGGAGCTCTTGGCACTTTTGATGTTTCCAGATTACGCATAGGAATTGGGACTCCAGTTTCTGTTCCTGGTAAAAAGATAAATTTAGCAAGTTGGGTGCTAGGTAAATTCCCAGAAAATCAACAAGAGGCTTTTCCCTCTATCCAGTCAGTCTGCTTTGATGTATTAAAATTATGGGCAGCAGGTGAAATTGACATTGCAATGAACATGGCAAATACTTATAGAAATGAAAAAACAAATTGAGTTAGCTTTAACTGAAATAAATGATATAGCATTACCCTATTGGAAACAGAGCTATACCCTATATCTTCCTAAAAGTGCGACGATTCTTGCATGGGTTATTAGAAATACTGAAACGCCATTGTTGGTAATTGTGCCTGATGACAAGACAAAAAGAGACGTTGTAGATGATTTAAAGCTGATTAGTGAAAAAATTGAAATTTCAGATTTAAATATCGTTTCTATGCCTGATTCTTCTTTTAATGCTGATAGTGAAGAAGAAATGGAAAAACTTGTGCGTGGCAATAGTCTCTTGGCATTCAAACAAAAAGGTAGAATTCTCTGTGGTACTCCAAGTTCCTTTATCTTACCATTCAAATTAGGCTCAGATTTCTTTGATTTGAGGATTGGTCAAGAAATATCACGAGATATGTTAATAGACACATTAATTTCAAATGGCTATACCAAAACAGATCTTGTGTGGAAGGTGGGGCAGATTTCTGTCCGTGGCTCTGTTGTTGATGTATTTAGCCCAGATTCAATTTACCCTTTACGTATAGAATTTTTTGACAATGAAATAGAAAGTTTGCGATTATTTTCTACTGAAACTCAACGTAAAGTTATTGATGTCAAACAGGCGAAAATTCAAAATTTTAACAGAGAAGAGTCTGCAAAATTATTGGATATGCTTCCTGATAATCTCAGGATTTTGTTTGTAGATCCAAATAAATTAGATGAAAGTACAGAAAATTCGCTATGGCTTTATTCCTCGCTTTATCCTACTGAAAATTTAGATGTAACATGGGAAGACCTTTCCATTTCTCTTTCAAAATTTCCTAGACTTCGTATAACCTACACGTTATATGATGCGGATTTAGTCTTGCCAATATGGCAATTTGAAAATTTCCGTGGTAGATTAAAGAGTGTTGAAGAGAATATAAAATTTTTAAAAGAAAAAGAATATGACATTACTGTTGTTTCGGAAGTCAACAGGATACTTAATTGGGCAAACACAAGTAAAATTCCTACAATTGAGGCAACGATTACAACTGGTTTTGTTGATAATTTTTCAAAACGTGCATTTTTAACCGACTATGAATTAACAGGTGTTTCTCTAAAACAAAGGAGTGAAGCGAGAACTCCTACAGATTGGGGAAACAGTTTGGTCATAGACCAATACGTTGTTCATGAAGATCACGGTGTAGCGATTTACCGTGGGCTAGAGCAGGTTGAAATTTCTGGAAATAGTTATGAATATTTAAAACTAGAATATGCCAACGGCAAAAACTTGCTTGTGCCTTTTTTAGAATTTTATAAAATTGAACCTTGGTCGCCTGTTCCAGGTAAAGAACCGAAACTTGATAGTTTAACTTCAAAAAGTTGGAGTAAATCTATTGAACAAGCAAGATTAAAAGCCAAAGAAGCTGCTATTGAGCTGTTGCAAATTTATGCTTCCCGTGAGATTTCCAACGGAATTGCTTGTAGTGCCAATGATGAACTTATGTCTGACTTGGTTGCTGGTTTTCCACACAAGGAAACAAAAGATCAACTAGAAGCCATTACAGAAGTTCTTAATGATATGTGCAAGAATACTCCAATGGATAGACTTCTTGTTGGTGATGTCGGCTTTGGTAAGACAGAGGTTGCTCTTCGTGCGGCAGGACTTGCCGCCTTTAATGGCAGACAGGTTGCGATACTAGCACCAACGACAATATTGGCAAATCAACATTATGAAACATTTGCTAACCGTTTTGCAGATACTGGAGTTAGAGTAGAATTATTATCACGATTTATCAGCCCAAGAAAACAAAAAGAAATAAAAGAAGATTTAAGCAAGGGACTTGTTGACATATTGATTGGCACACATATGCTTTTGTCAAAAGATGTTTCTTTTAAAAATTTAGGGCTAGTTGTTGTTGATGAAGAACATCGTTTTGGCGTTATGCACAAGGAAAAATTGAAAAAGAATTTTCCCGGAGTAGATTTTTTAATGCTTTCCGCAACGCCAATTCCTCGCTCACTTTCCATGTCACTTTCCGGATTGCGTGATATATCACTGCTCACTACGCCACCGCAGAGAAGGTTGCCGGTTATTACTGTTACGCGACAATTTTCTGAATATTTCTTAAAACAAGCAATTTTGCGTGAAGTGTCACGTGGCGGTCAAATTTTTTATGTTCACAACAGAATATTTAATATCCATGACCGATATATGATGTTAAAAAGGCTATTCCCGAATTTAACAATTGCAGTGGCACATGGCAAAATACCTGAATTAGAATTGGAAAAGACAATGGCAAAGTTTGTAGCAGGGGAAATAGATATTTTGTTATGCACAACCATTGTTGAAAGTGGCTTGGATATACCAGGAGCCAATACTTTAATAGTTGATGATGCAGAAGGGCTCGGTTTGGCACAAATGTATCAATTACGTGGAAGAGTTGGACGACGAGAAACACAGGCCTACGCATACCTTTTCTATTCAGCAGACAAAACACTTAGTGGAAATGCACTTGAAAGGCTCGAAGCTTTAGCGGCTCTTGATGAGCTTGGTAGTGGATATAAGCTTGCACAACGAGATTTAGAGATACGTGGTGCAGGTGACTTAATAGGAATAGCACAACACGGCAATTCTGACAAGGTTGGGTATCAAGCTTATTGTGATATCATGGCAGAGGAAATTGCAAAACTTAACGGGACTTACAATGCGCCGTTAAAGATTGATATCAGTTTTCCCGTTTCCATTCCTAGATATTTTTTGCCTCAAGAGTCATTGCGTGTTTCGTTATATCGCAAGATGTTAAGGGTGGAGAGTATTACAGAAGCACTGGATTTGAAGTCTGAAACGCAAGATAGATTTGGTAAGATACCAAAGGAGTTAGATTTTCTCTTTAATGTTTCCGTTGTGCGAGGTGCAAAAAGACATTTAGGTGCAACCGCTTTAATATGCACAAAAGAGCAAACAATTTTGGAATGCACGAGTGAAGCACTAAACGAAATAGCAATTCCCAAAACTTTTTACGTGAAGCAAAATAGCTTGGTAACACGTGGTGGACATGATGGTATGGCGTTATTGGCAAAATTTTTAATAGAAACTTTTTATGAGAGAGAGCAGAGTAATTATCATGACGGAAATAATTGATGCAAGAGAAGAATTGAAAGAGCAATTTGCAAAACTATGCGACGTAATGAAAAGACTCCGTGCAAAGGATGGCTGCCCATGGGACAGAGAGCAAACATATATGTCCTTAAGGCGATACATACTAGAGGAAGCGTATGAGCTAATCACTGCAATTGAGGATGAAGATAAAAACGAAATGCTTGAGGAGCTTGGTGACCTTTTACTGCAGGTTGTGTTTATTGGAACGCTTGCAGAGGAAATTGGAGATTTCAAGCTAAAAGATTCTATTGAATACTTGACAAACAAATTGATACGCCGTCATCCCCATGTGTTTGGTGATGTAACTGTGAAGGACAGCAATGACGTGCTGAAGAATTGGGAAGCAATTAAAAAACAAGAAAGAGAGAAGAAAAAAACAGATTCGTCATGTTTGGCTGGAATTCCTCGTGGAATGCCTGCATTGCTTCGCTCATACAGAATGCAGGAAAAAGCTGCAAAGAGAGGTTTTGACTGGGAGAAAGATGATGTCACCCCTGTCATGGCTAAGGTTGAAGAAGAAATGCAGGAAGTGAAGGAAGCCATTACAGAGCAAAATCAGGAACATTTGAAGGAAGAAATTGGTGATGTGCTCTTTGCTAGTGTGAATTTATCTCGCCACCTTGGCATTGACCCAGAAGATGCTCTGCATTGTGCGTGCAAAAAATTTGAAAAACGTTTTCGTTTTGTTGAAAATGAGGTTGCAAAATCTGGTGGAGACTGGAACAAATTTTCACTTGATGAGCTAGATACTTTTTGGAACAAAGCGAAAGAAACGGAATAATTTTTTTGTCAGACAAAATCAAAACAAAATTAACACAAAAAAGCCATAATTTTTTTTATTTTTTTTCTTGCGTTTTTACGGTATTTTATTATGATATTACAGTGTTTATTATTGATTAAAAATGTTCAGTAAACCGAACATTTTTAATCGAGAGAATTATGGAGAAAAATTTTTATGAAGCTTAGTGAAAAAACTAATTTACCTCAATTATTGAAGGAAATACGAAAGAAAAAAAAATTGACGCAAGCCAAATTAGCTGAAAAAATATATTGTTCTAGGCATGAGATTATCAGCATAGAAAAAGGTGAGTATGCACCAAATTTCAAATTGATATGTCGTTGGGCGAAAGCTTGCGGGAAACAACTTATGTTGCGTTCTATCACAAAAGCAGAAATTGAGATTGAAAAATCTTAAAATAAGTTTATAAATGTCGAAAAAGCCTCGAGTTGAATGAAAAAATTGGCTCTTCACGGAAAAGTGTGGGATGGTAGAGTGAAGTAACGAATCAAAGTAA
>CALELF010000123.1 GCA_937902895.1 uncultured Synergistaceae bacterium | reverse complement strand
TCATAGTGACCTCCTAAATTGTATGCGGTAATCCCTGTTACCTTATGTTATTTTTTCTTACATAATTTTACAGGTAAATCCACGAATCTACAATCCCGAGGTCACTTCATATTATCTCAATTTCCTTGGAAAGGGTGATTATAATGACAGAATTAACATCACAGCTTGGTGCTTTGCTTTTTGTTTCACAAGACCCAGTGACTGCAGAAGCCTTGGCAGACCATCTTGGTATTACAGAGGAAAAAGCAAAGGACGGAATAAAAGAGCTCACAGAAATATTAAAAGGTGCTGGGCTCACAATTTTGAAACTTGCCGGCGGTTACCAATTTGCAACGGCAAGGCCTTTGCGTGATTTGGCAGAGAGCTTCTCCCCTTCTCTTGCCACGGAGCGTGTCCGCCTTTCCCGTGCGGCTTTTGAGACATTGTCGGTCATTGCGTATAATCAGCCGGTTTCCATGAGCACGATTGAAGAAATTCGCTCTGTCCGCTGTGACAGGGTTGTTGACACCCTGATTGAACGTGGGCTTGTGGAGCGTTTTAGAAGCGGTGGACTTGGCAAAAAAAGTGCAAGAAAATATAAAACAACGCCAAGATTTTTAGAAATTTTTGGGCTTGATTCCATTGCAGATTTGCCGTCACTTGAGGAACTGGAGAGTGACGAAGAAATGTTAAAGGAATCACAGTCAAACCTTGACGAGTTGTCTTCCTTTGTTGATGACGAAAAAGAGATAGACGAAGGCATGTCAGATGAGACTGAATAAATTTCTTGCCAGTTGCGGTGTAGCGGCAAGAAGAAAGGCAGACACCTTGGTCTTTGAAGGCCACGTTACAGTTAATGGAGAGGTTGTTACAGAGCCAGGGCGACAAGTTGAGCAAAGCGATGTTGTGTGCCTTGACGGAAAGCCTGTGGCACTTTCTCGTCTTGTTTATCTCGTTATGAATAAGCCTGTTGGCGTTTTGTCTGCCGTTGAAGATTCTCGCGAGCGCACCGTTATCGACATCTTGCCAGAAGAATATGACGACCTGCGTCTTTTTCCTGTTGGCAGACTGGACAAGGAAAGCCAAGGGTTAATAATCCTTACAAACGATGGTGAATTTGCAAATGAAATTAGCCACCCAAGCAAGGGAATAATAAAGACTTATGATGTGGAACTTTGGAGGCCCTTGACGGAAGAAAAACTGGAAGAATGGAGAAACGGTGTGACATTTGAAGGCACATTTATGAAGCCTGTCAGTGTTGAAAAAATAGAAAACAAACGTCCTCGTGGAAGCCACGTTGAAGTGAAATTAGCAGAGGGCTTGAAGCGAGAAATCCGTTTTATGGCACGAGCCATAGACTACCATGTGAAGAATTTGACAAGGCGAAAAATTGGCAATTTAAGCCTTGGAAATCTCGGAAGTGGCGAAATAAAAGAATATAGCAGAGAAGAATTGGAAAAATTGATAAAGGAGCACAAAGATGAGAGAATTTAAGGATCTAAAAATTGCAGTAGCTGGAACTGGTTATGTTGGGCTTTCCATGGCAACACTCTTGGCACAACATCATCACGTTACAGCTGTTGACATCTTGCCGGAAAGAGTGGAGCAAATTAACAAGCGTATTTCTCCTTTGCAGGATGATTACATTGAAAAATATATGGCAGAAAAAGAGCTTGACCTTGTGGCAACGTTGGACGGGGAAAGCGCTTATCGTGATGCAGATTTTGTCATAATTGCTGCTCCAACGAACTATGACAGTGTGAAAAATTTCTTTGACACAAGTGCCGTTGAGTCTGTCATTGAAATGGTGCTTCGTGTGAATAAAGATGCTGTTATGGTTATAAAATCCACAATTCCTGTTGGTTATACGGAATCTGTGAGAAAAAAATATAATTCACGCAAGATAATCTTTAGCCCAGAATTTTTGCGTGAAAGCAAGGCACTTTACGATAACCTTTACCCCACTCGTATTGTTGTTGGAACAGACGAAAATGATAAAGAGTTGGACGAAGCTGCTCACACCTTTGCTGCCCTTTTGCAGGAAGGTGCAATAAAAGAGGATATAGAAACACTTTTTATGGGTTTTACAGAAGCAGAAGCGGTAAAGCTTTTTGCAAATACATTCCTTGCCCTTCGTGTGGCATACTTCAACGAGCTTGACACCTATGCAGAAATGAAGGGACTCAATACGGAAGACATTATAAAGGGTGTGTGTCTTGACCCACGAGTCGGCGGACACTATAACAACCCGTCATTCGGTTATGGTGGCTACTGCTTGCCGAAAGACACAAAACAGCTCTTGGCAAATTTCCTCCATGTGCCACAAAATTTGATTGGTGCAATTGTTGAAAGTAACAGAACAAGAAAAGATTTTATAGCAAATCAAGTTTTGCGCACGGCTGGTTTTTCCGGCTATTCGGACGAAAACGAGTGGTATAAGGGAGAGGAGCAGGACGTTACTGTTGGTGTGTTCCGTCTTACCATGAAGACAGGTAGCGACAACTTCCGTTCATCTGCAATTCAAGGTGTTATGAAACGCATTAAGGCAAAGGGAGCAAAGGTGATAATCTACGAGCCAACTCTTGAGGACGGTAGCACCTTCTTTGGTTCTCGTGTTGTAAACAACCTTGACGAATTTAAAAAGTTGTCAAATGCAATTATTGCAAACAGATACGACCCAATTTTAGAGGATGTAAAGCAAAAACTCTACACAAGGGATATTTTTAAGAGAGATTAAGAAGGTTTAACATGACAGCAGAGGAAAATTTAGTTGCACTTGGCATTGTTTTGCCAAATGCACCAGCACCAAAGGCTATGTATGTTTCGGCAAAAATTGCAGGAAATTTGCTTTTTATTTCCGGACAACTTCCAACAAAAGATGGCGTTTTACTTTACACGGGACATCTTGGACTTGAGCTAACTACGGACGAAGGTTGTGAAGCAACCCGCCTTTGTGCAATAAATATTTTAAGTGTCGCACGTCAAGCATTAGGAAGTCTTAACAAGGTGAAGAGTGTTGCAAAAATCCAAGTATTTGTCAGTAGCGCAAACGATTTCACAGAGCAACATCTTGTGGCAAATGGTGCTTCAGAATTGCTTTTTTCTGTATTTGAGCAAGCAGGGCGACATGCAAGGTCTGCCGTTGGAGTGCCTTCTCTGCCGTTAAATTCTGCGGTTGAAGTGGAAGCAATCTTTGAGATAGAGTGAGTTTGAATATGAGCAAAAAAATATTAACCTTACTGCTAGCAACGTTATTGATTTTTTCAAACGACTCTGTCTGTGCTGCGGCTACTCTTGGCAGTGGGGGCATAGAGAATGTGTGGTCTTACACGCAAGAGGCAGAGGCAAGGCGAAAAGTGGCGTTTGCCAAAGCATTAAAGGAAGAGAATATTTCTGAGATGGTTAAAAATATGACCATTGAAGAAAAAATTACCCAAACCTTTATGATATCCTTGGGAAATCAACTGAAGGACAAGAATATATTGCCTCAAGAAGTTAAAGAAATTATCAAGAAATATCACTTTGGTTCTGTCATTTTGTTCAGCGGTAACCTTAAAACTATAAAAGATACTTTTCAGCTGACAAAGGATATGCAAAGTGCTGCAACAGAAGACAACGGAATTCCTTTGATAATCGCTACGGATCAAGAAGGCGGTCGAGTTTACCATCTAGGTTCTAGCACAGCTTTATCAGGCAACATGGCTATATCAGCCACGGGGGACGTTGCCAATGCTAAAAAGGCAGGGCAAATTATCGGAAAAGAGATTTTGGCTCTAGGCTTAAACACTCCGCTTGCTCCTGTGTTGGACATAAACAATAATGCGCAAAATCCGGTAATTGGTATTCGCTCATTTGGCGATACAGCTGAGGCAGTCTCGAAATTTGGTATGGCTGAAATTCAAGGGTTAGCAGAGGTCGGAGCTATCAGTTGTGCAAAGCATTTCCCTGGTCATGGGGACACAAGTGTGGATTCTCATGTTGGCTTACCAGTCATCAATAAAACACTAGATGAACTAAAAAGACTAGAATTGATTCCCTTCAAAAATGCTATTAATGCCGGCGTTGATATGATTATGACGGCGCATATTCTTTATCCTAGAATTGATAACACAAAAATTTTATCTGAGAAAACCGGTAAATATGAAAATCGTCCTGCAACACTGTCAAAGATAATCATTACGGATATTTTAAAAAATCCACATGAGCTGAATTTTCAAGGTGTTGTGATTACGGATTCTATGCACATGCAGGGAATTTCAACAAAATTTAATTCAGAACAAACTGTGATAGAAACCCTGAAAGCGGGAGCTGATTTGATTTGCAATCCTGTGTCTTATTGTAAAACGGTAGCAGAGGTTTGCAAAAAGTTAGATGTGCTGATTCTGTCAGTTAAGAAATCCCTCTTGTCAAAAGATGCAGATTCTCTTTCCATGGAGAGACTTGATGACGCTGTTACACGAATTTTGACCTTGAAAAAAAACAAGGGGCTATTGTCTTATGGCTTTAACGCGCATAGTCTTAACGAGGCAATGAACACCGTTGGCAATAAAGAGCACCGTGACCTTGAGAGAAGTCTTGCAGCTAAAGGGGTAACCGTTGTAAAGAACAACAATAATATACTTCCCCTTCGTGTAAAAAGAAACGCGCGTGTTCTTATGCTTTGCCCCAAGCCAAGATTTTCTGTATTATCTGCCTCGATGATAGAGCCTTTGTCTGCCTCTATGATTATGGGTTGGAATAGAGCGAAGACGGCAGGCCTTGTTCCTCATAGTGCCAAGGTGCGTTATTATGTATTTTCTGAAGATGACTACAAGGTTTGTGGCAAGTTAAAAGTGGCTCTTGATTGGGCTGACACTGTTATAGTATGTTCAAATGTATCTCGTGCTTCTGACATGATGGCTGATTTTTGGACATCTGCTTGCCCTAGAAATGTTACGAATTACTGCCACAAGAAAAACAAAAAATCTATTGTTATGTCCATTCATATTCCTTATGATGCCCAGTTATACAAAAATGCGGATGCTATTGTGCTAACTTACGGATTTCGAGGGACAAGGATAAAACCAAAAGAAGCCATCGCAAAAACGATTACAACCACTGACGAGGTCTTTGGTTCAAATGTAGTGGCGGGGGTAGAAGTTATTTTAGGATCCTTTGGTGCATCTGGAAAGTTGCCTGTTGAGATTCCGTATTTCAATCGTGTCACTGGCACTTTTGATTCTTCTAACATTATCTACGAACGAGGCTATGGACTGAGCTATGATGCACTCAAATAACCTACAAAGAAAGCGTTGATTGTGTCCGAAAAAAATTGCATTCAAATAATAAATAAACTTGTCACGTGCCACGATGCAACAAAAGACGAACTCATTTTTTTGCTAGAGCATAGGGAACAAATTGACGATAACTTATTAAGCTTTTTGTTTGCCTCTGCGCAAAAAACTGCATCTCTTTATTACGGCAAAAAAATATATTTGCGTGGACTTATTGAGATTTCTTCTTTTTGCAAAAATGACTGTTATTATTGTGGCTTGAGGCGAAGCAATAAATCTGCCACTCGCTATCGCTTGAGCGAGGACGAAATTTTAGCCTGTGTAACGCAGGGTTCAAAAATTGGCTTGCACACATTTGTTTTGCAGGGTGGCGAAGATGATTACTGGAATGCAGATAATCTCGTGCCAATCATAAAAAAGATAAAAAAAATCACCCCAACTTCTGCCGTAACATTGTCGCTTGGCGAGATGTCAAGCGAAAGCTATCGGTTGCTTTTTGAAGCTGGAGCAAATCGTTATCTTTTGCGTCACGAAGCAATAAGTGAAGAACTTTATGCAAAGCTTCACCCTGCTGAAATGAAATTACAAACACGCTTGACGGCATTGAATAACTTAAAAGAAATTGGCTACCAAACGGGAAGCGGTTTTATGGTTGGCCGTCCATTTGAAACTGTAGAAAATGTAGCAGATGACCTAATTTTTTTGAAAAATTTTGCTCCACAAATGGTAGGTATTGGACCCTTTATTCCACAGATGGACACGCCGTTTGGTGATAAAATTTGTGGCACGAGCGACAATACAATTTTTCTTCTTGCTATAATTCGTTTACTTTTGCCAAGTGTCTTGCTCCCTGCAACAACCGCCCTTGCTACGATAGACGAAAGTGGCTATGAGAAAGCAATACTCGCTGGCGCAAATGTCATAATGCCAAACCTTACTCCACAAGATGCAAGGTGTGCTTATAGGATATATGACGGCAAGGCGAATGCCTGTGATACAGTAAGCCAAATCGGCGAAATAAAGGAAAGGCTTGCAAAAATAGGATATGCAATCTCCCTTGATCGTGGAGATGCAAAGAGAATTGGAGATATTAAAAATGGCTGAACAAAACAAACAAAAGTTAGTTTTTAAGGTTGGAACTTCAAGCCTGACACACGAGGGAGGCAGAATAAATCTTGACCGTGTGGAAAAGCTTGTTACAGTTTTGGCAGACCTGTGCAACGTGGGGCACAAGGTAGCACTTGTCACTTCTGGTGCTATTGGTGTGGGGACAGGAAAACTTGGGCTTTCACAAAAACCAAGCGACGTGCCAGGACGCCAAGCAGCAGCAACTGTCGGACAGTGTGAGCTGATGTTTCTGTATGACAAATTTTTTACACAGTTTGGGCATAAGGTAGGGCAGCTTCTCATAACAAAGGAAGACATGGAAGACGAAAAACGTTACTTAAACCTTACAAACACCTTTGCCAAATTGTTTGACTTCGGAGCAATTCCAATAATAAATGAAAATGATGCTGTGGCAACGGAAGAAATTGTTTATGGCGATAACGACACACTTTCTGCCATGGTGGCAAGTGTTATAAAAGCGGACAAACTCATAATATTGACAGAAACAGACGGACTCTATGATTCAAATCCGCAAGATAACCCGTCTGCAAAACATATAGACCTTGTGGCAAACATTACGCAGGAAGTGTTGGATTTTGCCGGAGATAGCAAGACTTCAATGGGAACAGGCGGTATGAAAACAAAACTCCGTGCTGCTACAATTGCGACGAACAACGGAATAGACACCTACATCATAGCGGGGCAAGACCCTAAAAAAATATATGACCTGCTTGAGGGAAAACAAGTCGGAACATTGTTCTTAAAAAAATAAATTGAAAATTGAGAATTGAAAATTGAGAATTTTGGTGTTTTTGCTTTGCAAAAATATATTGTAGTGAGGCAGAACGTTACTATGTAATCCACATCATACGGTAACATACATTAATTCTCCATTCTCAATTTGGAGATTTATCATGACGTTTGGGGCAGAATTTGTAACAGTATTATCAAAATATTTAAGTCGTTTTAATGGGAGAAAACTTCAGTCAGTGGTTGGGGTTTCCTCTTTTTGTGTTTTAACGCTTGGTAAAAACAATAATCTGCTTTTGTCCTTTGAAAATTCAAACGCAGGAATTTCTCTCATAGACGACAACGAGAAAAAATTTCTGCTCGAGCAAAATGATTTTTTGCCACCAATTATAAATGCAATAAAAAGCCATTTACTCGGTGCAACTTTCATTTCTTTTGAACAGATAAATTCTGACAAGGTGCTTGCCATAAATTTTGAAAGGCAAATTGGTGCGACCTTCAAGACGAAAACAAGTTTGATTTTAGAGCTACAACCACGCCATACAAATCTTCTTTTGGTCGCTGAAGATGGAAACATAATAGAGGCGGCACGTCACTTCACACCAGAGGATAACGCATTCCGCACGGTCTTGCCTCGTTTGCCCTATGCTCCACCGCCAAGCTTGCAAGGAATTTCTCTGGCTAGCTGGCTTGAGTCGCCAAGCAAAGAAACATTGCAAGATGTTTTGGGTTTTGGGAAAGGTTTGCTAACTTTTCTTTCAAGTTTTGATTTAGAAACTGCAAAAAAAGTGCTTATTTCCTTTATCAAAGACGAAAATTTTGTGGCAGTATTTTTGGGAAATTATGTTGCGCCATTCCCTGTTTCTTTGTTAAATAAATTACTCCAAGATGTTGTTCAAGATGATTTTGAAAAGGTGTTGCATGGCACATTTGAAAATTTTGCAATTCGCACCTTGGAAGCAAAAAGAAAAAAAGTGCTTGTAGCAATAGACAAGGAGCTTTCTCGTCGCGCAAAACAACAGAAGGATATAGAAACATTACTTGAAGAAACAAAAAGTGAAAAATTCAAGCTTTGGGCGGACTTAATTACATCTAACCTATGGCAAATACCACGTGGCAAAAATGAAATTTCACTTGTGCAATATAACGAGGACGGAAGCGAAACAAATGTCCTTGTGCCATTGGACATCACCACTTCACCCAGCGGAACAGCGGAAGTATATTATAAAAAATATAAAAAACTGCGTGTGTCAAAGGAACGAGCAAAAATTTTGCTAGGAACGGTAAGAGCAGAAAAGTCGGATTTTGAAACACAAAGGGCAATTGCAGAAAGTTTGACCACTGCGAGTGAACTGGAAATCTTGGCGGCCGAACTTGGCATAGCACGTAAGATGCATGAGAACAAAGGACGAAACAGGCAAAAAAAAGAGGAGGTTAAGCCTTACAAAAAGATTGAGTATGATGACGCAATGATTTTTGTTGGGCTTTCTGCCAAGGGCAACAGACTTGTTACCTTCAAACTTGCAATACCGAGTGATACATGGTTTCACGCACAGGGTTTTCCAGGAAGCCACGTTATCCTACGTATAACGACTTCCGTAACACAAGAAAGATTGTCTGAATTGCAAGAAAAATGTGCTTCTTTCGCTAGTGTCTATTCAAAAGCAAAGGGACAAGCAGGAACGCGGGTTGACTATTGCGCAAGGAAATATGTAACGCCAATTCAAGGCGGCATAGCAAATGTTACTTACAAAAACTTTTCTTCAATTTATGTGAAGTAAAATTTTGAAATACAAAATAAAATTTTAGCCATAAAGAACTGATATGCTCCCCTCATGAGAGACAGTGAAATAAAAAAACAGTCTATCATG
>CALELF010000122.1 GCA_937902895.1 uncultured Synergistaceae bacterium | reverse complement strand
CTTTTCAATAGGTTATTTTATTAATCCCACACTTTTCCGTGAAGAACCAAAAAAAAAATGTCGCCTCAAAGGCAACATTTTTTTATCTTCTATTTTTTTGCTAAGCGGTATTTTTTGTTTTTGCCTAGACCGATTTTTTCTATGATTCCTGCATCTGTCATCGCCTTTGTGATAAGGTATGTCCTCGTGCGACGAGTTGCCAAAAGTTTTTGCAGGTCTGCCTCTGTTGCAGTGCCGTGCTCAAGCAAAAACGCTACAACGACGTCCTCTTGCTTTTGTGCTGAGGTTAAACGCCCTTCTTGCTTTTTCTTTTCTAATGTCTTTGTGCTTGGGAGCACTGCTACAAAAACATTTTGTGTTGCATAAAATTGTGGAGTTAAGCGATAGTCCTTATAAAGAGATTTTACACGGCGAAGTCCTGTGCCACAAAGTGTAGTAAGTCCTTTTTCTTTTAATTTACTTGCCAGTTCCTCGTTAGGGGTAACGCTTGCTCCAGCCTCAATATCATCAATGATGAGTCCACCAACAAGCCCACCAAGCGACATAACAGCGATTTCCTCGTCTGTCACGTTTATCAAGGTTGAGCCCTTGAGCTGATAATTTCTGTGAGCTATGGCATTCACAAGCACTTCTTGCAAGGCTTCCTTTGGATATGAATCTGGGGCAACCTTCGCAATAATCTTTTGTGCCCGTTTTAATTGTTCTTCCACTGAGCCCTTAATTATTTCCTCGCTCGCAACTTTTGTCATGTCACGATCTTTGTAAATAACTAATTTCAATTCATAGGGATTTGTCTTGGTAAAAAGGTTTGAGAAGCTAAAACTAGCCTTCTTTGGTGCCTTTGGCTCTGGCTTTACTTCAATTTCTTCCTTTACCACCACTGGTGTTGGACGAACAATTACGTGTTGCTGTCTTGATGTTCCTTTGCCTCCAATCATCTTTAAGCCCTCCTGTTATATTTTATGTTGATGCCTGTTAGTTTCGGGCTTTACAAGTAAAGCCCCTACGAAAAACCATTGCAGCGCAAGGTAGGGGCTCTACTTGTAGAGCCCTATACCATTGCTCTATCTGATTTTTCTGCACTCCATGTAGTATCTTTTCTCCTCTGCCTCACCCATGCTAAAAGTTTTTCTTGGCAAGGCACCACCTGCCTCTATTGCGTCAAAGAAGCCTTCTTTTGAGATTGGTTGCAGCAAGATGCCAACCGTTTCAATCTTCTGAGATAGCCCTTCTGTAACAATAGAGCCGTGTATATAGTCAAGCAAAATGTGTGGATGTGTTTTTATATAATCGTCCAAAAATTCCTGCACAATATCTACTGGTAATCTGCCATTACTATCTTTTATGTCATAAAATCCTTTTTTGCCAAAAGAAACAAGGACAACATCTGTGCCTTCAACAAGTTTCATTCCTTTTTTCTCAAGGAAAGAGGAAAACTCAGACGTAAATTCCTTTAACCCCACACCACTGACAATACGATGAATTGGTTTAAATATAAGAGCCGGTGAATGTAAATTCACCACTTCAACAAGAGCAAAACGTGCAGGGTGATTTTCTTTCTCACTGTCTGACAGTGTTGGTTTAATCTTTTCCCAACAAATTTTTGCTGCACCAAGTGAATGATTACCGTCACCCACAGCGAAGAAGATATTGCTGTCATCATTGCGGAAATTTGCAAATGCCTGTTCAACTTCTAGGGCAGTTTGTCCTTCAAGTGCATATCCTTTGAGGTGTCCTCCCTGTTTCATGAGGTCTGTATCATAAAGGACACGATAAGAATCTTTTTTTTCATAGATAGCTTCTATCAATGTTCTTTGTGGGTCGTCAACAAGGAGCATTACATGAGGACACTCTAACATAGAAGCAGAGCGAATATCCACCCTCACTGGGAGTCTGTCTGCAACTGTCCCCTCTGTGCAACGAATTGGCGTCTTTGCTCCCTTGGTGAAGTCATAGGTTTCAAGGTCAATAGCGCCAACAATTCCAAGCCTTTTTCCACTTGAGGTGTCTCTTTCAACCAACACAAAGCCATTTTTTACAGCAGGAACGAGAACACCCGAAGCGACATAGTCTTCCATATTCTGTGCAATATTCGGAATTCGTGACTGCACCTCTTTTAGGTAAATTTCTGGTAATGTTATGTGAAGCGTGCTAGGTGCATCTGCTACTGTGTGCTCCACCAACTCCCAATATGCAGGATCAGCCGTGAATTGGTCACAAGCAACAACAGACCACTTTTTCAAATCAACATTTTGATTTGGCAAATATATATCAGTAGCTCTAAAGCAAGACATTTTTTTCCCTCTCTTTTGTGTTACTTCAACTTGCTAATAAAACGCTCTAGCCTGTTCATGGCTTCTTCCAAAACAGGTATGTCACACACATAGGCTATGCGAACATGTCCCTCGCCACCAGCACCAAATGCACTGCCTGGAACAATGGCGACACGTTCCTCACGCAAAAATCTCCTGCAAAATTCTAAATCGTCCAGCCCAAATTTTGAAATATCAGGGAAGATATAAAAAGCTCCAAGTGGCTCAAAACAAGGAATATTCATTTTTTTCAGCCTATCAACCACATAACGGCGACGATGGTCATAGCCAAGACGCATTTCTTCTGTTGCCTCAGCCCCTTCCTTCATAGCCGTAATGGCTGCGATTTGCGCCGTTGTAGGTGCAGACATAACAGCAAATTCATGCACAGTGCGCACATATTCCATTATGCTCTTTGGTCCTGCAATGTAACCAAGTCTCCAACCGGTCATGGCAAAAGCCTTTGAAAAACCGCTTATAAGGACAGTCCTGTCTCTCATTCCTGGCAGACTTGCAATACTTGTATGCTGCGCGCCATAGTTCAACTCAGCATATATTTCATCTGTGACCACAAAAAGGTCATGTTTCTTTACAACCTCAACAACTGGCTCCCAATCTTCTGTTGTCATAATTGCGCCTGTCGGGTTTGACGGATATGAAACAAAGATTGCCTTTGTGTGTGGTGTGATGAATTTTTCCAAGTCAGAAGCCTGTAACTTAAAGTTATCTTTGTCGCTTAACGGCAAAGACACCGGCACACCACCAGCAATATAGACACAAGGCTTGTATGAAACAAAGCAAGGCTCTGGGCAAATTACTTCATCACCCTTGTCAAGCATTGCACGAAAAACAACGTCTATTGCTTCGCTTGCTCCGACGGTAACAACAATTTCTCCGTCTGGGTCATACTCAAGATTATATTTTTCTTTCAAAAATTTTGCTATTTCTTCACGAAGGACAAGGTTGCCAGGGCAAGCGCTGTAATATGTATGCCCACCACGCAAGGATTTTACGCCCTCATCTATTATAAACTCCGGTGTAACATAATCCGGCTCACCAAGTGCAAGGGAAATAATGCCGTCCATGCTATCGGCAATAGCAAAAAATTCACGAATCCCTGACGGTGGCAGTGCCATTATTTTTTTTGATGCAAATTGTCGCATTTCTATCACTCTTTCAAATTTTATGTTAATTTCCTAATTTTTCTAGTGCTTCACAAGTTTTTGTCATAAATTCTGCGTCGTAGTAACCGATGTTACCAGCGTCACAGAGTGCTGCAATTTCCGGAATAATTGGAATTTCACCCAAAAATTCTACACCGTATTTTTCCGCAACCTCTTTTGTGTTGCCGTGACCAAAAAGATAATTCTTTTCGCCACACTTGGAGCACTCAAGGTAGCTCATATTTTCCATCACTCCGAGGATGTGAATATTCATTTCTCGTGCCATGCGAACAGCTTTTTCAACAATAAGGCTAACAAGATCTTGTGGAGAGGCAACAACAATTATGCCATCCAATGGCAAAGACTGAAACACAGTAAGTGGCACATCGCCCGTTCCTGGTGGCATATCCACAAACAGATATTCTTGATCTGTCCATATAACGTCGCTCCAAAATTGTTTCACAACAGAAGCGATTGCAGGACCTCTCCAAATAACGGGGCTTGCCTTGTCTTCCATCAGGAGATTGACAGACATAATGTCAACTCCGGACTTTGTCTGGTAGGGCAAAATCCCTTCGCTTGAAGCGCTAGCCATTCCGTCTGCACCAAAAATCTTTGGAATGGAAGGGCCTGTTATATCCGCATCAAGAATACCAACGGAGTGCCCTCTTTTCTGCATGGCAAGAGCGGTCAAGGCCGTCACAAGGGATTTGCCCACTCCTCCCTTGCCGGAAACTATACCTATAACGTGTTCAACGTGACTCAAAGGATGTGCATCAACATGAAAATCTGGTGCACCGCCCTGCTGTTCACATTTAGATTTGCAATTTTCACAATCGTGATTACATTCAGCCATTTTTTATTCCTCTTTATTCGCATAATTTATCTGTTCATTCAATTTATTTTGGTATATTATAGCACATTTTTTTTATTTAGAAGTAGCTGTTCATCAAAAGCCACAGTGTTTTAGAAAAATATTTTTTTGCCATAAGCACAAGGTGATATGCTCCCCTCATGAGAGACAGTGAAATAAAAAAACAGTCTATCATGAAG
>CALELF010000121.1 GCA_937902895.1 uncultured Synergistaceae bacterium | reverse complement strand
TATAGCCTGTAAAAAATAATTTTTTTTGCTACTTGACATTACATAGATAGTCTTTTACGACAATTAAGAAATTTTTTACGCTTTTTTCTTTTTATATCTTTGGTATCAAAAAGAATTTTGATGTATAATGTGCAAGTTGAGTTTCACAAAAATTAACCCTAGGAGGAGTAAAGATGAAGTTTTCAAAGTTACTAAAAAGCATTTTTGTCGTAGCAATAGTTTTATGTATTGCGTTTTTTGCATGGCTTTATTTCAAGCCACTGGGTCGAGTGTCTAAGAGTGTGAGAGACCTTGCCTATATGTCTGCAACAGAGCAGATTGAAAAATTCAAGAGTGGGGAGCTCTCTCCAGTAGATGTCTTGAAGGCACAGCTTAAAATGATTAAAGAATACAACGGTGAAGTTGCTTCTGGCAAGGAAGAAGCACCAGATTATATGAATTTTAATGGCAAGGTTAACGCCATTTCCTTTGAAAATTACGAACAAGCTCTGGAGCAGGCAAAAGAAGCAGAAAAACGCTACAAGGAAGGCACAGCCCGTCCATTAGAGGGTGTTACTGTCGGTGTAAAGAATGATTGTAGCGTAAAAGGTTGGGTGTTGAATGCTGCTTCTTTAACTCTTCTTGGTAGAGAGCCAGAAAATCATGATGATCCAATGATACAAAAACTGCGTGGAGCTGGAGCTATATTTGTTTTTCAGACACTTGGTCCAGAATTTTGGGTTAGTGGTATGACGTGGTCACGCCTTTATGGTGTAACGAGAAATCCATGGAATGAAAACTATACGCCGGGCGGCTCCTCTGGTGGTTCCTGTGCTGCCCTTGCAGGAGGTTTTTGCACCTTGTCAACCGGTAGTGACATGGGTGGCTCTATCCGTGTGCCTTCTTCCATGTGTGGCGTTTATGGTTTCCGTTCTCCATTCGGTCGCGTGGCACAAACATCATATACACAATATTGCACAATTGGCGCACAGGCAAGAACAATAGAAGACTTAATACTTGTTCAAAATGTCATAACTGGACCTTATGTAGAAGACATGGCATCTATTCCCCACAAGCTTGAATATCCTGCAACATACAAAGATTTGAAAGGTGTAAAAATTGCAGTTGACTACTTTGACCATTGGCTACCAGGTGGCATAGACAAAGAAGAAAGAATCGCGATGGACAAGGTTGTAGAATCTTTGAGGAAAGCAGGAGCAGAAGTTATTGAAGTAAAACTAAGCTGGACAAGCGACCTTTATAACAGCACCTTTGGCAAGGCTCTTTTCTCAAGTGCAATAGGCTCAATGTTTAGCCTTACGGTTGGCAAAGAAGACAAACTTACGCCCTATGTTGCTAACATACTAAAAGGCTTGGATAAAAATGGATTTTTTGAGACCCCTGGTGCTGTGTATCTTGGAGGTGGAGAGATTTTTATAAAAACGGCGCACAAAGAGATTCAGGAAAAAGTTTTCTCGCAAGGTTGTCTTGCGCTGATTACACCAACCCTTTCAACTCCTTATGTGCCAGCAGAATATGATGCTTCCCGTGACGGAGAGGTCTTTATGACTTTCCCTTGGAACTTGCTCTTTGCATATCCAATAGTTGCAGTTCCAGCCTCATTGTCTGAGAAAAATGTTCCTGTAGGAGTGCAGGTAATAGGAAATGCTTATCAGGACCTAGACGCTTTCCGTGTTGCAATGGGGCTTTCCAAAGTTTTGCCACAGCTTTATAAGGACGACCGTTTCCCGACCTTTACACGTAAATAGGATTTTTTAATATAATGCGTATGACAAAAATTTTTGCTTTTATTATGATTTTTATGGCACTTGCCACCCTCTTTGCTTCTCCCTCTTTTGCGGAAAAAGCAAAGACAACGAAACAAAATGGTAAAAGGTGGATTTTGGGTGACGTTCTTGGTCAAGTTACAAGGCAGACGAATGTTTCGCTAAAAGACGATTTTTACAGTGCAATCAATAAATCGTGGCTTGCAGAAAATCACTTGAAGCCCTCGGACATTTCCACCGGCACATTTTCCTTGCAAAGCGACAAAATTCGTGATGACCTTATAGAGTTGCTTGACGGTAAAGACTTAAAAGACAAGGAATTTGCAACGTTACAACTTTATTTTAGGCAACTTTGCAATATGGAGCGGCGCAACAAAGAGGGATTAAAACCGCTTGTGCTTTTCATTAAAGAAATAGAAGATATAAAGACATTAGACGAGCTTTCTGCCTATACCCTTAGGCTTGACAAGCCTGCCAATGGTTTGTCCGGCGAGGGAGCAAGCACAGACTTAAAGAATGCATCTGTAAAAAGTGTCTATATTTCGGCAACAGACCTTTCCCTTGATGATGCAGACGAATATAAAAACCTTACAGATCTTGGCAAAAGGTTAAAGGCATCTCGTGAATTTGAAGTTTCCACGATCTTGAAAAGAATGGGCAAGACGGAAGAAGAAGTCAAAAAACTTTTGGCAGACTCATTCAAGTTTGAAAATCTCCTTGCTCCACATATCTATGGTTTGTCTGTCACAAAGCAGGCAGACATCTATGAAAAAATCTATAATCTTCGCACCCTTGAAGATTTGAAAAAAGCTGCTGGTGCATACCCGCTTGACAAATTGCTTGAACCTTATGTCAAGGTTGGCGTAACGCGTTTTGTCTTGGAAGAGCCGAAATGGCTTGAAGCAATGGCACGTCTTTATACGCAGGAAAATCTTGAATTGATGAAGGCGTATCTAATTTGCAATACCGTTTCTGCCCTTGCCACATCTCTTGACCAAGCGTCAATTGATACAGCAATGGAGAGTGCAAAGATGGTTTATGGCAAGGATATTACCTATACGCCAAAGGAAAGAGCCTATTATCGCGTTTATGGCAAATTCTCAATGAACCTTGGCAGGCTTTATTCCGAGCACTTTGCGAGCCCTGCAACAAAAAAGAAAATAAGTGACCTTATAGACAAGGTGGTTGCAATCTATGACAAGCGTCTTGCAAATGCCACGTGGCTTTCAGAACAAACAAGAAAAACAGCAAGAGCCAAGCTTGCCTCCTTGAAAAAATTTGTGTGTTTTCCAGAGGACTGGAGCGATTTTGACATAACGAAATTGGTCTTGAAAAGCGAGGCGGAAGGTGGAGATGTTATCTCAAACAGCTTGAAAATCTCTGAATTTTACGCCTTGAAAAACATTCGTGAAGCAAACGACCCAGTGAAAAAAGATAAGTGGAAAATGTCCCCTGCTACCGTGAATGCCTGTTACAGTCCCTTGAAAAATTCCATAACGATAACATCAGGAATTGCCCGTGGTGATTTTTATGATGAAAACAATATGGCACGTATCATGGGTGGTATCGGAACGATTATAGCGCACGAGATTACCCACGCCTTTGACAAGCATGGTTCACAGTTTGACAAAAACGGTAACATGAAAAACTGGTGGACGGAGCAAGACAGAAAAGAATTTGAAAAGCGTTCTTCAACCGTTCGGGATTATTTTGGCTCAATAGAGGTGATGGACGGCAAATTCTTGGACGGCGAACTGTCTCTCGGAGAAAACGTGGCAGACCTTGGCGGAGTTTCTTGTATGTTGGAGCTTGCCAAGGATTACAAGGATTTTGATTACAAAGAATTTTTTGAAACCTACGCAAGAATTTGGAAAAAACAAATGCCAAAGGAAGTCATAGACGTAATTTTGAAAGACCCACATGCACCAGGCTATGTTCGGACAAACGCATGTGTGCAACAGTTTGAAGAATTTTACAAGGCATTTGATGTTCATGAAGGTGACGGCATGTATCTGCCACCACAAAACCGCGTTGCTGTGTGGTGATTTTATAAAACATTAGCCATAAAGACTATCTGGTCTGCACCCCGTCAAACGGACAGTGAAATAAAA
>CALELF010000120.1 GCA_937902895.1 uncultured Synergistaceae bacterium | reverse complement strand
AAATATTTTTAATCGTTCGAGGAAAACTTGTCAACAAAAATTGTACTACATCATTACACAAAACATCTAAAGGTTCGTTTATCGGAGGAGGAATACAAAAAACTAGAATTTCTTGCTGAGATAAATGATGTATCAAAAGCAGAAATATGTCGCTGCATTGTAGATATTGCTTGTGATGGAAAACCAAACGGTGTAGCTAGAGCTGCTGAAAGAATTACAAACCCTGCACACCAAAAACTTTGGGAAAAACTTGAGGATGCACGAAGAGAATTAGCAAGACAAGGTGGACTTCTGAAAAAACTTTATAAAGATAATCCAACAGATACGCAAGCAATAAAAGAAGCGTGGCGTAACTATACAGAATCTTTAAAAGCAACTAATGAGGCAATGGAGGAATTTACGAAAGTTTATGATTTGTAAATGTCTTGACAAAAGAAAAGACGGAAAAAGTAGTTTTCGAAATCTCTGTGAATATATTGCTGGCATAAATAATGAAGAAGAAAAAGTGCTTTTTACAAGGTGCCAAAACTTTGCTTTATTTGATGACACAATACCAGATGATTTTAATAAACTTATCGTAGAGCTTGACCGTGTTGCTAAACATAATCACTTTGTCAAAGACCCAGTGTTTCACGCAATATTGAGTTGGAGTGAAGGGGAAATCCCAACCGAGGAACAAGTTGCTGAAGCAGTAAATATTTTTTTAGAAGAGCAAGGGCTAGAAGAATGTCAATGTGTATATGCATTACACAAAAACACAGATATTCTACACGCTCACATTTGTGTTAATAGGGTGCAGCCTTTTGGTGAATGGAAAGCAATACAAGCTGGAGACGGGAAGGGCTTTTGGAAAAAAGCGTCAGAAAGAGCAGCACGAAAAATAGAATTAACACAAGGTTGGAAAAGAACCAACGGAAAATTTTATGAAGTCATTGAAGATAATAAAATCGTTGAAATAAAGACAGATAAGGTTGCTTTTGATAAATCTATTAGCTACAAAGCAAAGGATTTTGAAAACTTAACTGGAGCAAAAAGTGGAGAGCGTATTGCTCGTGAAAAACTTGCACCGATATTATTCAACGCTGAATCTTGGCAGAAATTACACACACAACTTGCAGAGAACGGAGCAAAATTGCAAAAAAAAGGAGCTGGACTTGTGCTATTTGTTGGTGAAGTTCCTGTTAAATTATCCTCAATTTCACAACAACTTTCTCTTAAAAAACTTGAAAAGCGTTTGGGAAATTTTGAGGTTGCAAATGAAACAACTCCACCCGTTAAAGAAATAAAAGAAGAACCCTTAATAAAACAAATGCCATCAATAGATGAGTATTTATCAAAAAGAAAAGAGTATTACGAAACAAAGCATAAAGCATTTGATGACCTCAAGCAACAATATTCAATTGAATGGAAGGAGCTGCGAGAGCGACAAAAAAAAGAACGGCAAGAAGATTACAAAAGCCGTTCTAGTTGGAAAGGTCACGGAGCAGAACTAAATTTTTTACGCACTCAAAGGGCAGTGTGTCAGCTGGAAGAAAAAGAGTTGTTTAAGAAATTAAAAAAGAAGCAGCGAGAGGAATTAAAAAAAATTTTCACTTCTCGTTTCCCATCATACAAACAATGGTTAATTGATGGTGGTAAGGAACAAGAAGCTATGATGTGGCGTTACAGAGAAATACTTAATGGCGTAATTTTGGGTGATAAAGACACACCACTTTACAATAATCCTGTGTATGGAAAATTTAACGTTCGTCAAGAACAGTGGGACGGTAAATTAGCTTCTGTTTTTCGTAATAAGGCAGATAAGGTCATTTTTGTTGACAGGGGGAAACGTATATCGATTGAACGATATGATAACAAAGGAGAATTAACTTATGCCTTGAAACTTGCTCAACAAAAATGGGGAAGTATAAAAATTAACGGGAATGAGAAATACATAAGTTCCTGCATAGATATTGCTATTCTTAATAACATTAAAATTGCAAACCCCGAGCTTCAAGAAAGAATTGCAAGGAGAAAAACAGAGCTAGATTGCGAACGAGAAAAGATACTGGAGGAACAAAAAGAAATTAAGCCAAACGCAAAAGATATGATAGAAAAATTTGAAGCTTACAGTAAGGCTCTTGGTGCTGATGGCTACCGAGTAACTGTTGCAAAGAGGATACAAGAAGGTGAAGAAAAAGGGCAAGTTGATAATAAACACACTTGGTTGCTTAAAAATCAGTTGGGAAGTAAGGAATTAACTGCACTAGAAGTAAAAGACAGATGCCACTACATCAACAATAAGCTGTTAAAAGATAAAAATGACATATATTTGACTCCGATATCAAATAAATATCATTACATACTAGTTGATGACGTAAGCCTAGATAAGCTGAAACAAATGCAGGATGATGGTTACCGACCAGCAGTAGGAATTGAAACAAGTCCACGCAATTATCAGTTGATTTTGAAAGTGCCAAAATTACCTGATATAACTGAAACAACAGAAAAAACAATCGCAAATAAATTGATGCGAGAGCTTAATCAGAAATACGGAGATCCAAAAATATCTTCGGCAGTTCATCCACATCGTATGCCTAGAACATACAATTTTAAGCCGAAATATCTTGAAGAATATAAACAGCACCCTCACGTTGGTTTACGTTACACAAAAGATATAGTCTGCACCAAATCAGAGGAAAGATTAAAACAGCTGCTTGAAATTCAAAAAACAGAAGATAAAGAATTGGCAGAGCGACGGAACAGCAAGTTAAAACATTGGGAAAAGGGCTCATATAACGTCCTAGATGATAAATTAACTCCATACGATGCCTATATGTGCCACGCTCGCGATATTTACCAGCATTATGTAGGAAGAATAAAAGACGAAAGAGGCAATATAAATATGTCTGTTATTGACAGTATGGTTGCTGAAAGAATGGTTGTTACTGGTTACAGCGAAGGCGAAATAGCCCGTGGTGTTGCATCAGGCTCAAGGGCTTTTCGTCCTGATAATGAAAAGGATAAACATAACTGGGAAGAATACGGAGCAAGAACCGCACGTTACGCTTTTTCTGTTGCAGGACAAAAAAATGTTAGGGCGATGGAGAGCAAAAAAAGATTTTTAACCCGATACATTGAAGGTCGCAAGCCTTATGAAGAGCGAGTTGCTGAAAATAACAGACGCATAGAGGAACAAAAACAAAGAAAGCGTGTGGAAGAAAGATTAAAAAAGAGGTAAGGGAAATGCAGAAAATATCTTGTGATGATTATCTAAAAAAAAGAAAGGAGCTTTTTGATGAGCTTAAAAATTTAGACAGAATGTATTTACAACAGTTTATAGGAGTATCTGAAGAATATAACAAAAGGATTCAGCAGTTTTTTACACAATGTGCAAAAATTGAGTAATGCACCGTATTTGTGCATAAAAATGGACTTTACACTCATAAAAGGGTGAAGTTAATACAAAAATAAAAAAGGAGATAATAAAAATGAAGAAATTTTTAGAAAAAATAAAAACAGAATTTAATAAGGAAGATAAAAATTATTTTGAAATGGCGTTACTTACTATAACAGTAGCAGTGGGAGCATTTGTATATTTTTATAAACATCAATCTCCCATAGATTGCGGTTTGTATATGTTTTTGTCATTTCTTTGGATAGTTTTGTTTCCAGTAAGAAAGTTGTGTGTTCAAAAGATGCAAAAGAAACAAGCACAGGAAAATGAGTGCAAATACAATGATTTTAGTGATTTAAGAAAGGTGAAATAGTGATGACAAGAGATAATAAGAAATTTTTAATAAAAGGTAGCTGTGTCTTATTTTTTGTAATGTTGCTTATTTTTATTACAAAAAACTTTGCTTGGGCGGAAGAAACAGCCTTAAATTCAGGAACTATGGTCTATGACACCTTCAAAACAACTCTTTCAGGCAGCAATTTAGTCTCCAGTTTAAGTAAATATGGGAAGTCGCTTTTTGGGTTGCTTGTAACTCTTCAAATTACTTGGAACGTTACAAAACTTATTATAGATGGCAAGTTTGACCTTCAAGCATTATTACTTATGGTGCTTAAAGAAGCGATTGTTATAGGCTTTTTTTGGTATATTACCCAAAATGGCGTAACTCTTTTTAACAAGGTTATAGATGGGTTCAGAGATACTGGAACTTCATTGGCAGGTGCAGGGTCTATTGAACCACTAAATATTATTTCAAACGGTATAAATTTAATAAAGGATATGTGGAAAACTGTATTTCCTAGTAGTCGTAAACTTATAGCTGACTTAGGACAAGTGATTATTGATGCCATTATGTTATTAGTAGTATCTATGTTTGTTTTGTATTCAGTCGCCCAAATAGCCTTAACAGCTGCCGTTACATACCTACGAGCAATAGTATCTTCAACCATATTGGTATATTTTCTTGGTTTCAGTGGATGTGAGTTTACACGAGATATAGCTATTGCTTCTATAAAAACGGTGTTTATGCAAGCAGTAGAGCTTTTCACTGTGATTATTCTACTTGGAGTAATAAACAAGGTTTTCCCTGCTCTTATAGATAATATGAATGGTTCAGCAAATTCAGACTCAACTATAAGTGTTGCCTTTGGAATTGCTATTGCGGCTTTTATTATGCAGGGGCTTGTTTCTTCACTTCCTTCAATGATAAGTGGAGTTATCACTGGTGCTGGGCAAGGTTCAGGTGGCTCAAATGCAGCAATGGGACAGCAACTTGCAAGCCTTATGGCAGGTGCAGCAACAATGGCTGGCGGTATGGCTCTTACTGGTGCTGGAGCAGGAGCAGGAAAAGTTGGCTCCTTCGGTTGGGGCAAACTTACCAATGCGATAAGTAACAGATTTGGTGGAAACAATGAGG
>CALELF010000119.1 GCA_937902895.1 uncultured Synergistaceae bacterium | reverse complement strand
AAATATAATATTTTGGTAAGTGGTGGAACGGGAAGTGGTAAGACAACACTTACCAATGCAGTATTAAGCGAGCTAAAAGTTTTGTCTCCCGATGACCGACTAATCATTATGGAAGATACAAGAGAAATACACATAGAAATGGAAGATAGAGTTTTTTATCTTGCAAATGAAAAGAAAACAATGAGAGATTTACTTGCAGCGAGCTTACGTTCACGACCTGACCGCATTATCCTCGGAGAAATCCGAGGAGCTGAAGCACTGGACTTGTTGAAGTCTTGGAATACAGGACATCCTGGTGGAATATCTACGGTTCACGCCAACTCTGCCCACTCTGCTCTCGCTAGATTCGAGACATTGCTTTTGGAAGCCAACGGCAATTTGAACATAAACTTTATAAGAAGCCTTGTAGGTGATGCCGTTGACTGTGTAATTCATATTCAGCGAGAGAAGAAAAGAGGACCGATGTTGGCAGAAATTATTGAAGTAAAGACGGTGGATATTAACGGGAATTATGTAACACATAGGGTATATGAACGTGACAGAGACAACGTGTAAGAGAATAAGAATAATAGTTGTTTTTGCCTTGGTATATGCCTTATATCGCCTCACACTGTCTTATATTGCTTACAATTACAGTGAAAGTATGCCAATAGGCATATATCTAGTAAGAGATTGTAGCAAGGATTTAATAGGAAAAACTGTAATTGTTAAAAAAGGTTTTGCAGAGAGAAAACAAAAGAAAATTAGCTTTTATGGCATACCAATTCATTGTTTAATGAAAAAGGTCTATGGTAAAGCTGGTGATGTAGTGGATTACGATGTTAAGAGAAAGGTTATCACGATAAACGGAGAAGCAATACCCAATACAGAGATACAACAAGTAGGTAGTGATGGCAAGCCATTGCCACAGATGAAATATCCGTATGTGATAGCCGAAGGCAGATATTTTGTGGCGACGGAAAGGAAATGCGGATATGACAGTCGGTATTTTGGAACGGTATCGGGAGAAGCTATCCAACGTGAAGCTTTACCGATATTTGTTAAAGAGAATTAGCATCATAGCCTTATATGGTGTTTTTGGCGGTTTTATAGGTTATATCTCATACGGACACAAAGAAGTAGCTAGTGTTGGCTATTCTGTTTTTATGTTATTGCTCTTTTGTTTGAGCAAAAACAGAATAGATGCTTTTATTTCAGCCTTTGTTTACTATCTTATGTGTTCACGGGGTATTCCCAATGGTTCAGCGGTGTTTTTCACGGGTGAACATAGTTATAGATTTGGGGTTTTATTATGGGTTGTGTCTGCTTTTGGTTTGGCACTTCCTTATGGTTTATTCAGATTCAAGACAAATGATTTTTTTAGAAACAGTTTAGCTTTATTACTTGTGTTTTTAAGCATAACGCTATTGCCACTTGGGTTATTTGGTTGGGCTTCTCCATTTCTTTCAGCTGGAATATTTTTTGGTGGCTCACGTTTTTTGGGGTTCTTCCTGCTTATTTTCGCTGTAGCGATAATCTGTGAAATTTTTAAGTTAATAAAAGAGTATGGAATAAGCATATATGCTAGGTATCTTTGCTACATAGCAATAATAGCCATTATATATTTACTGCCACAGAGATTGTTTGTAATGCCCGAAGAACCACAAAATATTGAAGCAGTAAGCACACACTTGGGTGTAGCTGCATCTGCAAGAAGTAATTATATACAGATGTATCAGCAAGTAGCTTGGGTTGGACAGCGTATTATAAAGGCAAAAAAACCTTATATTTTGTTTCCCGAAACAAGTGCAGGAGCTTGGACAAGCAAGGCTCATAGATGCTTGTGGTGGATTACAGGACATACCGCAAGCAGACTTAATAAGACAATAATTATAGGAGCGGAAATTCTGAATGATGATGGCAATGGATACAAGAACACTCTTGTAGTAATGGGAGCTGACACGAATTATGAACATCAGGAGACATATTTGGTGCAGAGAGTTCCTTGTCCATTCTCAATGTGGAAGCCGTGGAGCAAAACGAAAAACAAATGTGATGCAAGTTTTTTTGCGAATGGG
>CALELF010000118.1 GCA_937902895.1 uncultured Synergistaceae bacterium | reverse complement strand
AAAAATATTTTTAATCGTTCGAGGAAAACTTGTCAACAAAAATTGTACTACATCATTCGTTTCTTTTATGCTTCAATTTCTTTTGGGTTTGCTCCCCACTTATTTTCTCCTGGCTGGCTATCCCTTGTGAAGAAGTAAAAGTAAGCCAAAATAACAACTAGCGGGAAAATAAAAAGTGCATAACCTAAAATTTGGAAAACCATTCCTTCATACGCTCCCAAAAGATACAATCCCATAAGGGCAGAAATTATTATCAAAACATATCCTGCCACAACGTATTTGCCACTGTAACCGATGTCATGCACACGGCGAAAGGCTACAGCCAAAGTTGGGATAATAACCAATGCAGCATAAATATTTGACAAGATGTCAATAAGAGGAATGTCAAGTATGGCATAGGCAAGCGAAAACAAATTCCCCACTATCCATGTGAAAAGCACAAAAAACCAATATTCTTTCCTGCGTGCTCTGCCAGAAAAATCAAAATATTTCTTAAAACACGTAGTCACATAAAACCACATCATGCTAAAAAACATCTTAATGTTGTCCATTTCAATCACCTCATAGGTTATTTTCAATAACTTCTGCGTTAAAGTGTAATATCATAAAGGCAATGTGTCAAGAGATTTTGTTGTGCTCTTCAACACAAATTGCAATTAAAAAATTAAAAAACTTGAAAATTGTTTCTTATAGATTATAATAACGCCAATTGATATTGTGAGGTAAGGAGTATGCTAAGCAAAATTCTCGAAAAAAAGACATGTGCATCTTGCAAATTCTGCTGTGTTTTCAGCAGAAAATCCCTTTGGGAAGTGCCAAATTTTTCTTCTGAGAAATTGGAAGAGCTACAAAAATACGCTGTTACTTCCCCACTTTTTACGAAAGAAAATGGTGCTTTGTCTTTGCATTTGGAGCAACTTTACAAAACAAACTCACCTGAAGAAGTTGTGCCGTGCAATTTCCTTGACGAGAAAAGCGGTTGCACCTTGCCCAATGAGTTAAAGCCTTTGCAATGCAAAATTTGGCCTTTCCGTGTAATAAAAAAAGACGGCAAAAATTTGCTCGTCTTTGAAACAACTTGCAGTGCACTGGGCAGCAAGCTAACCACGGAACTCTGTAATTTTGCACAAAGAGAGCTTGTTACGCCGATAAAAAAATATCTTGCCACTCATCCTTATGTTTCCGTTGAATATAAAAATGGCATAACGCCTGATTATCCCGTGATTTGTTCACTGGAGGACTAAAAGAGGAAAAAAGGTAATAATGCAACAAATTTTGGATTTACAATTTGATAAAGACCTCATTGCACCTTACAGGAAGCTACACGAGCAGATGTCGCCATTGTCTGCAAACTTTAGCTTCTTTTGTTCTTGGCGCAGAACAAAAACTGACGGTCAAAAAATTGTCTATGACACGGACAAAAATATGTTTGTTTTTCTACCTCAAGAGGGCATTCCAAATATGCCTCCGCTTGCAGATTACAACTCCATAAACTGGCAGGAATATTTTGACACATATTTTCCAAACACAAAGCACATCAATTTCATCAATGTACCAGAAGCAGTGCTCCACGTTTGGCAAGATAAATTTTCGCTAGATGTTTATGATAACAGAGATATGTCGGAATATTTGTATAATGCTCTTCCCTTTGCCTCACTTTCCGGCAGAAAATATGACAAGAAACGCAATCACCTAAATTTTCTAAAAAAACATTTTGAATATACCTATATTCCTTTGACAACCGACCTTGTTCCACAGGTGAAACAGTTTCAAAAACTTTGGCTTGAAAAACAAATGGATCAAGAAAGCATAAAGGGGCATTTTTTGCCCAAAGAGGACGTGTTAATTGACTATATGCTCTCCAACTGGGATTACCTTTGCCCCAAATATCTGCAAGGTGCTGTTATTACTGTCAATGATGAAGTGGTTGCCTACACAATAGGAGAAATTGTAGGCTCTAGCATAATAATTCATATTGAAAAAGCAAATTCAAAAATCCACGGACTTTACCAAGGAATCAGCAAGGAATTTTTGACACATATTTTGTCCGAACACCCTGAAATAAAAATCGTAAACCGTGAAGAGGACATGGGCGATGCTGGACTGCGACACGCCAAAATGAGCTACCACCCAGACGGATTTTCCAAAATCTTTGATGTTCAAATAACTTTATAAAAAAAACAGGCACGAGAAATCGTGCCTGTTTGATTTACAAAATAAAAAAAATGGTCGGGATGGTCGGATTCGAACCGACGACCCCCTGCTCCCAAAGCAGGTGCGCTAAACCAGACTGCGCTACATCCCGTCACTTCACGAGGAGATATTCTACCACAATTTTTAATATTAGCAAGTATTTTTTTTTAGTTTTATGTTATAATCACCCAAATTTAAATAAGGGAACAAAAAAATAATGCTTAAATTTAGGAGGTTACAAATGGACGACAGACCAACATGGGATGAATATTTTATGGAAATGGCTACTGTTGCAGCAAAGCGTAGCACTTGCCTCAGACGTGCCGTAGGTGCAGTTATTGTAAAGGACAATCACATAATTTCTACCGGCTATAACGGTTCACCAAAAGACACTCCTCACTGCAAACTGACCGGTTGCATTCGTCAGATAAACAATATCCCGTCTGGCGAAAGACACGAATTTTGCCGTGGAAGCCATGCAGAAATAAACGCTATTGCACAGGCTGCTTTGGTCGGAACATCAACAAATGGCGCCACTCTATACTGCACACACCAGCCATGTGCTTTTTGTGCAAAGGCAATCATCAACGCTGGAATAAGAAAAATTGTTTATGCAAATCCTTATCCAGATGAAATTGGCTCTAGCCTTTTGAGAGAAGCAGGACTTGTAATCAAAGAGCTTTAACAAGCCAAAGGATAAAGACTGTAAGATGTGCGGGGAAAGCAGAAAATATTTTGGATATTTTTTGCTCTTCCCCCTTGACGAAACTAATTAAAATGGATATAATCACGGGCGTTGCACGCAAGTGCATGTTACATGCCGGGGTGGTGGAATTGGTAGACACGCACGTTTGAGGGGCGTGTGGGGCAACCCATACGAGTTCGATTCTCGTCTCCGGCACCATTTAGAAAATAATCCCTCAAAAAAGAGAGTGTCTAAGCACTCTCTTTTTTATTTTCTTTACAAGTAACAAAATTTTTATTGCGTCTCCGTAGCTCAGCAGGATAGAGCGTTCGCCTCCTAAGCGAAAGGTCGGCGGTTCGAATCCGCCCGGGGACGCCATTTTTTTATAATATATTTATTTGGAGATAAAAAATGACAAACGAAGAATTAACTTCCCTTGGAGAAGCTCTGCTCACTGAAGCCGAAAAGGACACAGAAGAGCTAGTCACATTACGACGCACTCTTCATCAATTTCCAGAGCTTGCCATGGATGAGCACTTAACGGCAAACAAAATTGTAGAAGCCTTGCAAGGATTACCACATGTTCGACTGATTAGAGGTTTCGCCATAGAAACTAGCGTCATTGCTGTTATCCGCGAGGATATTGAAGGAGACGCTGTCCTGCTGCGTGCTGCTATGGACGGAGAGCAGGTAATGGAGGAAACTGGGCTAGATTTTGCTTCTTGCGACCCAAATGTCTGCCACTCGTGCGGTCACGATGCCGAAATGACATCTCTTGTTGGAACAGTAAAATTATTATCACACTTTGCAGATAAATTAACAAAACGAGTTGTCATTTTATTCGAACCTGCATGTGAAGGCAGAAATGGCGCAAAAACATTGATGGAAAACGATTTTCTCTCACATTTCGGCATCACAAGTGCCTTTGCCGTCAACTGGTCGCAGGAATTTCCTTATGGAACGCTTTGCCTCAGAGACGGAGCAATTACAGCAATTTCTGACAAAATTCACATCGACGTAATAGGCACAGCCGGACATGCAGCAGAACCTCATTTGGCAGTTGACCCTATTATGATTTCTGCAAACATAATAGTGGCAATACAAACAATGCTTGCACGAGAAATAGACCCAAGAGATGTGGCAGTCGTTTCCTTTGGCAAGATGGAGGCTGGCTCAACCTACAACATTATTCCAGGTTTTGCAGGACTTTGGGGCACAATTCGCACCTTTAATCCAGATGTTCGCGACTTTGTGCAGTCAAGAATAGAAACTCTTGCACCTGCTATTGCCAAGGCAAACCGTGGCATTGCCTCTGTTGAATACACCAGAAATTATCCCAACGTTTCAAACGACAAAGAACTAGTGCGACAAGTAATAAAAAAGGCAATTCCTTTCTTTGGAAAGGAAGGAATTGTATGGCTTGATCATCCCGTGCTTTCTGGCGAAGATTTTAGCTACATTTCCTCCGCTGTTCCAACTGTGTTAATGATGCTAGGAACAGGTAAAGAATACCCGATACACCATCCCAGGTATGACATACCAGAGAGTATGCTGACCTTTGCTGCTGCTTGGGGAGCTTACTTACTTTTGAACGCTTAATTTTTCTCAAATTATTGTAAAAAATTCTCAAAATTTTTCAAGATTTTCGACTGTTTTCTCTTTGCTATTACTGAATTGTAAGTTTTGACCATGTGACATTTACTTCATATATATAAAAAAGACGCAAGATTAATCTTGCGTCTTTTTTATTGTTAAAATTTTTTTCCACAAGCGCTCGGCTGTGCCTCGCTAACATAGAGGTGCGGATTACGTCCGCAAATATTTTTGATGCCTTGACAGAGCCAAGGCAACTACGTGCATAAAAAAGCCTAGCCCCTCTTTAATTGAGAAAGGCTAGGTTTTGTAATATTACTTTTCGTAATACGAGGGTGGGGGGCCTACGGGCTCAGGAGAAGTTATAGTAACATCCTCAGGCATACCGCAGTTTGTGCAATATCCACTAATTGTAGTTCCTATTCTTCCAGATGTGACATTGTAAGTTCCACAATAGCAACATGTCCACATACCATAACCGTCTTGAGCTGCACAATATGTGGCACTGACAGAGCTCACTAAGGTTGCTAGAACTAAAGCTACCAAAAACTTTTTCATAATAAACTCACCTCCTTAAAATTAATTTAACTTACAAGAAATTTCATATGGTGCATCGTATATATATATATATATATATTGTCAAGCAATCTTAGATTTTTTACCCAACATTTTTTTGCCATAAACTTGCAAGATTCTGCACTTTGCCATATAATTCGCCATTGTTTGTAAAAAAATTAGATATAAGGAGTGGAATAAATGTCAGAAATCAAAAAGAAAGTTTTTATTGACGGACGTGTCGGCACAACGGGACTACGTATTTACGAAAGATTGGAAGAGCGTAATGACCTCGAACTTCTTTCCTTGTCAGAAGAAATGAGAAAAGACCCAGTAGCAAGAAAAGAAATCTTAAACAAGGCAGATATAGCATTCCTTTGCTTGCCTGATGACGCTGCAAGGGAATCTGTATCTATGATAGAAAATGACAACACTGTTGTGATAGACACCTCAACAGCTCACAGAACAAACGAGGGTTGGTGCTACGCTTTTCCAGAGCTTTCCGAGGACTTTACGGCACGCTTAAAAACTGCAAAAAGAATTGCTGTTCCCGGTTGCCATGCAAGCGGTTTTATTGGTCTTGTCTATCCTCTAATTGAAGCAGGCATTGTTTCACGCGACACACTTTTAACTTGCCATTCAATTACCGGTTACAGTGGCGGTGGGAAGAAAATGATTGCGCAGTATGAGGACAAGGACAGAGACTCCTTGCTTTCTGCCCCTCGCCAATATGGACTTACACAAAATCACAAACACCTAAAGGAAATGGTGGCGATAACCGGCGTTAATAACGCTCCTATATTCTGCCCTATCGTTTCTGATTTTTATAGCGGTATGGTTGTAACTGTGCCACTTTTCGCAAAAGATTTGAAGAACGGCGCAACGATAGAAACAGTAAAAGAAATTTATAAGAAAAAATACACAGGACCTATTGTTACCTACACCGACCGTGCTGACGATGACGGACTAATTTCCGGACTTGGGCTTGCATTCAAAGATTCCATGGAAGTTTCCGTGTTTGGCAATGAAGATAGAATTTTGCTCATTGCACGTTATGACAATTTAGGAAAGGGTGCAAGTGGCGCTGCCATTGAAGCACTAAATTATGTGCTTGGAGTTAACCCAACCACAGGATTGAATATTTAACTTACGGAAATCAATTTTTAATTTTTTTTTAGCCATAAGCGCCGCTTCGCGGCTAACATAAAGCCGAAATGGCAAAGCCATTTCTTACATAAAAAATGTTCACTTTTGTGAACATGGTTCAATGGGCAAATCTAGTAATATCATATAAAAAAGCAACTTAAATTCTGAGAAAATTTTGAGAAAACCGATAGTGTAGAAAGATACAAAAATTCTTATAAAATTATTTTTATGTTCAGAATGGAGAGCTATGCTCGACATTCTGCTTGTGTTAGCCGTGCAACGCACTGGTCTGCACCCCGTCAAACGGACAGTGAAATAAAAAAAATAAGATTTTAAAT
>CALELF010000117.1 GCA_937902895.1 uncultured Synergistaceae bacterium | reverse complement strand
TTCATGATAGACTGTTTTTTTATTTCACTGTCTCTCATGAGGGGAGCATATCAAAGCCGTTGGCTTGGTTAACATAAGCAGAATGTAGAGCAAAGCTCTACAAAATAGTTTTATAAAATTTTCTGAATTTTTCTACACTATAGGTTTTCTCAAAAATTCCCACATTTTTTGCACAAGTTCCCCTTGAAAATACTGTTTTTTGCTCTTTGTCTATGGGACATTTAGGTTACACAAGTAGCAATCAAATTTTTTATGTCAGTCAAGACGTAGCAAAGTGGAGACTTGACGATTTTATGTTAGCGTAGCGCAGTGGAGCGCTTCGGCTGGGCTTCATCATTTGTAAGGAGCAAAGCGACGAAACAAATGATTGAAAACAGCTGTGCAAGAACTGCCCCGAGAGCACGAGCCTCATAGGGGCGAAGTGCGATTGGTTGGCAACATTTGTAATGGCTTGAAAAATTAAAAATTGACTTCTATGAGTTATTTCTCTACACACTTTACACAAAATGTTTTTTTTGCTATAATTCCCCATTCTAAAATGAAATGGGGAGTTTTTTTATGGAATGGTTTTGGAATCTTAACTCACAGTTAAATAGCTTTGTGTGGGGACCTTGGATGCTTACACTGCTTGTTGGAACAGGTATTTGGTTTACGTTACTCCTTGGTTTTCCACAGATTCGTTACTTTGCACTTATGTTCAAAGAAGTCCTCGGAAACATTAGAAAGAAAAACACAAACGAAGGAAACATTTCTTCCTTTGCTGCAATGGCTACGGCGCTCGCCTCAACAGTCGGCACCGGTAACATCGCAGGAGTGGCAACCGCTCTCCATCTTGGTGGTCCTGGCGCACTTGTTTGGATGGTTTTGTCCGCCATATTTGGTATGACAACAAAATTTTCAGAAATTATTTTGTCCGTCCATTATAGAGAACAAGACCAAAATGGTTACTTCCGTGGTGGCACAATGCACATCTTGGAAAAGGCACTTGGTTGGAAATGGTTGGCTTGTATTTTTGCAATTTTTACTATTCTTGCTTCATTCGGAATTGGAAACATGGTTCAGTCAAACTCTGTTGCAGAGGGACTCTCCATGGGATTCAACATTCCACACCTTTGGTCCGGTATCGCAATCACATTACTAGTCGCACTCGTTGTTTGGGGTGGAATTAAGAGCATTGCAAACGTAACAACATACCTTGTCCCATTTATGGCTATCTTCTATGTTATTGGTGCACTTATTGTCGTAGTTTTACATTTCGACGCAATTCCAGTTGCTGTTATGACAGCATTGAGAGCAGCAGTCTCAGACCACGCAGCTTTGCCAGGTGCACTTGCCGGTTGGGGTGTTAAGGTTGCAATTACAAAGGGTATCGCCCGCGGTGTCTTTTCAAACGAAGCAGGACTCGGCTCTGCACCAATGGTGCACTGCACAGCACAAACAGACCACCCAGTCCGTCAGGGACTCTATGGACTATTTGAAGTCTTTGTTGACACAATTGTCATCTGTAATTTGTCTGCTCTCGTTGTTATGTTGACTGGCGTTTTGTCAAGCCACCCAGAGCTCACAGGTGCACAACTTGTGCTTTCCGGTTTTAATACAGCTTTTGGAAAACTTGGAGTATATATTCTTTCTATTTCAATTTCGCTCTTCGCACTCTCTACAATACTTGGCTGGTATTGGTATGCAGAAACCGCATTGGTGTATCTCTTTGGACACAGCAACTTTATTATAAATATTTTCAAGGTTATTTGGGCTGTTCTCATCCTCTGTGGTGCTATTGGCGGTGGCGAATTGCTCGGCAATTACTGGGATTTGGCAGACACAATGAATGGTTTAATGGCAATTCCAAACCTCATCTGCTTACTCCTCCTTACAGCAAAAATTCGTAGCCTTGTAAAAGATTTTGACGCAAAAAGAAAAACAGGGGAATTGCTTTAATCTAAAAACTAAAAATCTAAAAAATTTAGCGGAGTTAATCAGACGATTAACTCCGCTTTTTTATGTAACTATGCAAAATGGTATATTTCTGTTATAATGCATCAGTTTTGTGACATCTTTTAACGTAACTAAAAAAACAAACTTGATAATGTTGCCGTAAAAGGAGCTAGAATTACTTATGGAAGAAAAAAGAGAACAATGGGGAAGCCGCTTTGGCTTTCTCATGTCAATGGCAGGTTCTGCGATAGGACTTGGCAATATTTGGAGATTTCCATATATTACAGGGAAATTCGGTGGTGCTGCTTTTTTCCTGTTTTATTTGTTCATTGTTTTTACCTTCGGGTACTCTATTTGCATTGCAGAATGGGCCATTGGTCGTGCTGGCAGGAGTGACTATGTTGGCTCTTTCAAAAAATTAGGCGGAGGAGCTTGGACTATCGTCGGTTGGTTTGGTTTCATAGCAGCATTTGTTATTTTGTCCTACTACTCGGTTATAGCCGGTTGGATAATTTATTATGTAAAATATTCTTTTACCGGACTGGTTGCTGCTGTTCGTCATGGTAGCTCGGAGGATATCTTCTGGGCTCTTACCACAAATCCATGGAAGTGCGTAACACTTCAATTTGTAATTATGTTGATTACTGGCACCGTAGCTATTAAAGGTGTTTCATGTGGAATAGAAAGAATATGTAAAATCCTTATGCCAGCACTCTTTGTCATATTGCTCATTTTGATTGCTAGATCTCTTTCTTTGCCAGGTGCAATGGAAGGTGTGAAGTTCTATCTTGTTCCAGATTTTATTACTTCGGCGGTTAAATATTGAAGATTTTTATATCAATTTACGCTAAAA
>CALELF010000116.1 GCA_937902895.1 uncultured Synergistaceae bacterium | reverse complement strand
ATAACCCATTATTTCAAGTCATAATCACACTTTTTTATTATTTCAGTGACGACTACATAAACAACGTAAAAATCTATTTTCACAAAAAAAGAGAGTGTATAAAAACACCCTCTTTGCTTATAATCTTGAATAAACATCACTCCTGTGTGCTATGGATAAAGCAACAATAACAAGCTCTGTATCTCTTATTTCGGCGATAATTCTATAATTTCCTACTCTGTATCGCCAATAATTCCTTTTGTCGCCTGTTAATGCCTTACCGTAAAGTCTAGGGTTTGTTGTGCCTTTTATATTTTTCTCTATCCAGGACACAACCATTTTTTTAACAGGTGTATCTAGCTTTTTTAATTCCTTTACGGCTCTTTTGGTAAAACGAATAGAAAAAATATCCATACTTACAGTTCCTTTACCACATCGTCAAAGTCAAATAATTCTACTGTGCCAGCTTCTTTATCTTTCTCATATTCGTTTATCACACTCAAATCATATTCATCTTCAAGGCGTTCAAAAGTGAGCTGTTTCATAAGAGAAGATATTTTGCAATTAAAAATCACAGACGCTTTGGTTAAAAGGTCTTTTTCTTGGTCGTTTAATCTTACGCTAACGATAGTACTCATTATCCTTACCCCTTATTGTATTACATTTGTATTACAATAATTTTATCCGTTTTTCCTTTTTTGTCAATACAATAAAAAATTTATTTGTAGAATAAACGCCCTTTTAACACCTATGTTTTATTTTTAAGCACAAGACACCCAAGCAAAGCAAACAATGGCGTTGTAGAGGGTTTCAGCGTTACCACAGGGCATACCTCTCAAAAGCTCAGAGGGTATGTCACCACGAGCGCCCGTGGTTATCCTCGCACACGCCCCCCGTAAAATGCCCTAAATTCCCCTTGACATACTTGTGGACTTTGTGTAGAATAAAAGTCCTTTATATTTTTTGAGGCTTTTATAAGTCTTGCCCCATATTGGAGCTGGCTTTTGAAGCCTCTTTTTTATTCAAAAATCCCTTTTATACTTTAAAGAGCGACTAGGTAATTTTACCTAGTCGCTCTCTTTTTTGACGCTTGGTGTGTCGTCTGTGTCTTTAAAAATAAGTTTTTCCAAACAATTGTCGTATGTCATCAAGGCACACAAATCTTTATCATCTGCAAAATTAAATAAAGGTGTTTGGTAAGCTTTAACAACTGCGTATATTCCAATTTTTCCAATGGCGTGATAAGCCCTTATACCCGTCACCACACCTAAAATTTTTGGTTCTTCACGTTTTTTTAGGGGATTTGAGGAAAAGGGTAAATTTTAATTGA
>CALELF010000115.1 GCA_937902895.1 uncultured Synergistaceae bacterium | reverse complement strand
TATTATTTTGATAGGCAGGAAGCAGATTTTCGCCTTAAAGTTTTTAACTATTTACACCACTCAAAAGGTAAATGGGCAGGGCAGAAATTCATATTATCACCGTGGCAGCAATTTTTAGTTGCTGTCATTTTTGGTTGGAAGAAAAAAGCAGATGGCAAAAGGCGTTTCAAGCAAGTTTATCTTGAAGTTCCAAGAAAGAATGGCAAGACGACTTGTGCCGCAGGAATAGCACTCAATTTGTTAGATATAGATGGTGAAATGGGTGCGGAAGTTTATGCAGCAGCTACAAAAAAAGACCAAGCCCGTATAGTTCACGAAGAAGCTACACGAATGGTAGCCTCGTCACCAGCATTAAAGAGCCACATAACTATTATGCGTAATAACTTAAATGTGGCGGACACTTGCAGTAAGTTTGAGCCGTTATCAAGCGACTATAACTCTTTGGATGGTTTGAATATTCACGGAGCGATTATAGATGAGTTGCACGCACATAAGACACGAGAGCTATATGACGTTATAGATACCGCAACGGGTGCTAGAGAGCAACCGATGATATTTATGATAACAACGGCAGGTGTGCAGATGGAGAGTATATGCCGTGAAATGCACGAATATACAGAAACCATCTTAAACAATGTCGTTAAAGACGATACGTTTTTTGGTCTTATATATACCATTGATGAAAAAGATAAGTGGGATGACGAAACGGCTTGGTATAAAGCTAATCCGAATTTAGGAATTTCATTATCCATAGAATCAATGCGTGAAGAAAAAACAAAAGCTATGCAAAGTAAAAGCTCTTTGGCAGCTTGGCAACGTTACCACTTAAATATTTGGGGTGGAGCGGTTGAAAGTTGGATTTCTTACGACAAGTGGGAAGCGTGTAAGACTAACTTTGATTTTGCAGAGATGCAAGGCAGGAAATGTTATATAGGAATGGACTTATCAAGCACAACAGATACAACAGCTATCTGTTGTGCTTTTCCTATGGATGACGGGACGATAAAAGTCTTTTGGCGTTTTTGGTTACCAGAAGTAGGAATAGAGGCTAGAGAGCATATTGATAGAGTGCCATACAGACAGTGGGCATCAGAGGGTTATTTGACCCTAACTCAAGGCGATGTAATTGACTATGACTACATAGAGAATGAAATAATGCGGTGGGCTGCACAGTTTGAAATTCAAGAAATAATTGCAGACCCTTATAACGCCACACAGTTATTAAATCATTTAGGGGATAACGGCTTGCCAGTGTTTGAGCATAGGCAAGGGTTTATCAGTATGAACGCACCGACTAAAGCGTTTGAGGTTGCTGTTTTTAGTGGGAATTTACAGCATGAGGATAACCCAATGATGAGGTGGCAGATAGGGAATGCCGAATTGAAAGTTGGCGATGGTGAAGTAGTAAAGCCAGTCAAGAAGAACGGCAGAAAGCGAATGAGAATAGACGGAGTTATTGCTGCTGTTATGGCAGTAGGAAGAATAAATATTACACAGGAAGAAGAAGAAAAGGATTACACAGTTTTGTATCTGTGAGGTGAGGCTATGGGGTTTTTAGTGGATATGCTTTTAAGCAAAAAGAGTAAGGGCGGAACGACAAGTTTTATCCTTGATGAAGTAAGTGGAACGGAAACATCTGTAAACGAAAAATCAGTAATGGGTATTTCAGCT
>CALELF010000114.1 GCA_937902895.1 uncultured Synergistaceae bacterium | reverse complement strand
GCTTTTTTGATTTTCTTTAATTTTCTCGTTTTTTTTCTGCTTTACTTATGTTATACACTTTATTATAATTGTCATACTAATGTTATGCAAAGGGGCTTTAAAATGGAAAAATCAAAGCGTGTTAGACCTCAGTTAACCGTCACTGTAGACGAGGATACCTTTAAGGTTATTGATGTTTTGTCATACGGCACTAGTAAAGGGCGCCTTATTGATGAAGCCATAGCGTCTTATCTTCTTAACACTCCTTTCTTTGGGAAAAACGGAATAATAGAGCTCAGAGGTGATAGAGGCGGATATTGGTGGGTTGATAATGATGATTTTCCTTTTATGCCTTATCCAGAATACGAGTTTCCCAACCTTTATGAAGCTTTAAAGTGGCTTTCTGAAGAATGTCCTGAGTTGAGATTAAAGATTTAAGGGGGTTAAAATGCCAAAGTTAATGATAAAAAGAGTTTGGGGTCATAATAGTCCTGTTGCCGATGAAATCGAATTCGTTTTTGAAGATTATCAGAACAGAAGTTTCAATATGGATAAGCAAGATATTCTTGATAATATCAAGGTTCTTCAAGATTCTCTTGTATATTTTGAAGAAGATTTTGAAGAAGATGATGAGGGGGATATAGATTTTAAAGAATATAGATACTAAGCCATAAAGAAAAAGATTCGGACTTAGCTGGCGGCTAGATCCGAATCGTTTAAATAAAAATTTTTTGATTGGAGTTTAATATATCATGAAAGGTGAAAAATTAAAAGAGAAAAGAGTTAGGATAGATAAGCGGTCGCGTTGTTGGTGCTTTCTTTTATATCCGGAGTCATTACCTGGTAATTGGGTTAGAATTTTAGAGGAATTGTGTGTTCCTATAGCGATTAGTCCTTTACACGACAAAGACGTTTATTTTGAAGATACTGATGACAACAAAAAAGGCGAATTAAAAAAGCCTCATTATCACGGTGTTATGTGCTTTGACGGCAAAAAAAGCTTTTCGCAAGTTAGTAGTCTTTTGGAACCTTTGAATTGCCCTATACCTCAAGTATGCTCAAATTATTCTGCTTGTGTCCGTTATTTTATCCATTATGACAATCCTCAAAAGGCTCAATATAGGCGAGATGATATAATTGGCTTTAGTGGAATTAATATTGATAAGGCTTTTCTTCCTAATGGTTCAGAAGAGTATGCTATGATATTGAATAATATTTATAGGGTTATCCGTGAAAACGAGATTAAGAGTTTCGATATGCTTGTAGATTGCATTGTAGACTATAATCCTGATTGGTTGCCAGTTGTTGCAAAGAATAGCTATTTTCTCACGAGTTACCTTAACAAGTATTATAAGCTTAAAAAGCGTTGATAAAATCTAGGTTTAAACTTAGTAAAATGCCCATAGTGCGATTTTTTAGCATTATGGGTATTTTTATGCTTGTTTGATAAAATTTTTGAAAATTTAGGCATTTGCGTGCCCGTTGTGAGGTTTTTTTAGAGTGAGCCATATAATACCACTGCCCAAAATTTAAAAAAGGTGAGGAATTTTTTTGTAAAAAGTATGTCTCCTGCTGCAAGTAAATTAAAAAAATTTTGAAGCTTTTCATTTTACCCTGTAAATTGTTCGCTCTGGTGAAAAAGGTTGTAGGGTAAAAGCTTCCCACTAAGTGGGCGGCGGGGGTCGGGGGGTAAAAATCGGCTCCCTCCGCCGTAAGGAAATCTTAAAGCTTTAAAAGGGCAAGGCGAAGCGTAACCGTAAAAAGGCTAGGCGTTCAAAAGGGGATTCTTAAGGGGAAAACATAACTCAATGTCTAGGTTTTCCACCTTAAGAGTGATAAAGTTTTTGCATAAGCTTTTTTCAAAAAGCGTGAATTGAAGCCGATTACGACCAATATATTACTACGACATATATATTGGTCGTTGGTCATTGGTCACCATTTGATTTTAGACGATATAAGACGAATATTTTTATTTATTGTCATTTTTTGCTCAATCTTTTGATAGGCTTTTTTGATTTTCTTTAATTTTCTCGTTTTTTTTCTGCTTTACTTATGTTATA
>CALELF010000113.1 GCA_937902895.1 uncultured Synergistaceae bacterium | reverse complement strand
CTTCATGATAGACTGTTTTTTTATTTCACTGTCTCTCATGAGGGGAGCATATCATCGAGCGCTTATGGCTAATATTTTTTTATTAAGCAATTTTTTTAATTGACAGTGATAAATCGGTATGTTAATATTCCGCCAATAGCAGTGTAGCGTTATGGAGCATTGCTAAATTTTAGAAAAGGAGACAGAGACAATGGAGCAGAGATTTTTTATTTGTGAGCACTGTGGCAATATAATTGCTATGGTTAAGAGCAGTGGTGTGCCAGTGGTGTGCTGTGGGCAAAATATGAAAGAGCTTATTCCTGGGACAACTGATGCTTCTCTTGAAAAACATGTGCCAGTCTTTGAACTTCGTGACAACAAGGTGTTTGTCACTGTTGGAGAAGTGGCTCACCCTATGACACCAGAGCACCACATTGAGTGGATTTCCATCCAAACAAATAACGGCAATCAGCGCAAGGAGCTGAAGCCTGGACAAGAGCCAAAGGCTGTTTTTGCCTTGTGTGATGGAGACAAAGTGGAAGCAGTGTATGCCTACTGTAATCTGCATAGTCTCTGGAAAAAATAATAATTTTAGCACATTAAAAAGGCTGTTGCTCGTTTGAGCAGCAGCCTTTTTTTAAGCTAATTTTGTTTTATAAAGATTTTTTTGTATGTTTCCTCGGGGAAGCGAAAATATTCTTCTGCAAAAATATAGGTGTAGGGAAGAAGTGGTGCAAGCAGTTTAACTTCCTTTGAAGAAGGGGCTTTTTCCACAGAAATTGTCCCATCGTGTCCGAAAATCATAACATTTCGGTCGTTTGTTGTGTATTGAGGCCATATATAGGTATCAGTGCTTGGAATTCCTGTTTTTGCAAAATTTACCCACATTTCTCTAATTGTAGAAGCTAAATTTTCAACCCTTTCAGGGAGATTTTTCTGTTTAAACAGGTTCATAACAAAAGGTAATTCCGCTATGTGTATTGCACCGGTGTTGCCAGCTTTTGGAGAAAAATCAAATTTATATACATAAGTTGGTGAGTTGGCAGAATGATTGTCTGCTAATTGAAGCGCTGGGGCAGTGAAGATTGTGTCAGTAAAGAGATCCTCGTAGGCAGAAAACAGTGCTTTTCTATGATTTGATATGTATTTTGAGGTTATTTTTTGGGCTGTGCTTGGCAGACGCTCTAAAGTTTTTTTATATTTTTCTTTTATTTCTTTGAGCGCTTCATTTTCGTTTGCATGATTTATAGCCCTAAAATATGCACATTCATTACCTGTTGTGCCTATTAACATAGGGATTCCCCTTGTTGCGCCTTTCTTGTAGACATCATAGATTTCTTGTATGGTTGTCTCATTGTCTAGGACTTCACACTGTGCTAACTTGTCCAACTCGGGAATTGCTTCTGACAGTTGTTCTTTTGAAAGTGACATAAGGTCTGCCATGTTTTTTGCCCCAGTTAGCTCCATTAGCTTTTTTGTGACATTGGCTCTCGCCACACTTGGTCCAATAATAGCTGGGGTGCCACTTGAGACAATCATTTTTTGAAAAAGTCCCTTTGTGTTTGGAAGAAGTGGCATAAGTGTCGTTGCTACTGCGCCAGCACTTATCCCAAATAATGTAACATTGTTAGGATCTCCTCCAAAAGCTTTTATGTTTTTTTGTATCCATTGCAAAGCACAGCGTGCATCCAGTAACCAAAGGAATGAAGTTTCTTTTGCTGAATAATTGTCTGAACCTGGCACATCGTCAAACACCATGCTTCCCATGATACTTAGGCGTGTTTCAATACAAACAAAGATAATTTCCGGGTGAAGGCTAACAAGCCTAGAACCATCACAATATGGCAGGCTTGAAGCTCCGTAGGCAAATGCACTTGGTTGTAAGAAAACAATAACAGGTTTGTTTCGTTCATTGCTTGAGCCTGTGTATATGTTTAACTTTAAGCAATCTTCGCTAGTATTTTCCATAGGTTGCCATGCTTGCAATGGCATTTTGCCATAGCCCTGTGGTGCATAGGTTGTCTTGTTGTTGTCTGCTAATATTGGAGCTTTCCAACGTAATGCACCAACTGGTGGTTTTGCATAGGGTATGCCTAGCCATTTTAATATATCACCGTCTATTTGTGCAGTAAATCTGCCATTGTGACAAATTGCAACAGGAGCCTTTGGGGCTTTGTTTTTTACTAGTGCATAGGAGTGTGATGAGAAAAATAACGATAGCATTGCAATTACTGTTACGCCTATAAGTTTCTTTTTCATTTGTTTTTACCTCAGGAAATTTGTGTCTTGTTTTTTAGAACGATTTATTATATCCTATTTTTATGAAAAATTTTGTAAAATGTGCTTTGTTCCTTATATATTTGTTTGGGCTTTCTATGTTTGTAGTTAAGTGGTGGCAGCTAGACACGCTGAAAATTTCTGATAACAGCGGGAAAACTTACTATGAAACTAGCTTGCCCTCTTTCGTGACATTTGACACTTCATACAAACATTCTGTTGAACAAACAGAGGTGCAAGACACTTATGTTGTTACCTGTGGCAAAATGTGGTCATGGGAGGAGCGCACAAAATCACTTAAAGCAGGAATGCCACAACAAGCACCGAGGTGCGGAAGATTTTTTATGACAAAGGATTGGCTTGTATATCAAGGCGGACGAATTTCGTGGAATAAATTTTATTATAGGATTGGAAATGAATGTCTAGGAAAAAACAAAGCCCATCTGCCCTATTTAGCTGAAAAAAAATTATATAAAATTGTTCCTAATAAAAGGTTAGTTGTTACAGTGCAAAAATCCTGTATAGTGAAAAGGAAGTCATCATTTTGATAACTTCCTTTTTGTTTTTTCGTCAAATAATCTTTGTTGGTTAGCTGATTCGTTTGGAGAGGCTTGTTCCAGTAAAGGCATAAAATACTCAAAGTGTTTTTTGTATTCTTCGTCAAAGAAGAGGTCGCCATATTTGTGTAAATTACGTAAATACTCATGGTGGGTTCTTGCTATGTCACTATTGTTGTAAGAAATTACAAATACACCAATGTTTGAGCATTTATCAGACAGAGTTTCAATTTGGCATAAGGCATTGAAGAAAAAGAAGGCAGCTACATTTGCACATTCACCAGTTGTAAGACGCTGCATATGGTTTTGGTTAACTGTCTCTGTCATAGCGTCTATTACCTGTTCAAGTGGTTCTATGTAGCGTGCTGCTGCAAATGTTCTTTGTATAAAAGCTTCTTGTGTGTAGGATATGATATGCGAGACAGCCTCCTGCAAAACCTTGAGTTCTTTTATTGCAGATGATGAGAAGGTGATGCCCCTTTCCTGCATTTCTAATGCATATTCAAAAATTTCGTATGCCGCATCAAAAGCCCGTTCGTATTCAGCGGCACAGTTTTCATAAAAGTTTATAAGTTTGCTGTCGCCAGACTCTCTTGCTCTGCTGGAAAGCCTCATAAGGTAATTTTGCACATTGTCTGTAACAGCATCTACATTGTTTTCAACAGCGGAGAGAAATTTTCTCGTTTCTTTATCAATTTTTAATGTAAGTAACGCATTCATACTTTTTTCAAAGCATTTATTCAAGACTGTGGACATCTCTGTGAGAACACTATTGACTGTTGCTAAAGCAAGCACTGGTGAAACAAAGAGTTTTGTGTCAAGTCTGTTGAGAATTCTGTTGAGAAACATCGTTTCAGGATCATCCTTAATAAAGATGCGACTTAATTTTTCAAAGAAGTTACACCACGGAAGAAGGATGATAGCACCACCAAGTTTTAAAATTGTGTTGGCATTTGCTATTGCTCCGGAATTCATTTTTGCAGTCCAGATATTGTCAAGATAACCAAGGTTTTTTGCAACAGCAACAACGATTATAATCAAAATAGCTTGAAATATGTTGAAAATAACGTGAATTAGTCCTGTTCTTTTTGCATCAGCATGAGCATTTACTCCGCAGAAAAATGCTGTCTTTATGCAGTCCCCCATAAAGATACCGAGAAGCATGGGGTATATTGCTACGAATGTTAAGCGCCCTGTGATGGATAAAGCCTGCAAAATACCGACAGTTGCACTTGAACTTTGGATTATTGCACAAACAATAAGACCAGACAAGAAACCAAGTATTGGATATTGTGCAACTTTTGTAAAATATCCGGCAAAAGCGGCTGATTCAGAAAGTCCTGCGACGGAATTACTGATATTAACGAGTCCCATAAAGAGTATTGCAAAGCCAAGTAAAATGTCACCAACAGAATTACTGTTTCTGGATTTGCAACTCATAATTAGAATTATTCCAATAGTAGCAGTAATAGAAGCGAGACAAAATGGTTGAAACAAGGTAACAATACTAAAACCACCAGTTGAGGAAACGTCAAGAATTCTAATGATTTGGCCTGTGACAGTTGTCCCCACATTTGCACCAAGTATTATTCCAAGTGATTGATGCAAAGAAATTATTCCCGCTCCGACAAGACCTGAGGTGATAACGATTGTAGCTGTGGAGCTTTGAATCATTGCGGTAACAAAAAGCCCCATCAAAAAACTCCTTAGATTATTGTTGGTTACCTTTTCTATGACGCGTTGTAAAGTACCGGATGAGCACCTTTTTAAGGCGTCTCCCATAAGTCTCATGCCATAAAGAAATAACGCTAATCCACCAGCAAAAGAGATGCCAGAAATAATGTCCATGTTTGTCTCCTTGAAATAAAAATTTTATGCAAAAATAAATGACAAGCAAAAAATTTACATTTATTGCTTGTCAAGATAGTAATAATCTATATTTAGTTTAGCCACAATGGCCTGCAACATTATTAAAATTGCAGACCTATTAATTTTTGTGTGTTCTGTGGGGAAAAATACTTTTAAAAAATCCATAGTAGCATTCTCCAAAAAAAATACAAATACTTCAATGTGTGGCAAGATGAAGCACCGATATTATAACACAAAAAAGCTTGTGGTAATATAATTTTTTATAATTATATAATTTTTAGAAAATTACTTTGTTAACGGTGTCTTCTGAAGCTTTTTGCGCTGTCTATGTTTACTCCTGCTGGAGCAATAACTACACGGCGTGAAGGTTCTTCACCAATAGATTGAGTCTGGATATTTTTGTAGTTTTGTAATTCAAGGTGAATAATGCGACGTTCCCAAGCTGTCATTGGTTCAAGACTTATTGGCTTATTGTTACGGAGCACATCTTTTGCAACAGAACCTGCAAGGCGTTCAAGGGAACGAATTCGGCGTTGCCTGTAACCAGCTGCATCAAAGTGCACTCTACGAGTTTCTAAATCTTTGTGACAGACGAGGTTCGTCAGGTGCTCAAGAGCTTTTAGAGTTTCGCCAAATCTGCCAATCACAATCCCAACATCCTCACCAACTAGGTCAATGATACCGTCCTCTGTTAATTCTGGCACTAGGTCAAGATCCATTCTTTCCAAAATTTCATTAACAAAAAGGCAAGATCTAATGTAGGAAACAGGAGCACATGAAGTTGCTTCAACTTGCATTTTCGAGCCGAGAAGTCCAAAAAGTTTTTTGTTTTCAGACACCACTCGGACATCAACATCTTCTGGTCTAATGCCCCATTCCCTTGCACAAATTTCCTGTGCTTCCTCAACGGAAGAACACTCAAATGTCTTTTTTTCTATATCAGGTAAGGGAAATCTTTCTTGTTCCATTTTATTTTTTATCCTCACTTTCTTCGTCATCGTCTTCATATTCATCGTCATCTTCGTATTCGTCGTCGTCCTCATACTCATCGTCGTCATCGTCGTCATCGTCGTATAATTCGTCGTTATTGCCTGTGGGCTTATTTTTGTAAAGAGTTGGTTTAACTGCCATCTGTTCTTTTGTCTTTTTTGTTATCACATACTGCTGAATTACACCCCAAAGGGAAGAAATTCCCCAATACAACATAACTCCACCAGGCATGGAAAGGCATATAAAGCCCATCATGATTGGCATTATTGTGTTCATTGTTGCCATTTGTTCATTGCCCTTGGCTGACATATTTGACTGTAACCATGTAAGGTAGCAAATAGCGAGGAGCAAAATCAAATTAGGCAAATATAAAGAAACTTTTGTTAAAGCCAATGGATTGCTAAAAAGTGATTTGATAATCACAAAAAAGCCCTCTTGCCCAGCAGCAATACCCAAAGCAGAGCCAAGCCCTTGATTTACAGAAGTGTTAAGGCTAAGGGTCAAGAAAGTTGCATTTCCGCCAAAATCAAATTCGCGCAGAACCTTAAATAACAAAATAAGAATTGGAATTTGAATAAGCAGTGGAAGACATCCAGCTGCTGGATTTATGTGGTGCTCTTGGTATAATTTCAAGAGCTCCTGATTCATACGCTCCTTGTCAGAAGCGTATTTTTCTTGAATTACCTTCATTCTTGGTTGAATGAGTTGCATTTGCTGCATACTCTTTAATTGCTTTTGGTTCAAGGGGTGAATTGCAAGACGAACCACGATTGTTAAGAAAATTATTGCTAGTCCATAAGAACCTGTCCATGTGTAAAAAGTGTTTAGAAGAGAAATAAGGAGCTGTCCTGCTCCAGACCAAATTCCGCCCATAAAATATACCTACCTATCCTAAAGAAGTTGTGTGAATTTTTGACGCTAAAATTCTAAACGCTAACGAATGAAAAGTTAAAAATTGCTAATGTAAGACAAAATTTTGTGTTTGCTTGCAAATTCGTCCTGCGATGGCAAGGGGTCATAACCGCCTTTTGACCAAGGAGCACAGCGAAGAAGCCTCTTAATTGCCAAATAAAGTCCAGCAACAAAGCCGAAATTGTCCAGTGCCTGTCTTGCATATTGTGAGCAAGTCGGCAAAAAACGGCACTTGGAGCTTCCAAGCAAAGGAGAAATAAATTTGCCATAAAACGAAAGAAGTAAAAGCAGAAAAAAAATGCACATGCGAGAAAGTGTTTTTACCACGCAATGTGCTATTTGCCTTGCGAAGTTTGCCATTTGTGCACCGTGAAATTTTCGTTTAACAAATTTTTCTTTTTCAATACAGAAACAATTTCCTTGTAAACATCCTGTGTCTTTGCGGTCAAGCCTCTTTGGGTGAGGGAAACGCAAAGCCAAAGCCCGTCTTCCATGTAGGGAAAAATGTGGCGACAAGCTTCGCGTAAAATCCGTCTGCCACGAGTTCTGCCACATGCGTGTGCTATGTGTTTGGAAACCGTAACCCCGACCCTGGTGTCTGATTGCCCTTTAAGAAACAACAACCGCACCAAAGCCCGATTTTCTCGGAATCCGATGCGGAATATTTTGTCAAATTGCCAACCGAATCGTAATCTTTGTTCGGATGAAAAGGTGAAGCGTGTTTCTCCGCTAGACTGCAAGGCGTGCTCTGCCCTTACGACGACGGTTTCTCAAAATTGCTCTGCCAGAAACAGAAGCGGATCTCACGAGAAAACCCATAGAACGTTTGCGCCTTGTGTTGTGTGGCTGAAATGTACGTTTCATTATAAACACCTCCATTAAAATTCTATAATAAAAACACTTCGCTATTTATTATCTTTGTAATGTCCGAGACACAATACCCAGACGGTGGAATAATATATCACAAAAGGTTATAAAATGCAAGGATAAATTAAAGGGTTAGGCTAAAAGTTAAGCTAAAATATCTGTCTTCTTGCGTATTGGGTTGACTTTGGCTGATAATTCAATAACAGTCAATTTGGTAAGTGGCGTTCTTTTAAAACTCCCCTGTCTTTTCTTTGCATAAAAAATACAGTTATTGATTATCGGTCTTAAAGTTTACTTTAGATGGCCCTTAATAATGTGAATGCAACGATCTAAAAAATTGTTATAATCATTGAGAATAACTGTATCGCCAAAATTGTCTTGAAACTTGTCAGAAAACATTATTAATTGCGGATCATTTATGTGTAACTTGTAATACGTTGCATATTCTTCGCTGTTTTCAAATGAAGTTTCAGATTCATCTGTTTCAGCAAGATGCAAGAGCACAAACAAAGTTTTATCTGGTGTATGTAAATACGATCTTGGATCATCCGTTGATAAAGCTTCGTATTTGGCCAAATGGTGTTGTGATATGGACTCCCATTTTGTCAATTCTCCATCGTTTTTGTAATATGGCACTTTGTCAAAAACAATAAAAATTTGAAAATAAGGGATGCTATTTGACCTTATATTTGCAGTTTCTCCTAGCATATTTTCAAAGTAGTTAATATTGTTTTGGGAGTAATTAGGCATTACAAATTTTATCGCAAAACCAGCAACCGGTTTGTCATTATACTTTACTGTTATATCAACCCTTTTGGGATAATATCTTCCTTGAATTTCTCCCTCTCGGTCGTCATATATCCCTTGTGATTGGATAAAAAACTCTTCCCCAAGCCTTGCTAGAATGTCCTTTGCAATAAGACCATGCAGGGATTTTAGCTTGTTTGTACTTCTTGAAGTGCCAACTTCAAGATAGTCCTTGAAAGACGCTCTAATCATCTCTAAAAATTCATTATTCGTCATAATGTAAATATCCCTCTCTAACATTTAGTTTGTAGTCAAGATAAGCTTTAACATCTTTTGAAGAAAATGTGTAATATCCACCACTTTTGTATTTGCCAAGAGCTTCAACATAGGCGATAAAATTTGTATCTTTCAAGGCTGATATAGCATTGGATAAATCAGCCTTTGAACCAATGATATACAGTCCGCTATACACCCCAACACCAGCAGGCGCATCAATAATTTTTAAATCATCTGCATTTCGAAGTAGAGTATTTATAGCGATTTTATCCTTGAAGGTGTCGTGTATTGCCTGGCTTCTTCCGTAGGCATACCAGTCATCATTATGATTGGCTTCTAACGACCGTTTTTGAAGTTTATTTTTATTTTGCAAAAGATACGAGTATAATTCTACGTCTTGCGATAGTGTTTGTAAATCTATAAGTTTTCCACTCTGCGTGTATGGGAAAATAATGCTTCCTGATTGCCCACGAGAGGCTTTTATAACAGGAATAATATACCGTGACTTAAAATTAAAATTATTGGCGAATACACCATCATTGAGAGTCGCAAACCCGTTTTTTACAAGCAATTTGGATTTTCTTGGATTTTCCAAAATATTTTTCAGCGTGTACAACTTTGCTTTTTCTGCAAAATAAAAACTACCGGCAATATATATTTCACTGTACAATAGGTTGCAAACAAAATGAGGTTTTGTTTGTTGCTCGTCGTAAACATAATAATCTAGGCTTTTATCATGTTGTGCCTTTGATAATATGCAAATTGTTGTGTACGTGGTTACAGTATTAAATACTTGGATATGCTTAAAATCTACTATTTTTGAAAGCAGATTTTCGTTTATGAATGTCTCTCGCATTCTCTTGCCTGCAACACTATTAAAAAAAGAGCTCGGGGAGATATAACCAAGTATGCCATCTCGTTTTAACATACGAAGTCCAATTTCATAAAATACTATAAAAAGGTCAGTCATGCCACATTCTGCAAAACTAAAATTCTTTACGCTGTTAAAAGAATTACCTAAATTATGTACCCTTACATAAGGGGGATTCCCCACAACATAGTCCATTGTATTGTCATAGAAATCAACAGTAAGAGTAGAACAGCATCTTATATCCCATCTAACAGGGGGGATACCATATTCACGAACAATGATATCTAGGTTTTTAATGCACAGATTAACTGCGTTTTGATCGATCTCTATCCCATGTATGTATTCTGCAAGTTCATTTGCTATTGTTTCTGTATTCTTAAAATTTTCTAGAGCAATGGTACAATAACGCCTGACTATTTCCTTCAAGAAAGCTCCGTCGCCACAACTGTTGTCAATAATGTGCTTGCAAGGTATTCTGTTCCCCACATAACCAACCATATCAAGGATATTTTTTACTATGTTTGGTGGTGTATATACCCTTCCTTTAGCTTTTTTCATTGTAATATTTGCCTGTGGCACGCAAAACACCTCCAGTTTATGCTTTATAATTTTACTCTTGTTTTAGTCTCCAGTGCAAGGATTTTTCAATATACCAATGCCAGAAATTTCAATTTCAACCATATCTCCTGGGTGAATTGGTCCAATTCCCTTTGGTGTGCCAGTAGAAATTATGTCTCCGGCATGTAGAGTTGTGAAGTGGCTAATATGCTCAATGAGGCGTGGAATTGAAAAAATCATTTGATCTAGTGTTGCACTCTGCACAGTTTTTCCGTTGACGCGTGTTTCAAGTTTCGTGTTTGTGGGGAGTTCCTTTGTCAAAAGAATTCCAGGTCCAACTGGAGCAAAGGTGTCAAAATTTTTGCAACGTGTCCATTGACCGTCCTTGCTTTGCAAATCACGGGCTGTCACGTCATTCAATATTGTGTAGCCAAGGACATAATCAAAAGCATCTGCTTCTTTAATATTTTTGCCCTCTTTACCAATAACTACTGCGAGTTCACCTTCATAATGCACAGCACCTGCCCAGCGAGGAATGCGGATAAAGCCACCGCTTCCGACGAGTGTGTTTGCACTTTTTAGGAAAACTACAGGCTCCTTTGGAATATCTTTGCCGTTTAATTCCTTTATATGGTCAATATAATTTTTGCCTATGCACCAAATTTGTTTGAAATTTAGTGGTGGCAGGAGTGACACTCTATCCACGGGGAAACTTATTCTCATGGGGGTGAGTCTTCCTTTTAAGGGATCGCCGTCAACGACAAAAAAAGCGTTGTCCCTTATGATTCCATTATAAAGTTGACCTTCTGCCTTGCCACGTGCAAAGCAAATTTTCCCGTTATCTTTGTTCATAGTTTTTATCCTTCTAATGCATTTTTTAGTCTGTTTAATCCAATTTCAAGCATTGCGCGTGAAGTCCCGAGGTTCAACCTTGCAAATGCTTTTGTTTCACCGCAGTATGGAGCAGAGGTTAAAGCAATTTGTGCCTTTTCTACCAAAAATTTCTGCAACTCGTCAGAGTCCTTGAAGCCATAACCGCTGAAATCTATCCACATGAGGTATGTCCCTTCAGGACGAGTAACTACCGCACGGGGCAAATATTTTTTTATAAAATCGTAGGCAAAATCCCTATTCTTCTCAAGATATGCGACAAGTTCATTTTTCCACTCAGAGCCTTCATTGTAGGCTGTTTCCATTTCGCATCTTTCAAATATGCCAAGGTCCTTTAAGTGGAAAGCACTTTGCACAGCTTTGTATTTATCCCGAATTTCTTTATTTTGAATTATAACACAAGACCCCTTAAGCCCTGCCACATTAAATGTTTTGCTAGGAGCAGTGATTGTTATGACTCTTTGTGATATGCCATCAACTATCGCTGTTGGAATGTGGCAAAAACCACTGTAACAAAAATCTTGATGAATTTCGTCAGAAATTATGATGAGATCTTTTTTTATTGCAATTTCTGCGAGCTTTTGTAATTCATCTTTACTCCAAACTCGTCCCACAGGGTTATGTGGACTGCAAAATAAAAGCACTCGGCAATTTGGTGTGATTAAGCTTTCCAGTTCGTCAAAATTGATTTGCCATTTGTCGTCCTTGAAAACTAGTGGATTGGGTGTTATGCGACGTCCCATTTCTTTTATTGTATTGATGAATGGACCATAAACAGGTGGCTGGTAAATCACACCGTCACCTTTGTTTGTTATCGCCTCTAGGGTAAAGGCAAGCCCGTTTATTACACCGTGAGAAAAAAGAACATCTTCAGGGCGTGGCTTAAAATTATGCTCCCTTTCTTCCCAAGATATTATTGCGTTTGTCAATTCGTCACGATAAATCTCGTATCCAAGCACGCCAAAGTCCAATTTCTTTTGCAGTGCATTTAATATGAAGTCTGGTGTTTTGAAGTCCATGTCTGCAACCCAAAGGGGAAGCAAATTGTTTGAACCATAAGCTTCTTTCATACCATCCCATTTTTCGGATGAAGTGTTTTGTCTGTTTGGTATCACATCAAAATTTGTCATGAATATGCTCCTATAAAAAGATTTGCACATGTCAGCTGTATTATAATATAAAAATTCTGAATTTCAATCATTTTACCAACTATTGCATTTATACCTATAAAAAAACCTATAAAAAAACTTACAAAATATATATTTACGTGTATAATACAATACATGATTGGCATTAGGAAAAATTTGCCACGCAGTAAAATAATTATGAGTGAGGGAAGGTCAATGAATAGTAAAAATCATAGATTTGCGAAAAGTGCGAAAAGTGCGGAAAATGCAGTGATAGCAACGCTTGCCCCCCCCCCATTGCGTCCACATATTTCAAGAATTAATAAACGACTCAATAGCAAAGTTATATTTGTTTT
>CALELF010000112.1 GCA_937902895.1 uncultured Synergistaceae bacterium | reverse complement strand
GAAAGGTAGAACAGCAAGGCGGTGTGTCTGCTGTATGTGCATATAACAGGCGTGTGCGTATGCACAACAAGGTTTATGAGAACAGGAAGAAAAAGAAGTATGGCTATATTGCTTCCTCGATTTTCTCGTTTACTGGTGATTGGCACGGGGAATTAAGCAAGATTTTTTTAACAAAAGACAAGAAAGTTGCTTTTGTTGATATTAAAAATCATATCTTGGTGCGGAAAACAGACGATGAAACAGTGCTATCAGCACTTAAACACGCACAGGAGAAGTGGGGAAGTATTAAACTTAATGGGTCAAAAGAATACATAGACAAGTGCATCGAGCTCGCCATCAGGAACGACATCACTATTACCAATCCCGAATTACAAGAGCAGATTGAAGCAAAAAAACAAGCTCTTGCAAAGCAAGAGCAACAAAATAATGACTTTATAGAGAGAAAGGAGAAAGAAGATGATAGACAAGAAGAAAGAATACAGCAAGGAGGAGTTACAGACCATAGTGTTGAAGCTACTAGACCTTCTGGAGAAACGGGACAAGGAGATAGACCAGTTGAAACAGGGGAACAGCGAATTGACTACGCAGCCGAACGACGTAGACTTGCTGATAAAAGAGCTGAAAGAGGACAACGAGGAATTGACTACGCAGCTGAAAGACGCCAACTCGCTGATATTAGAACAGAAATCAACGATAACGACGCTAAAGCAGAAACTCGATACCAACAGACAAGTAAAACAGAGGATTGCGTTGGACTAGGGAAACAGGATATTTTCCAAGCAACAGGCAGAGATATGCTATGGCGAAAAGGCTATGTCTATAACCTGAAGCAGACAGAGCAGAAAGACAAAGAGGGAAAAGTAACTGGTTACTTTATTACAGGACATCTATTTGGAAAACAACCTGAAGAGAGACAAGAAAAGCCAAAAGGCTTTGGCAGACCATTTGAGTTCAAAACAAAAACAAAGCCTGAAGGTTTGGAAAACGGTATGCAAGTATCTGTTCAAGGACAGATTTTTTCTGTGAGTTATGACAAAATAACACAAGAAACACTTTTCGGGCATTGTATGGTCGGACAAGACAAGAAAGCAATTATAGCTAGTAAAGACATATTCCCTGATAGTTTTGAAAGAGCAGCATCACAGACACGCTTATTTGGGCAGTTTGTTAAGACAAGAACAACGGAAACAAATAAGGAAGTGAAAAATGCAAACGGGGAGCTTATAGGTTATGCTCATAAGCTTGTTTTTAGAGAAATTGAAAAGCAACCAAATGGGAATTTCAAGGTTGACAAAGATGGTAAGGTTGTTGACCACCTCACGAGTGTGGAATTTATGACACACGAAAAAGTGGATTTTGAAAAAGCCCACATATATGAGGATAACAGAAGAAGTCAAATTGTTGGCGTTCGTCAGACAGTGCAATATACCGACAAAGAACAACAACAAAAGACAGTTAAGGTTATTAAGCCTATAATGGTGCGAGTTTATCCACCTAAAGAACTTGTAAAGACTGCTGCCAAAGAACAGAAGCAAGAGCAAGAACAGAAGAAAGGTAAATCTCGTTAAAATAATAAGAGCCTTGCGGTTAATTCCGCAAGGCTCTTTTTTGTTTTCCTGAACGAGGAGACAAAAAAATCCGTGGTTTCTCACCACGGATTTTTTGCCCACACTGGGCGACTTCTTTTAGAAGCGTCAAGTCATCTACGTAAGTAGAAATTGAACTCGGTGCATTGGCTCGCTCGCCTTATGTTTAAGTTACCTATGGATTTAACACCTCTTAAACGCGAGTGTCATCGCCAAGACCAAGGGTATTTTACTCCTTATTGTTATTTGTGTCAATAGCTTTTATTTTCTTTTATATTTTTCTTCCATACGCTTTCTTTGCTTTTGTTCCTCTATACGTTTGTTATTTTCTGCAACACGCTCTTCATAAGGCTTGCGACCTTCAATATATCTTACAAAAAATCTTTTCTTGCTCTCCAAAGCACGGACATTTTTTTGTCCTGCGATAGAAAAAGCGTAACGTGCTGTCCTTGCTCCGTATTCTTCCCAGTTATGTTTATCTTTTTCACTATCAGAACGAAAAGCCCTTGAGCCTGATGCAACACCACGAGCTATTTCGCTTTCACTGTAACCAGTAACTACCATTCTTTCAGCAACCATACTGTCAATAACGGACATATTTACGTTGCCTCTTTCGTCTTTTATTCTTCCCATATAATGCTGATAAATATCACGAGCGTGGCACATATAGGCATCGTATGGGGTTAATTTATCATCTAGGACATTATATGAGCCTTTTTCCCAGTGTTTTAATTCGCTCTTTCGTCTCTCTGCCAGTTCCTTATCTTCTGCTTTTTGAATTTCAAGAATTTGTTTCAATCTCTCTTCTGATTTTGAGCAGACAACATCTTTTGTGTAACGCAAGCCAACGTGAGGATGCTGTTTATACTCCTCAAAATATTTCGGCTTAAAATTGTATGTTCTAGGCATACGATGTGGATGAACTGCCGAA
>CALELF010000111.1 GCA_937902895.1 uncultured Synergistaceae bacterium | reverse complement strand
TCGCAAATCTGTGATTTTTATTATTCATTGACCTTCCCTCACTCATAATTATTTTACTGCGTGGCAAATTCCCACCATGCCTCATCTTTAAGTTGTATTATACACGTAAATATATGTTTTGCAAATATTTTTCATTCTTTTTTGTGGATTTTTATTTTCGTTTGTAAAATTTTTTCAAAAATCTAATTTATACCCCTTGCAAAATAAAAATATAATGATATAATACGCCTTGTCAATCCTCGATGGCGCAATCGGCAGCGCGGGTGACTGTTAATCACTAGGTTCGAGGTTCGAGTCCTCGTCGAGGAGCCATTTAAAAAATTAATGCACTGTTAAAAAGCAGTGCATTTTTTTTCTTACATCTTATGAGTGGTTTTATTGCAAAAGTTTTTCTTGTGTGATACTATTACACCGTATTTATAAGTGCTGAAAAGAGTGATTTAATATGAAACATATCTATGTTACAGATTTTACGTTAAGAAATTTTTGTGGCTCATTTAAGGACGGTGTAGAAATCGCCAAATTATTAGACAAGTCTGGCGTTTCCACAATTGTTTCTATGCCAATAAAAGAGCAGGAAAAGGACTCTTTGTTTCTTCGCACCTTGTCACAGGTTGTGGAGAATGCCACCCTTTGTGTCCCCGTTGAAGCTGATAAATTGACAGAAGAAAATATTGCTCGCTCTATTCGGGCGGTTGAATCTGCAAAACACCACTCAATTTGTTTTGAAATCCCCACAAGCGCTGTGCAAATGGAGTATCTCGCCCATGCAAAGCCAAAAGTTTTGCTGGAAAAATTGGCTGCTTCAATAGATTTTGCAAAAGCACATACAAGTGTTTATGTTTCTCTCTTAGACTCAACAAGAACAGAATTTGATTTTGTAAAGACTCTTATTGACCTCTGTATTGAGCATGGCGTAACGGGAATAAATATTTCTGATGATGCTTCCTACCTCTCGCCTAGTGAATGTGCCAAATACACAAAGAATTTAAAGAAAATTTGCACCATACCAGATGGTATAGCACTGTTTTTCTGTTCTTCTGATGCCTTGTCGCTCGGCTTGGCAAACAGTTTTATAGCACTAGAGAACGGAATGGATGGTATTTGCACTTCCTTTCTTGAACAGAAGGCTCCAACCCTTTTCGCTTTTGCCAAACTAATAAAAACTGCTAAGGACTTCAATACAAATTTAAAATTGACAAGTATTACTCAAATTTCTACGGACATAAGACAAATTCTCGGGCAATACAAGGAGGAAACTGCAAAAAAATCACACCATGTGTTTGTCCCCGAAAACAATTTGCGAGATTCTACCTTACAGTTTGCTACACTTGACAAATCCACAACCATAAAGGAACTGCAAGAGGCAACGGAAAAACTCGGCTACAATTTGTCCGACGATTCAATAGTAAATGTGTTTAATGCTTTCACTCCTCTTGCAGAAAAGAAGCCTGTTACTGCTACGGAGCTTGAAGCAATTATTGCAACATCTTCCATGCAAGTTACACCAACATACACCTTGGATAGTTTTGTCATTACCTGCGGAGATAAAGTTACCACCACAGCTACTGTGCATGTGATTTTTGAAGGGCTGACACGGACAGGACTCGCAATCGGTCAAGGTCCAATTGATGCTGCTTTTAATGCACTTGAGCAGGCAATAGGCGTTCATTATGAGCTGGACGATTTTAAAATTGATGCTGTAACAGAGGGAAGAGAAGCACTGGGAAGAACAATTGTAAAACTTCGCAACAAAGGGCGCATATACGCAGGGCTCGGTCTTTCTGCAAATATCATCGAAAGTAGTATTTCTGCATATCTAAGTGCATTGAACAAAATTCATAGCGAGCAATAAAAATCAGGTGCCATTTTGAATTCCATACATTACAACCAAGAAAAAATTTCTGTAGTAGCAAAAGAACTAGATAAAAAGGGGGTATTTAAGACATATTTGTCTTATATCTCTACTTTTGTCATTAGTAGATCCGTTGCTTTTTTGTCTGTTTTGACTGACAATTGGATTCTTTCTCACATGTTAGGGGCTACAGCCTTGGGTGTTGCGTCTTGCGTATTGCCGTTGCATCAGTGGACTCATTTTGCTGCCAGTTTATTTGACGGATTTCACATATATATTTCTCATTCATTTGGGGAAAACAATAAACATAAGGTAAACAGCATTTTCACTTTAACCCTTTACTTGATGCTTATTCTTACAGCTATTTCAACATTTATATACCTTAATTCTCCTATGATACTCAATTGGCTAAGTGGATCTCCTGGCGGTTCAAATTATCTAGTAAAGCTTGGGTGCAAGTATTTATTTGGAGTGACATGGGGCTTGTTTCCTATGTTTGCACTATCTGCTCTCAGCTACATGGTAAGAATTGATGGCTCCAGATATTTGCCTACAATTTCCAATATTGTTACTTTGATCTCTAATATAGTGCTCAACTTCTTGCTGATTGGCAAATTTCGTTATTTCGGTGCAGGAATTGCTACAAGTATTTCCTACTGGATTGGATTTTTTATCCTATCCACACACTTTTTGAAAAGAACCAATACATACAGATTATTAAAGTCTGCCAAATTTTCTGATGTCTCATTCAAAAAACTCATTGGTCTTATTTGTCCTAGATTAGCACACGAAACTGCCAAAATCTGTAATGTTACCTTTTTAACAATTTTAGGCTTCCGTAGCTTTGGTATTATCTTTGGAACAGTAAGTGGCATTTATAGTATGGCACATCAGTTCATATACATTGCAATTATCGGCACAGTTGAAGCATCTAAACCATTGCTTGGCGTTGCCTATGGACAAAAAAATTATAGCTCTTTACATCAGACACTTCGTTCAATGTATACAGTAGTCCTAGTTTCTGTTGGTATTTTGTGCATACCTATGTTTATTTTTCCACAATTTTTCCCTTTGTTGTTAAATTTGCATCCCTACGATGTAGCTTTCGTCCCAGCTTGCACTGCAATTCGTTTGCTCACAATTTATGCAATGATTTATGCTCTCAGCTTTATTTATCGCATATATTACCAACAAACTGGACAGGAAAAATTTGTAGCCGTTGTTAATTTGCTAGAATCAACGCTTTTTGTAATTCCTTTTTATTATCTTCTTTCTCATATTGAAAATACAGATGGCTTTTGGTGGGCAAATATTTATAAGGAGATCATAACGCTTGTTATATTCCTTGCTTTCCATCTTTGGCAAAATAAAAAACTAAAAGATAAATATCTTGGAGCATAGAAAAGCAACAAGAAACATATAAAACACAAGAGCAGGCTAGTAGCTTTAAAACTACTAGCCTGCTCTTTTATTTGTCTAATAAAATTAGAACTCTCTGCGTTCTTTGATACGAGCAGCCTTGCCGGATCTTGAACGGAGATAGTAGAGCTTCGCTCTTCTAACTGCACCCTTGCGAACCACTTCAATCTTTGCGATTGATGGGCAATGCAATGGGAAGATTCTTTCAACACCGACACCATAAGAAATCTTGCGAACAACAAAATTCTCACGGAGTCCACCATGCATTCTGCCAATCACAACGCCTTCAAAGACCTGAATACGCTCACGGTTGCCTTCCTTGACTTTAACGTGAACCTTTACTGTGTCTCCAGAACGAAACGCTGGAATTTCCTCCGCTGGCTTGTGATATTGTTTTTCTACAAGTGCTATTCTTGGATCTTGCATTTTTATTTACTCCTTTGCTATTTTTTTGCGAAAAACCTGTCTAACACAATGCTCACTGCACTACGAACAGACAAGTGATTATATTCGTCACCGCCACCAAGGAGTGGTGACATTGTGACACTTGCAACTTCAAAAACACTATCGGCAAGCCCCCAACTTGTCCCAAAGAGGAAAACCGGAGGAACGTCTTGCTCGAATATGTGTCTTTTTACTGCCACCCACCCCATAGAACCAGTCCGCTTTCTCGCACTCGTCGCTATGGTAAAGGGTTCTTTTTTTTCTTTTTCTTTCACCCACTCAATTGCACCTTCAAGTGATGCACAAATTTTTAAGGTTGAAAAGGCTTCTCGCCTTGCTTCGTTATAGGAAGCACCCCAACCCTTTGTCCAGTGATCCTTGATTTTTTGTGCCATTTCCCTCTGTTCCTTGACGGGGGTGATGAGCAGATATTTTTTTATGCCGTAGGTTCTGGCGGCTCGTGCTATGTCGTGCAAATCAAGAGCTGTAAAGCCTGAAGCACAGACCTCACCATTTTTGCCAAGCACTGGATAATGAACTTCCGCCACATATGCCCCAGATGAAATCCATGGGTTCAAGGGACAACGTGCCAAAATATCCGGTCTTGCCTTTAATGTTCTCTCTATTGATTTTCTGCGTCGCCAAGTGTCTATTTCGCTTTCATTGCCAGAAAGCAAAACTGGTGGCACCTTCAAGTCATTCCAAACTTCTGGCCGCGTGTAGTGTGGCGTGTCAAGCATTCCATCATAAAATGAATCGTTTGCTACGCTTGCTTCGCTTCCTACAACATTTGGCAAAAGCCGTGCCACAGAATCAATCACTGCCATTGCTGCAAGCTCTCCACCGGTAACAACAAAGTCACCAAGAGAAACCTTTAAATCAACGGCCGTTTCCACAAATCTATCGTCAAGACCTTCGTAGTGACCACAGATGATAAGAATTTCTTCCTGACCAGCTAGATCTTCTACAATATCTTGATTTAGGTGAACTCCCTCCGGAGTGGGGAAAACCACAAATGGCTTCTTCCCTTCGTGGAAATTCTCTCTAGCACTTGTTAATGCCTTTTCAAGCGACACCGCAGAGAGGAGCATTCCACCTCTGCCATAGCAATAGTCGTCTATGTGTCCATAGCTATCTAATGCAAAATCACGGATGTTCACAATATTGATTGTGAGGGCATTATTTTTTCTTGCTCTGCCAAGAATGCTAGAAGAAACATAATTCTCTATCATCTCGGGGAAAGCAGTCAAAATTGTGATTTTCATTTTACTCGTTCCAAAGACCTTCCGGCAAACAAACTGTTATCTTGTGTGATGCTACATCAACACTTTTAACAACGTCCTTCACTGCAGGAATTGCCTGCAATTTGCCTTTTGTATCCTTTACAACATAGACATCATTTGAACCAGTTTGCATAAATTCCGTTACGGTTCCAAGTTCTTCACCCGTTTCCGCAACAACTAAACTTCCAATTATGTCTGAAAGCCAGTATTCATTTTCTTCCAGTGGAACACGCTCGTCCTCTGATACGGTTATTGTGAACCCTTGCAGAGCTCGCGCTGCTTCCATTGTTTCGATTCCCTCAAGGTGAGCAAGGAAAACATTTTTTCCTTCCAATGGTCTCATGCTCTTAATCGGGTAAGTAAGAAGCCCTGAACGTGTGGAAACGGTTAGGCTTTTCATGCCCAAGAACCTTTCTGGAAAATCAGTTGTGGGGTAGATTTTAATATCTCCCCTCACACCATGTGTGTTGACGATACGACCTATCTCGTATCTTTGTGGCAACTAGATAGACTCCTTAACGTCTACATCAACTCTTTCGCCAGCCTTGACAGATGCTGCCTTGGCAACGTGGCGGATTGAATTGATTGTTGCACCTTTCTTACCAATGATACGACCTGTATCCTCTGCATCAACGGAAATAAGAACGCGGACAAATCCTGTCTCCTCATCCTTTGTCTCTTCAACTGCTACTGCCTCTGGTTTTGTAACGAGGCTCTTTGCGATAAATTCAACTAATTCTGCGTAATTTGACATTGTTTTTCTTCCTTTCAGTTTAATATATTTTTAATTTGTGTGTTGCTTAACCTGCGATAACGCCGGCTTTTACCAAAAGACCCTTGACTGTCTCTGAAGGGAGAGCTCCCTTTGAGAGCCAGTAGTTTGTGCGTTCGGCATCAACTTTGATTTCCGCTGGTTCTGTGAGTGGGTTATATGTGCCCAAGTTCTCAATGAACCTTCCGTCTCTTGGTGAGTGGCTGTCCGTTACTAACAAACGATAGAACGGTGCCTTTTTCTTTCCGTGACGTGATAAACGAATCTTCACTGACATTTATATATGCACCTCCTGTATCACTTAATTTTCTATTTTGTAATTTAACATTACTTGCTATTTAAAAAGTTTGCCAAACGGCAATTTGTTTAAGAATTTCGACCCCTTTGTTGCTAACTTGCCGAAATGCTTCATCATTTGTTTCATTTTGTCATATTGAGCAAGGGTTTGATTAACCAGCTGAACTGTTGTTCCGCTTCCCTCGGCAATACGGCGGCGACGACTTCCCTTTATGATGTCTGGATTTTTCCTCTCACGCGGTGTCATAGAAAGGATTATCGCTTCAGTTTTTTTCAAGGCTTTTGGATCCATTTTAGAACCCTTCATTTGAGAAGAAAGTCCTGGAATTGGAAGCATCTCAAGAATATTTTCTAACGACCCAAGACGTTGAATTTGCTGTAACTGTGTAAGCATATCCTCCATTGTGAAGCGGTTTTTTAACATATTATCCGCCACACGATCCATAGCCTCTTCGTCCGTGGCTGCCTGGACTCTCTCAAGAAGGCCTTGCATGTCACCCATTCCCATGATGCGAGAGGCCATTCTCTTTGCGTCAAAAAGCTCAAGGTCCTCTGTGTGTTCACCGCAGCCTGCAAACTTTATTGGAACATTTGCCGCTTCCCTAACAGAAAGGGCCGCACCACCACGAGAATCACCATCAAGTTTTGTGAGGACGACGCCCGTAAGGTTTAAAGCTTCGTGGAATGCACGAGCAACATTAACTGCCTCTTGACCAACCATGGAATCCACAACAAGCAAAACTTCATGTGGATTGGTGGCGCGCTTCATATCCTCAACCTGCTTCATAAGCACTTCATCAAGCTGAAGTCTTCCTGCAGTATCAAGAATAATCAAGTCGCAAAGGTGTGAAGCAGCATAATCAAAGGACGCACGCGCAACCGCAATTGGGTCACTCTGTCCTTCGCTTGGACCAAAGAACTCCACGTCCTGATTTTTTGCAAGAACTCGAAGCTGTTCAACTGCTGCAGGACGTTGCAGGTCACAGGCAACAACCAAAGGTTTGTGGCTGGAAGATAACTTTTTCGCTATCTTTACCGCAGTTGTGGTTTTTCCTGAACCTTGAAGTCCAACCATCATAAAGACGGTTGGCGGAGTAGAAGAGATATTCAAGGAAGCAACCTCGCCCCCCATAAGACGAATAAGCTCTTCATAAACTATTGTATATATAAGCTGTGAAGGAGTAACAGATGCTACCACCTGTCTATCCTGAGCTTGCTGTTTTATGTTCGCTGTCACTGTTCTAACGACAGCCAAATTCACATCTGCTTCGAGCAGAGCTCTGCGAACTTCCCTGAGTGCAGAGTCAATATCCTCTTCAGTTAACTTTCCGCGAGAAGAAAGGGCTTTGAATACTGTTTCCAATCGGGTTTTTAACGAATCAAACACTTTGCTATTTCTCCTCTATTAGAAGCTCCTTTATTTGTGTGTAAAAATCTGGAGGAAGGGAAAATTTAAATTTATCTAGCAGTTTTTCTATCTGTTTTAGCTTTCTGTCAACACCAACTCTGTCAACGTATTTTTCAAAACGTTGCATTTTTTTTCTTGCGGCATTGATGAGATCATGCACAGCTTGACGAGACACACCCAATTCTTCCGATGCTTCAGCAAGAGACATATCTTGCTCAAACACCAGCTCACAAGCATTTTTTTGTTTTTCTGTAAGACTCGCTTGCCATGCATCGAAGAGCATTCCATCTAGAACACGGCGCTCAAAGTATTTTTCTTCCCTCGCCATACTATTGTCTCCTTTACACGAATGTGTATTATACACTTTTTTTTTAATGTGTCAAGTAAAATATCTTAACACTTAAAATTTTTTATTAAATACTCAAAAATACACTGACATTCCGTGTTTTAAACGATAAAAGAAAAAATAAAAGGTGAGGATTAAATATAATCCTCGCCTTTTAATAACTCCTTAACTATTTTTTAATTACTAGTCAAGACTTACTTCTGTTTCCACAGGGGCAAATTCTATTTTTTCGTTAACCTTAATGTTTAAGTTACGCGCAATACCTGTTCCTGCCGGAATAAGAAGCCCTGTAATGACATTTTCCTTTAATCCTTGTAGATGGTCAATATCTCCACGGACGGCTCCACCAGCAAGCACTTGGGCTGTCTGCTGGAATGAAGCAGCAGAAAGGAAGCTGTCTGTTGCAAGAGCTGCCTTCGTAACACCAAGCACAACTGGTGTGCTTTCTGGCTTCTCCATAAGACGACGGAGGAATGAAACACGAGATAAGAATTCAATTGTTTCAGATTGTGAAGAGGAAGCTCTTACTGTTATGGTATCTGGGCAAACCTTTGCAATTTCGTCTATAACAGTATCAGTTAACTCTGTACCGGATTTTATTTCTTCTCCCTGAATGGTCGTGAAACCATCAAGCAAGATTCTGCCAAAGGCTTTGTCTTTCAAAAACCCTTTTATGATGCTTTCTTTTGAAACAACTTCACCGTCTGATGTTGTTACACCAAAGATTCTACCTTCTTTTAGGTCGGAAATTAACTTTGCATTGAACACGCGTGGGCAATCTTCAATAAATTCGTAGTCTGCATTCATTGCATTCTCCACTTTTTTACCGAAGTAGTGCTCTATCATAACATGGTCAACACCTTTTGTAAGGTTAATTGTTTCCGTCACTTTCCAAAGCTTCAAGCTTGAAAGCCCCTTTGATCTAACCTTGTTAATAACAGCGTCTGTAACAAGCGAATCCTTCTTTATAATAACCTTACCGTCAAGTTCAACATCTTCTGCAACATATCTTGCATCCTTGCAGTGCATAAGTTTTACATTGTCAAAGAGCGAAATAACTTGCGGACCATTTTTAGTAATCTCGTAAAGATTTGTTGTGTTCAGTATTGTCCCTGTTGGGAGAACACTGTCTTTTAGCTTGCAGTCTTCTGTTAAGAGAGAACCCTCACACTTGACGCGGAATCTACCACTGCCAACTGTGATATCAACAAAGCCCTTGTCATCTTCAGCAACAAGGTCAGAAATTTCATTTTCTACCTTTAAGACAAAGGGCAAGTTTTCATCAGTAACGGCAAAGTCATCACCCTTGTCATTATTCTTAACAGACTTAAACTGAGCAAGGAATTTGTTTGTTTCAGCTAAGGTCTTGTCATTCTTTTCGTCTATGAGTGCACATTCCTTCTCAACAACATCTTTCCAAGCAAGCTCTCCCGCAACAAAATGGCTATCGCCTTCGTTGATAACACGAACTCTATTTACAGGAGCAACTTTACGAAGAATTGTTTCAACGTGCTTGTCGTTAATAGAGACACCCTGTGAACGATAAACTTCCTGAATACTATCTAACAGATAATGTTGGACTTCTTCAAGACCAAGAACATCAAGCACCTGTTGTGGATTTTTATATCCTTCTGTCAACACTTGCCCCTTTGTTATCTTCACTCCGGGAACAATTTCTGCCAAAAGGTTCTGTGAGGAAACGAGCTTATACTCAACTTTTGAAGTTGTGCCGTCTTCAGCTGTAACTTCAACAACGAGCCTGCGCTTACCACCATCAGTTTCCTTTATGTCTGTTACAACACCTGTATCTGGTGCAATGAATGCAACCTTCTTTGGAATTCTGACTTCAAACAGTTGCTCTATACGTGGCAAACCTTGTGTAATATCTTCACCGGTAAACTGACGAACACCACCGGTGTGGAAGGTTCTCATTGTAAGCTGTGTACCAGGCTCACCAATTGACTGTGCAGCAACAACACCGACAGCCTCGCCCTTTGCTACACGTTTACGAGTTGCAAGGTCTTTGCCATAACATGCACGGCAAATTCCATTCTTACAAGCACAGGTCAATGGACTACGCACCCAAACGGAAGCAACTCCTGTTGCTTCAACTTCCTTTGCCTTTTCAGGAGAAATTTCTTCGTTTCTTGCAAGGAGAAGTCCCTCGCCATTTGGATATGGAACATCTCTAACACTAATACGTCCTGTAATGCGTTCAGAAAGCGGAATAACAATCTTGCCATCCTGTTGCGTAAGTGGCTTGATTTCAACACCGTTCATAGTATCACAATCATCTTCTGTAATTATAAGATCCTGTGCAACATCGACCAAACGCCTGGTCAAGTAACCTGATTTTGCTGTTCTTAGAGCGGTATCTGCAAGTCCCTTTCGTGCACCGTGGGTTGAAATGAAGTATTCAAGTGTATTAAGTCCTTCTTTGAAGTTTGCGGTGATTGGATAACGAATAATTTTACCAGACGGGTCTGCCATAAGTCCACGAATACCAGCCATCTGTGCAATCTGTCCTGCACTACCACGAGCACCAGAGTCAACCATAATACGAAGAGCATTATTGCTAGACATATCCGGGTTATTTATGATTGCGTCAGAAATTCTTTTACCTGCATCTGCCCAAAGAATATCCTTTTGTCTCATATATTCATTTTCCGTCATGATACCCATATCATACTGATCGGAAAGTTGTTCTTCTTCCACAAGTGTCTTGGAAAGGATTTCCTGTTTGGCTTCTGGGACGATAATGTCACCAACACCAAGGGAAACACCACTGACTGTTGACCAGTGATAACCAAGCGTTTTCAAGGCATCCAACATCTCGACCATACCGGTCTGTCCAACCTTGTCGTATGCTTCGTCCAAGAGAGCTCCCATTTGTTTCTTGCCTATCTGCATATTTTTGAAACGGAAATCCTTGTGAAGAGCGCCATTAAAAAGAATGCGGCCTACGGTTGTCAAAATCCATTTACCTTCCGCGACTGAATGACTATTCACTTCTGTGACTGTATCACATTCCCACGCTGGGTCTTTCCTCAAATATATTGGTTCTTGAATTGCTATTATTTCATGATCAAAAGCAGCAAGTGCATCTTCAGAGTTAGAGAATACAAGCTTTTCTAGCGTGTTTGTATCGTCCTCAACACGTCTTGCACCATGAACAGTTTCGTCCATTGTTGTCAAGAAGTATGAACCTAAGATGATGTCCTGCGTTGGTGTGGTAATTGGTTTACCACTTGCAGGGGACAAGAGGTTATTTGAAGAAAGCATAAGGACTCGTGCCTCTGTTTGTGCCTCAATGGAAAGAGGAACGTGGATAGCCATCTGGTCACCGTCAAAGTCTGCATTAAATGCCGTGCAGACAAGTGGGTGAAGCCTCATTGCTTTTCCTTCAATAAGCACTGGTTCAAACGCCTGAATACCAAGTCTGTGAAGCGTTGGAGCACGGTTCAACATAACTGGGTGATCCTTGACAATTTCTTCCAAAATTGCCCAAACTTGGTTTTCGCCTCTTTCAATAATGCGTTTTGCACTCTTGACATTTGGCGCAATTGGATTTGGACCATAGACAAGTTTGTTTATAACAAATGGCTTGAAAAGCTCGAGTGCCATTTGTTTTGGGAGACCACACTGATAAATCTTAAGGTGTGGTCCAATGATGATAACGGAACGACCTGAGTAGTCAACACGCTTACCAAGAAGGTTCTGACGGAAACGACCTTTTTTACCACGGAGCAAATCCGTAAGGCTCTTTAAAGGTCTATTGCCAGTTCCCATGACAACCCTGCTTCTTCTGCCGTTATCAATGAGAGCGTCAACTGCCTCTTGAAGCATACGCTTCTCATTTCTTATCATTATTTCCGGAGCCGGTGAATATTTCAACTTCTCCAAACGATTATTCCTGTTTATAACGCGACGATACAACTCGTTCATGTCACTTGTTGCAAAACGACCACCATCAAGCTGCACCATCGGTCTAAGATCCGGTGGAATAACTGGAAGAACTTCCATAACCATCCACTCTGGACGTGAATCAGAGTGGTCAAAATCTGTTGCCACCTGCAACCTTTTTACAAGTTTACGCTTTTTCTGCCCCGTTGTTTCAGAAACTTCTTCTCTAAGACGAACAACAAGTTCCGAAATGTTAAGGTTTTGCAAAATTTCACGGACAGCCTCGCCACCTATGCCGACTTTGAAATCTGGATCATAGTCAAGGCATGCATCGCTAAGGCTTTCTGCAATAATTTCATAGTCTTGGAAAGACGAATTTCCATGCTTGATGATAATGTAGCATGGTTCTTCTATGACTTGTGTTTCCTCAATTGCACGGAATCTGCCGACAAATCTCTGGTTATAGTTTTCGTAATCGCTTGTTGTAATAAGGTCACCCTTGCTAAATGGGAGAGAATCTACCCTTGTAACCTTGCGGAGCAATTCTTTGTCACGCTTTGCACGTGAAGCTTCTCTGCCGCTAAGCTCGCTTTCTACAACCAAAGCATCATTTCCTGTAACACCTTTTAATTCAAAGAGCGGCTCTGCTTCAAATTCACCATGACCAAAGCGAAGGCTCAAATCCTGATATCTCTGCTCTGTGATTACTGCGCCCTCGCGCTCTGGAAATTCGTCAACAAAAACTATCTGCCACAATTCTTCTGCTTCAAAGGTAGGGTCATAAAAACGACGAATTTTTTCTTCACTTGCGGAAAGCTCTTGTCCGACAGTCTTGTGACCTCTACCTTGCTTGGTGACGCGATAGACTCTGTCTCTTCTGCGGTCTGGTGCAAAGTAGATAACACGCTCTAGCTCCTTTGCCGTTGTGCCAAGAAGCAAGCTAAGGCGTGATGGAATACCTCTTAAATACCAAATGTGAACGACAGGAGCATTAAGCTCTATACGTCCCATTCTTTCACGACGAACTCTGCTATCTGCTATTGGAACACCGCAAACGTCGCAAACATCAACATCAGGAATTTTGCCACCATGAGCACTCGCTCTCTTAAACTTACCACATGCACATTCGTAACTTTTTGTAGGACCAAATATCCTTTCACAAAAGAGCCCATCTATTTCTGGTCTTAAGGAACGATAGTTAATAGTCTCTGGTTTCTTAACCTCGCCTCTGTCTTGAGAGAGACCACGTTCATTACCGGAAGCTTTTAACCATTCATCTTTCTTTCTCTTTTCTTTTCTTGCTTCCCAGCTTGGCTCAACTCCACCAGACTGTTTGTAAATTTGGTCAGGAGAGGAGAGTCTTATCCTAAGTCCTCTAATATTATTGCGTGATATTTCTTCACCATTATGCAACATAATTAGTTCTCCTCCTCTGTTAATGTTTCTGTAGCTACGGTAGTTTCTTCCGTAGCTTCTTGATTTTCCTCTGAATCTGCATCAAAGCTTTCTTCTTCCTTTAATACATCCACAAATTCAGGGTCAATCTCATCAAGTCCTTCCTCTTTGGAAGACATATTGTCGCCAAAAGCTCCTTCTTTTGCAGCTTCTGCTTCTTTTTTCTTTAATTCAAGCTCAAGGATCTGTCTTTCTTCCTCTGTTGCAGTCTGTAATGGTCCAAATGTGCCATCTGCAAACTGAACATCAACATCAAGTGCAAGTCCCTGCAATTCTTTAATAAGAACGCGGAAGCTTTCTGGAACACCTGGCGTTGAGAGGTTTTCACCTTTAACAATCTTCTCGTAGGTCTTAAGACGTCCGCGAATATCGTCAGATTTGATTGTAAGCATTTCCTGCAAAACGTGTGACGCACCATAACCTTCCAATGCCCAAACTTCCATTTCACCGAAACGCTGGCCACCAAACTGCGTTTTACCGCCGAGTGGTTGCTGCGTAATAAGGCTGTATGGTCCAATGGATCTAGCGTGCATCTTGTCATCAACGAGGTGGTTTAGTTTGAGCATATACATGACACCAACCATAACTTGGTTTGCCATTGGCTCACCTGTTCTGCCATCGTAGATTGTTATTTTGCAGTCATCTCTCATTTCGTCCACTATGGTATAACGTGGGTCTTTGCTGTATGCTTCTAAGGCTTCTTTACCTTCCTGCTCATTCAAAACAGCAATTCTATGTGTGCCACGCCAAACTTCCTTGTGGTTAAAACGAGTTTCTTTTATCCATCTAATGTCATCAAGGATGTCCTTTTCTTGTGCTGAGTCAAAGACAGGGGTGGACACCTTGTAGCCACGATTCAAAGCAACAAAGCCAAGCATTGTTTCCAAAACCTGCCCAAGGTTCATTCGGGAAGGAACGCCTAGTGGGTTTAAGACAACATCAACTGGCGTACCATCGGATAAATATGGCATATCTTCCTCTGCCATAATACGGGAAACAACACCCTTGTTTCCGTGGCGGCCTGCCATCTTGTCACCTTCAGTTATTTTTCTAAACTGGGCAACATAAACCTTTACTCTTTCAAGCACACCGGCTTCGAGCTCTGGCGTGTCTTTCTTTGTCTGACGGCGAATGGAAACAACGGTTCCTCCTTCTCCGTGTGGCACACGAAGGCTTGTGTCGCGCACATCTTTTGCTTTTTCGCCAAAGATTGCACGTAGCAATTTTTCTTCTGGTGTTTCGTCACTTTCACCCTTTGGTGTTACCTTACCGACAAGGATATCTCCAGGTCCTACCACGGCACCAATGCGAACGACACCATCAACATCAAGATTTTGTAGCATATCTTGTCCAACGTTTGGAATGTCACGAGTGAACTCTTCATTCCCAAGCTTTGTAATGCTACGAATATCTGTTTGATATTCCTGAATGTGTATTGATGTGTAATAATCCTCCTTCACGAGTCTGCGTGAAAGAAGGATAGCGTCTTCAAAGTTATAGCCTTCCCAAGAAACGAACGCAACAAGCACGTTTCTTCCAAGTGCAAGCTCGCCTTCATCGCAAGCTTGACCGTCTGCTATTACTTCATCTGCTTCTATGCGCTGTCCATGGCAAACAAGAGGACGTTGATGAACAAGTGTTCCCTGGTTTGACCTGTTAAACTTGAGCATCTTGTAAATTCTTGTTTCGCCATTGTCTTCTTCAACTTCAATTCTGTCCGCATCAACATATTTAACAACGCCACCGCCGACAGAAACAATGCAGGAGCCAGAGTCGTGAGCTAGCTTATGTTCAACACCAGTTCCAACCATCGGCGAATCTGGGAAAACAAGTGGCACTCCTTGGCGTTGCATGTTAGAACCCATAAGGGCACGGTTTGCGTCGTCGTGCTCAAGGAATGGGATAAGTGACGTGGAAACAGAAACTATCTGTTTTGGCGCAACGTCAATGTAGTCAAGCTCTTCTGGCAAAATTTCTATTGTGTTATCACCACGACGGGCATAAATTCTTCCTGTGGAAGAGGGCAAAATCTTACCATCTCCTGTCATTGGAAGGTCGGCACGACCAACATAAAAATTATCTTCCTCGTCTGCAGAAAGATAATCAATCTGGGTTGTAAGGTAACCGTTTTCCACCTTACGTCTTGGCGTAACGAGAAATCCATAGTCATTTAGCTTTGCATAGCTAGCAAGGGATGTAACAAGTCCGATGTTTGGACCTTCTGGCGTTTCTATTGGGCACACACGACCATAGTGTGTGTGGTGAACGTCACGGGCTTCAAATCCGGCACGTTCACGGGAAAGTCCGCCAGGACCCAAGGCAGAGAGACGACGTCTGTGTGTCAATTCTGCTAGAGGGTTCGTCTGGTCCATGAATTGTGACAATTGGCTCGAGTTAAAGAACTCACGTAAAGCTGTCGTAATTGGACGAACTGTAATAAATGTGCTTGGTCTGAGTTCTGTCTGATTTGTAGCAGAAGTTGTCCAACGGTCAATAGCCGTGCGTTGCATTTTTACAAAACCAACGCGAAGCTGTTGATATAGGAGCTCGCCAACTGCACGGACTCTACGGTTACCGAGATGGTCAATGTCATCCACCGTTTCGTTGCCGTCACGCAAATCAAACAATTTGCCAAGTATTACGCGGATATCTTCTGGAGACAAGGTGCGTGCAGAATCTGGCAAATCCATACCAAGACGGCGATTCAATTTGTAGCGACCAACTCTGCCCAAATTGTATCTATCCTTGTCAAAGAAGAAACCGTCTATATAGTTTCTTGCATTTTCTATTCTGTGTGGCTCGTTTGGACGAAGTCTACGGAAAAGTTCAATTTTTGCTTCGTCTATCGTGGTGGTTTTGTCTGTTTCAAGGCTTGCTGCGATTGCGCTTGGAACATCATAAACTGAAACACTTGTTCTACCATGTCTTGTCAAGATATCAAAAATTTCCTTTGAAATTCTTGTATATTTTTTGACATCTGGTGTGTCGTCAAGTCCCAAGATATCTTCTGCAATAAGGCTTCCGATGATGTCCTCATTCAGTTCACGGGTCACGACATCACCACCAAAGAGCTTTAATACCTCTTCAGTGGTTTCCACTCCCAATACACGCAAAAGGACAGTAACTGGGATTTTCTTTTTTGTATCAATTTTGACCATAACAGCTCCGCTTGGAGTCAGGTCAAATTCAATCCAGGCTCCACGCTCTGGAATGAGCTTTGCAGAATAGGTTTCTGAGCCTGGTGTGGAGAGGTCTGCGGAGAAATATACTCCTGCACTTCTCGCCAACTGGTTAACGATAACACGCTCCGTGCCATTTACGATAAATGTGCCACGAGCAGTCATACTCGGGATATCGCTAACGAATAATTCTTCTTCTTGAATTTCTTTTGGTGAATGCACATTAACCAGTCTGAATGTCGCTTTGAGGCGTCTCGACCAAGTGCGGTCCTTTTCTCTTGCTTCTTCTTGACTGATCGAAGGCTTGTCATCAATATCATACTTTACAAACTCAAGGGAATAGGCTCCATCTGGGCTGGAAATTGGGAAGATATCGAGGAACAATTCCTGTAATCCCTGACGAATTCTTTCGTCAACTGGGACACCTGCCTGAAAGAACCAATCATAGCTGTTTTGCTGAACCTCAACGAGGCTCGGCAAAGGCATTTGCCTTTGTGCTGTGCCGAAGTTTCTGCGCTTCATGTAAGCGCGGCCTGTCGGCGGTGTTTTGCTTTGCGCTCTTGTGTTTTGCATTGATTAACAACCTCCAATATTAGCATAAGCCGACAATATGGCATTATGCAAATGGGTATTATATCATAAATTAGTCAAGTGTCAAATTTTTTTCAAGGCACACCACAAAAATTTTTGTATAAATCTCTAAATTTTATGTTCTTTAAATTCCCCATATGTATAGTAAGATTTTTTTAATTTGCCAAATTTTGGGTTTTGTTGTAAAATTACGGCTTAATTGGATTATTTATTGAAAATTTGCATAAATTATCTTAAGAAATGGAGATAATATAATGGAAGAAAATAACACTCAAATGATAGCTCCAGAGGAAGAAAGGACCTTGGCTCACTCAGGCAGTGGGCTTGTGAAAAATTTCAAGGACGCTTTGGCTTCTCTCCTTGACCCACTCTTTAATGCAGAGAAGAAAACTTCTTACATTCCACGCCCAAAAGCTCCTGCCCGTCCAAAATTCCGTGTTGGCATTACAGAAACATGTTTTCGTGATGCACACCAGTCAATCATGGCAACTCGCCTCAAAACAGAGGATATGCTTCCCATTTGTGAAGCTATGGATGAAGTTGGCTACCATGCAATAGAGATGTGGGGCGGTGCAACCTTTGACAGCTGTATGAGGTTCTTGAACGAGGACCCGTGGGAAAGGCTGAGACAGATAAAATCTCGCCTCAAAAAAACCCCAACGCAAATGCTTCTCCGTGGGCAGAATGTTGTTGGCTATCGTCACTATGCGGACGACACTGTTCGTGAATTTGTGCAAAAAGCTGTGGAAAACGGCGTTGACATCGTCCGTGTATTTGATGCCTTGAATGACACCCGTAACATGGAAGTGGCAGCAGAGGCAGTAAAGAAAGCAGGAGCAAACCTACAACTTACAATTTCCTACACCGTGTCACCTTTTCACACACTCGAAACCTTTACAAAACAAGCCAGCGATATGGCAGATATGGGGGCAGATTCCATCTGCATAAAAGACATGGCAGGACTTCTCACCCCAACGGCAGCTTCCGCACTCATTCGTGGAATACGCACCGTTACGGATTTGCCAATAGAAGTCCACACTCACTACACAACAGGTCTTGCTGCCATGACTTATTACGCAGCCATTGAAGCAGGAGCGGACATTGTTGACTGTGCAATCAGTCCATTTGCAATGGGCACAAGCCAACCGGCAACAGAAGCTATTGTTGCAGCCCTTGCAAACAGCGAATATGACACAGGCATAAGCCTTGAAAGTCTGCTTCCTATAGCAAAACACTACGAAGGACTCCGTGAAAAATACAAAGACATTATTATGGGTGTTAAGGGAGTCAATGTAAATATTCTGATGTATCAAATCCCTGGCGGAATGTATAGCAATATGCAAAGCCAACTCAAAGAAGGCGGTTGCCTTGACAAATTCCAAGAAGTCTTGGAAGAAGTGCCGCGCGTTAGAAAAGAAATGGGTTACCCACCACTTGTTACACCAACAAGCCAAATTGTTGGAACACAGGCAGCAATGAATGTCATAACAGGCAAGAGGTGGAGTGCTATTCCAAACGAGGTAAGGCAATACTTCCGCGGTTATTATGGCAAAACCCCAGCTCCAGTTGACCCAGAAATTCAAAAACTCGTTTTGAAAGACGAACAGCCTATAACATGCAGACCTGGAGAACTAATCGAGCCAGAATTGAAGAATGCAAGAAAAGAAATTAAAAACTTTATATTGCAGGACGAGGACGTTTTGTCCTACATCATGTTCCCACAGGTTGCAAAAAAATTCCTCATGGATAAATTCACAAAGCACACCATGGTGAACTGCGGACAGGACGCAGACAACGAAAACCAAGGTGTGTGTGGAGTATAAAATCTGCCATAAACTTTTGACTTGTTAAAAAAGCTAAATGTCAACAAATTTATGTAACGTAAATGTTACATAGTTCTTGAACACAATGCGGTAATAGCAAGAGAAAAAGACCGCAAAATTGCACAAAATTTTGAGAAAATTTTTGTTATTTTAATAATATTAATAATAAAAAATAGCCAAAAGAAAGGAAGTAGAAAAATGGATATCAAAAGCAAAGCTTATCAATCTCTTTTAGCAAGACGTCCTTTGAATGTTAGGGCAAAATTTGGCAACACGGAGATGGGACTTGTTTCCGGTCGTGACATTGCAGCAGCAATGAAAAAGCTCGGCACAATTTGCCTTGCGACAAACGCAAGAAACCCACTAGTCATCAAGGCTGCCCTCACAGCAGCAAAGAAGCACAACAGTGCAATTATGGTTGAGCTCGCAAAATCAGAGTCAACCTATTGCGGTGCAACCTATGACAACATTCCAGATTACGCATTAAAGTATTCTGAAGAAATGGGACATGGTGCGGTTTTTGCACTTCACGTTGACCACTATGCAATCAAGGGCGAAGCAGACTTACTCAAGGGTGCAAGCCACTTGACACACATCTTGAACAATGGATTTACCTCTGTTGCAATAGACGCAAGCCACCTTGCAGACTTTGAAAACTTCCAAGCAACAAGAGAAATTGCCGGCTGGATTTCCCCAGAACTCGGACTTGAAGTTGAAGTGGGAGAAATCAAAGGACCAGGTGAACTCTCCACAGTGGAAGAAGCTCTTTATTACATTGGCGGCTTAAATGCTTGGAACGTCTTCCCAGATTACCTAGCAATTTCAAACGGAAGCAAGCACGGAACATACGACACAACAGCAGGTCAGGCAGAGGGCATTGACCTAAAGCGCACAAAGGAAATTGCAGACGCAATTGCCCCTTATGGTGTCGCCATCGCACAGCATGGAATTTCCGGCACACCAATTGACAAGTGTGCAACATTCTTGAATTACGGTATCCGCAAGGGTAACGTTGCAACACTTTTCCAGAATCTTTGCTTCGGACTCGAAGTGGACGAAGAAACCGGAAACGCAATCACCACCGGTGGCACATACCACAAGGATCCAAACCGCGGTATCAGCAAGGAACTTTGGGATAAAATGGTTGCAGATGCAGACAGCCAGGGTTTTGCAAGAAACAGTGGCGATTACAAGAAATTCAACCTCACATACTGCGACGCTGTGCTCAGCGAGCCAAAAGAAATTCAAGACAGAATCGTTGACGAAATGGTTTGGTGGATTGAGCGTTACATCAAGGCATTTAAGTCCGAAGGCTCCGCAGAAATGGTTGCAGAAGTCATTGCGAAAAGAGAGGACGGCAACTCTGCACCAGAGAGAAAAGTCCTTGGAGAAAGAAAATCATTCCTCAAGGAATTTGCTCCAAACAAAGGCGGAAGCGACGGCGGAAATTACGACGACTAATATTTAGCCATTGCACCAAGGCTTTGGTAATTGAGAATTTAGAATTGAAAATTGAGAATTATTGAGTGCCACTATGTGGCACAGATTAGAGTGAGGCATAGCCTCACTAAAATTTGTTTTTGCAAAGCAAAAACCTCCGAAATTCTCAATTCTCCATTTTCAATTTTCAATTCAAAGAATTTTTTTCTTTTCAATCATGTCTTTCTTCGTTATAGTATTAACTAAACTTAATCAAAGAAAATATTAATATAATTTTCTTTTGTCTATGACGCGTTTTGCCTTGCCTTCGCTACGCTCAATGGAATATTGGCTTACAAGGTGAACTGTGCCAAAAATGCCGAGGCTTGCTTTTAGAGCAAAGACAATATCTTTTTCCTTGGCAGCAATTTCTGCCAAGTCATCACTAAAATGTTCCTGCGTTATTTCAACATAGATGTCAAGCGTGTCTGTCGTGCCAACTCTATCAACCACAATTTGATAGTTTGAAGTGTAACCCTTGGCAATTAGCACACTCTCTATCTGGCTTGGGAACACATTAACTCCCTTGACTATCAGCATATCATCACTTCTGCCAAGTGGTTTTGACATTCGAACAAATGTTCTGCCACAGGGGCAAGGCTCTTCGTTCAAAATTGCAATATCTCTTGTGCGATAACGAATCATCGGGAATGCTTCACGCGTTAAGGAAGTGAAAACAAGCTCGCCCTTCTGTCCTGCTGGCAAAACTTCACCTGTTTCCGGGTCAATTATCTCTGCTATGAATTTGTCTTCGTTTATGTGCATACCGTCCTGACATTCACATTCATAAGCAACACCTGGACCTTCTAGTTCCGTCAAGCCATATATGTCGTATGCCTTAATGCCAAGAGTGTTTTGCAAATCTTCTCTCATTTCTTGGCTCCAAGCCTCCGCTCCAAAGATGCCTGCCTTTAATTTTATTTTGTCCAGCAAGCCTCTTCCCTTAATTGTTTCTGCAAGGTAAGTTGCATAGGACGGGGTGCAGGCAAGAAAAGTCGTGCCTAGATCCATCATAAATTCTATTTGTCTATCCGTTGAACCAGAGGACATTGGAAGTGTGAGAGCGCCTATCTTGTGGCTACCATCGTGAATGCCCATTCCACCGGTGAAAAGCCCATAGCCAAATGCAATTTGCACAACATCGCCCTTACCGGCACCTGCTGCCGTCAAGGCCCTAGCAACTGTCGTGCTCCATTCGTCAAGGTCATGCTCTGTGTAAAAAGCAATAACTCTTTTTCCCGTTGTTCCGCTTGTTGAGTGAATGCGGATGCAATCTTTAAGCTTTTTTGCTAAAAGGCCGAACGGATAGGCGTTACGCAAATCTTCTTTTTTTATGAATGGAATTTTGTGCAAATCGGCAATTCCGCGAAAATTTGCCACATCTAGTCCGGAAGAATCCCACAGCTTTTTGTAATATGGGCTTGCTTTATAGGTATCTTGAACCGTTTTTATGAGGCGCTCATTTTGTAACTTTTTTAGCTTCTCGCGGTCCATTGTTTCAAATTTTTTGTCAAAATATTTTGCCATTGTTGTTGCTCCTGCGTTTCTCGTGGCACTATACCCCACATAAAATTCACGAAAATTTCTGAATTAAGCTGTATTTTATACCAAAATTCTTTTTTTTGCCACAAAAAATGTATTTTATGGTAGAATAACCCGAAATTTTAAGATGAAGGCACTTGAACGAATGAGGAAGTTTATACAGGAAATAATAACAGATTTTAAAATCAGTAGTGATAACGATGCTCTAAAAAAACTAATGGCGGAAGGCTCTCTTGCGCCGCTTATTCTTTCCCTTGCAGGATGTACAATTTTTTCTATGCTAGTTACTGCTGTTTATAATACAGCAGACACATATTTTGTATCTCAGCTTGGTGTCAGCGCCTCTGCTGCCGTTGGGGTAATATTCAGCGTTATGGCGATGATTCAAGCAATTGGTTTCACTATGGGAATGGGGGCTGCCAGTTGTATCAGTCGTGCCATTGGTGCAAGTGAATATAAAGAAGCAAACATTTTTGCCTCAACGTCCTTTTTTCTTTCATTTTTCTTGGCAACTCTTCTTGCCATCATTGGGCTTTGTAATTTGCAGGGTTTTGTAACATATCTCGGCTCTACCCCAACAATTTTGCCCTATGCCATGGATTACGCCCGCTATATTCTGTTGGGAGCTCCTTTTATGGCAAGTTCCTTTGTGATGAACGCTATCCTGCGTTCCGAAGGGCACGCAACCTACGCACTTATGGGAATTGGTTTGGGCGGTATTTTGAACATGATACTTGACCCTATTTGCATTTTTGCTATTGGCTGGGGTACAAAGGGTGCTGCTATTGCCACTGCTTTTTCTCAATTTGTAAGTTTTTCAATTTTGTTATATTTCTTTCTTTGCAAGAAAAGTATTGTGCATATTGCGCCTAAATACTTGAAAATATTTTCCCGCAAGACTATATATCTTTTTACTCTTGGCTTTCCTTCAACTCTTCGTCAGGGACTTATGACCGCCTCTTGTGCTATATTAAACATTATAGCTGCAACCTATGGAGACGCAACAATTGCTGCCATGAGTATTGTGACACGTATTGTAATGTTCCTTGGCTCTGCCATAATCGGACTTGGGCAGGGTATGTGTCCCGTTATTGGATTTAATTACGGATTAAAGAAATATCATCGCGTGCTTGAAGCATATTTTACAACAATGAAATTTGGCTTTTATATGACCATTGTGTCCTCTTGCTTTGTGCTTGCTTTCGCACCAGAGATAATTTCAATCTTTCGTAGCGACCCCGATGTTGTGAATGTGGGTGCCTTTACATTGCGTTGCCAAGTCGTTTTTATACTGTGTTTCCCTATAATGGTTTTTACCAATATGTTGGCGCAATTTTTAGGTTACGCCACTTCTGCATCTTTTTTAGCAAGTCTAAATCACGGGTTAATTTTTGTCCCTGTAATTTTGATTTTGCCTAAATGCTTTGGGCTTTTAGGTTTGGAAATAACCCAAGCAATAACGGACACCATTACTCTCTTGATTTACATTCCGTTTATTATCTACTATGTAAAATACTTACAATCTTTGGAAAAAGGAATTAATAAAATTTAACTCTCTGGACTTATATATTCACTGAGGTAACTAAATGATGATGAAGAAAATAATTTCTTTATTTTTAGTGTTAATTTTTCTCTTTGAACCTAGTTTGGCTTTTGCGGACGAGGAAAAACTAACATCGGAAGAGCTTCAAAAAATGATAGAGCAGGATTCGTCCACAATAGAACATGACGACCAGGCTTCAAGCGACCCATGTAACTGGGGCTTCCCACACAGAAAGGGCGTTGTTCTTGTCCTCTGCGGTGGAGGAATGAAGGGGCTCTCTCATGTTGGCGTTTTGGAAGTTTTGGAACGAGAAAATATTCCTATTGCTGCCATTGTTGGAACAAGCATGGGGGCAATCATCGGTGGACTCTACGCTTGTGGTTACACAAGCTCTGACTTAAAAGACATCTTAAACAAAACGGATTTTATGAAAATTATTGCTGGCAGAGGTTCGGAAAAAGAAGAGGCTGCCTCACCAGGTCGTTTACCCTTGCCAAAAACGCACCCCCTTTCCTGGAATTTTGATTTTGACTCCAATAAACAAGCAACAAACCTTGGTTTTTTTAACGATAGAGACTTTTTCCTCTATTTGCAAAATCTCGTTTCTAGCAGGGCAAGAACAAATTTTAACAACCTCAAATATCCTTTTGCTGCAGTTGCAACAAATCTATTAAATGGAGAAACTACTGCTTTTCGAAAGGGAAGTCTAGCCTCTGCAATTAGAGCTTCTATGTCACTGCCCGTTATTTATGCTCCTTGGGAGATAGACGGACAACTTTACATTGACGGTGGGCTCAAAGCAAACCTTCCTGTGCTTAAAGCGAAGGAGCTTTTCCCTGGGCATCCAATTTTAGCAATAAATCTCGCTAATGCTAAGAATTTAAAAATTGAGGATATAAAAAATAACATTGACGTCGCTATGGCCTCCATTGGCATTTTGATGGACATTAAACAACAAGAAAACATCAAGGCAGCAGATCTTGTCATCACGCCTGATCTACACGGAGTAACCACCCTCACCGACAGACCCGCAAATGAAATTGTCGGTTATGGCATAGAGGCAGCAGAGGCGCATTTAGCAGAAATCAAGCAACTTGCATCTGGTCTTGCGGAACACACAGGCATAGAAGAGGTAGCTGTAAAACGGAAAGAAAAAATTGTTTCTGCACTACACTTCTCTGGTGCTAATGAACGTGTTGAATATTATCTTAAGGCTCATTACAAGGGTATGATAGGCAAACCTCTTGACATGAAACTGGTTTCTCGTGCAATAGCTGACCTTACATCAAAATTTGAAATAAAATCTGCAAATGTTGTTGTGCAAGACGCTGACAATAATACAGTCTCTCTCAACTTTAACCTTGTTTTCCCTGCTCCATACGAATTTTATGTGGACGGATTTGCTTCCAATACATATACTCACCGTTGGTTGGCATTAGGGCTAGCCCGTCGCAATTTGTTTTACCCAGACGATAAATTAAATCTTGAGACAAGGCTGGGAACTGAATGGGGAGTCTTTTTAGATTACGATACGCCTCTTGGTTTTGAAAAAACAAATTGGAGTTTGTTTCTTGGTGCCCAAGAGGAAAATTATAATGGCATTCGTTCCATTTTTCCAAAATTTGCTCCTTTAGTTTATGACTATTCCATTAATCGCTATACCGCTCGCCTTATGTATCAATACAAATTTAACGAACAATTGTCCTTGGCTCTCGGTTATCAGGCTCAAGCAATCTCTACAAATCAAAAATACATTGAACCATTTGAGAAGGCACTTGGCATAAAAGCTCTTGAATATGTGCATGGTCCAATGTTGTCTCTCACATATAATCATGTAGACGATGTAGCATTACCAACAAAGGGATTAAAATTTTCCTCTCTTATGTGGTATGGAGTGAAAGAAGACTTCTGGATGTCGCGTAGTGCTTTAAATATATATATTCCTGCCTTCAAATGGGGACAAATTGTTTTTAACGCAGGTTTAAAAACCGGTGACAGTACGCAACCTGCCTTTGGCGTATTGTTTGGTGCCGATAACGAATTATACAGCCTTGGTCAAACCCCAATTTCAGCAGATCAAGCATACTGGGTTCACTTTGGTATAGCAAAAAAAATCTTGCAATCATGGTGGGGCGGTTTACAGGCTGAAATTTTTACCAATTATGGTGAAGCTTTAGAGGATTGGCATAGATTTTTTAGCCAATGGGAGGTTGGTCTTGCACTTACTGTTCCTGTTATAACTCTTAATGGTAAGTTATACGTCACCTATGACCAAGAGGGTGGATTTACCTTCGGCTATACCCTTGGTATGCCACGTTTCCGCCACGGGTTTTAATCTGCAACTAATAAAAAATAAAAAAATCGTTGATTGTAAAATCAACTTGAACACCCAATAGAAGATCCATAGCGTCTCATGG
>CALELF010000110.1 GCA_937902895.1 uncultured Synergistaceae bacterium | reverse complement strand
TTTAGAAGCTATTTTCAAAACTTCTGTAAATTTGCTATTATTCAGTGACGACTAACTAGTTGCTCATTTTGTTTGTGTATTATCTTCTCTTAAAGGCTGCAAGAGCATGGGCGGAGAGTCCTTCCGCTTCTGCCATCTTTTGAGCTAACGGGGCAAGAGCTTTTGAACCATCGCGCGTGATGTGCTGGAAGGTGCAAACTTTCAAGAAATTCATAACGGAAAGCCCACCAGTGTAACGTGCCACTCCCATTGTCGGCAAGGTGTGATTTGTTCCTGCAACATAATCACCAAAGACCTCTGCACTTCCGGTGCCAACAAACAATGAGCCATAATTTGTCAATCGAGACATCAGGTCATATTCCAATTCCGAATTTTTAACTTGAATTTCCAAATGCTCCGGTGCAATTTCGTTTGACATTTCGCAAGCTTCTTCAAGCGAATCTGTAATAAAAATTTTGCCATTGTTTTGCCATGATACACTCGCAATGTCTCTCGTAGGGAGCTCTTTTAGTGCTTTTTGCACAGCCTCTTCTACATCTTTTGCAAGCTTTTCACTTGTGGTTAGCAAAATGCCAGATGCGTCAAGATCGTGCTCTGACTGTGCTAAGAGGTCTGCTGCAATAATCTCCGCTTCTCCACTTTCGTCGGCGATGACAAGCACTTCAGACGGACCGGCAAGGAAATCTATTCCGACTTTTCCAAAGACCTGTTTTTTTGCTTCCGTTACATATTTGTTTCCGGGGCCGACTATCATATCAACTGGCTTTATTGTCTCTGTGCCGTAGGCTACCGCAGCAACCGCCTGTGCTCCACCAATAGCATAAATTTCATCACACCCAGCAAGCCAAAGAGCAGCGAGCGTTGTTTCATGTGGCAAAGATGTTCCTGCAACAGGGGGAACAGTCGCAATAATTCTTTTAACTCCAGCAACCTTTGCAGGGATAACGAGCATCAAGGCTGTGGAAAAAAGCGGATGATTGCCACCAGGAACATAGCAAGAACAAGAATTAACAGGAATAACTGAGTGACCTAGGAAAACTCCGTCAACTACCTCTGTTTCACCAAGTGGCCACAAACTGTCACGCTGAAGCTCCGCAAACTTTCGAATGTTCTCTGCTGCTTTCGTAATTGCAAATTTCAAATCTTCTTCTAAATTATCATAGCATTTTTTTGCAATTTCATTTGAAACAAGGAAATTTGTATCCGCCTTGCCACCAAACTTTGCATTAAGCTCCGCAACCGCCTTATCTCCCCCACTACGCACATTAGCAATTATCTCACTAACTGTTTGGGCAACTCTGGGATCTTGCGTATAATTTTTTTCTTGTGCGTTTTTGTAAATCTTCATCTCTAACTCCTTATAACTGCCATAACCTCTCTGCAAATTCTTGGCAGACTTTATTAAATTTTGCAAGTTTTTCGTTTATAACTTCCAACTGTCGTATTACTTCGCTAGGTGCTGTGCCACCGTAGGTCTTTCTTCTTTCAGCAGAAACACGTGGCGTCAAGAGTGGCAAGAGGTCTTCCTTCACCTGTGGAATTAAAGCCTGCCATTCTGTTAATGAAAGCGAAGTCATAGACCTTTTGTTATCTACGCACCATTTCACCGCTCCACCAACAAGAGCATGAGCGTTTCTGAATGGCACTCCCTGTAACACTAGATACTCCGCAACGTCTGTTGCCAGTATAAGCCCATCTGCAAAACCTTTGTTTGCTTTCTCTTCATCTACTTCAACACGGGACAGTAGCGGTGGCAAAACAGAGAAAATTCCCTGCAAACAATCAAGAGTGCGGAACAGGCTACGTTTGTCGTCCTGCAAGTCACGGTTGTATGTCATAGGAATTCCTTTTGTCATTATGAGTAGATCAACAAGAGCTCCTGTCAACTGACCGGATTTTCCACGCAAAAGCTCAAGCACATCTGGATTTTTCTTTTGTGGCATAATGGAACTGCCAGTGCAAAAAGCATCTGGCAATTTTACCCAACCAAACTCCGTTGTAAAATAGATAATCAAATCTTCACAAAGACGGCTAACGTGACAGCCAAAGACAGAAGCAAAATAAAGAATATCTATAAAGTGGTCACGAGATGCGACACTATCCATACTATTTTCTGTTGGTGCAGCAAAGCCGAGGTCAGAAGCAGAAAATTTTCTGTCTAGTGGCAAAGTGCTACCAGCCAAGGCACCAGAACCGAGTGGACATTCATCAAGAGCATCTAACACAAATTCCAATCTTTTTGCATCACGCAAAAATGCGTTTATATGTGCACACCAAAATTGCCCCATAGAAATTGGCTGAGCCTGTTGCAAATGTGTATAACCAGGAACAATTACATTCTTGTGTTCATCTGCTTTCCTTGCAAGCACTTCAATAAGGTTATCAAGCTGAGCAGCAATACTGAGCATTTCTTTTCTCAAATATAGCTTCATTGTCGTTGCAACCTGGTCATTTCTTGAACGCCCCATGTGGAGCCTTGCACCAGTCGCACCACACTTTTCCGTCAAACGACTTTCAATATTCATGTGGACATCTTCAAGCTCTTTTGAAGGAATGAAGTCACCATTACGAATTTCTGTGGCAATCTCACGCAGATTTTTTTCTATTACTTCTGCTTCATTCTGTGGCAAAAGCCCCGTATGTGCAAGCATTCTCACATGGGCAATGCTTCCACGAATGTCTGCCTCTGCCAATCTCCAGTCTAAATCTAGCGACTGTGTGAAATCCACAACATTTTTGTCCGTTGCTTCTTTAAATCTTCCTTTCCACATCTCTACACACTTCCTTACATACAAACTTCTCTGTATAAATTTTTACTAATCAAATATTGTTTTGAAAATTCGTCTGCAGGAACATAACCTTCCGTCAAGAGTGAACGAATATAAATTCCATTATAGAAAAAACATAGAACAAAATTTCCAAATGCACAAGTGAGACTTGCTATAACTAAATCTAAAATGAACCAAAGAATATCACCACGGAGAAGTGGCACAAAAAAACCAAAGAAAAACATTGTCCAAGAAAACCCAATAGGACAAACACGCACTGCTCCGTTTTTCATTAAATTTATTTCCATAGTCGTTTTCCTTTCGTAAAACTGTCTCAAGCATTATAGCACAAAATAACCTTTTCTTAGTAATATTCATTGCTAAATTCCAATTATTTACTATGCTAAATTCTATTAGTAGCCACGAACAAAGCTTGACATTTTTTACTTTTTATATACAATTTCAATATAATTTTTCTTAGTTTTGACATACATAAGGAGGTTGATATAAATGAAGAAAATATTAAAATTTGTCTCTATTTTTTTACTAATTTCTGTAATTGTAGCCACACCCTCTACTCAAGCAGGAGCAAAACAAAGTTCCAAACAGAAAACTTCATATAAGACAAGCAAATCGATATCAAAAAAAACAACAACAAAGCGCAAAGCAACCAAACAAAATAAACAGAAGAAAAAAACTAAGCAAAAGGTAAAAGCAAAGAAATCAGTAAAAAAACAAAACAAAAAAGCAACAACAAAAACCCCAAAAAAAACGAACAAAAAGCAGACAGCGAAAACCACAAAAAAAACGAACAAGCAAACAAATAAAAAAAATCTCAGTAATCAAAAACAAGCACCTAATAAAATCTTGGCAATAACTTTACCGAGTCAAACTCAAAGCAGTCATTCTGCTACTAACGGAGCAAAAAAGGCACCTCGCAGATGTCCAAATGTCCGTTGCCGTTACATCGGAACAAAACCATGCCCAAGACACGGCAAGGATTATCCTGACCACTGGAAATAAAATAGAATTTGAAAAAGTTATCACGAGAGTATTGAAATTTACACCTTTTTTTGTATAATAATTCCTGTGTTTAGTATAAATATTTTAGCTATGGAGGAGTCCTCATGAGTGAAATAACAGAAAATACGCAAAATTCCGCTCAAATCAACCTTGACGCAATCATGGAAAAATATGATACGGAATCACGTTTCCGTACATTGGATGGTTGGCAAGCAAAGTTGATTTCAATACTAGCCGTCGCCATGTCACTCTTTCATCTTTACACTAGTGGTTTTGGCTTACTATTAGCACAAAAACAAGGTGCAGTTCATTTAGCTTTCACGCTCGCACTTGTTTTTCTACTCTACCCAAGTGACAATACTGGAAAGACTCGCCATAAAATACCTCTTGTAGATTTTGCTTTAGCAATTATTGCTGCAACCTCGGCAATGTATTTGGTTGTGTTCTTCGATCAACTTGTCACCCGTTCTGGACTTCCAACAACGCTTGACCTCACAATGGGATTCATTTTGATTGCGACATTATTAGAAGCCACTCGCAGAATTTCAAATCCTGTTCTTCCTGGAATTGCGATTGTAGCACTTCTCTATTGCTACTTTGGACGGATAATGCCGCCAATGATTGCCCACAGAGGGTTTAACATTACACGTATAATCAACCACATGTATCTTGGAACTGAAGGTGTCTTTGGCACACCACTAGAAGTTTCTTCAACATTTGTCTTTATGTTCATTCTTTTTGGTTCTATTCTTGAGAAAACTGGTCTCGGAAAATTCATAATAGACTTATCATTAGCACTTGCCGGTTGGTCAACCGGTGGACCTGCAAAGGTTGCCGTTGTTTCTTCCGGCCTCATGGGCACAGTTTCTGGCTCATCTGTTGCAAATGTATGCACAACCGGTATGTTTACAATTCCGCTTATGAAAAGCGTTGGCTATGAGCCACACTTCGCCGGTGCAGTCGAAGCTGTCGCATCAACCGGTGGACAGATAATGCCACCTGTCATGGGTGCAGCTGCATTTATCATGGCACAGATTTTAGGTGTGCCATATCTTACCGTTGTTGTAGCAGCAATAATTCCGGCAATTCTTTATTATTTTGCAGTTATGGTTCAAGTTCACTTTGAAGCATCTCGTTTAGGGTTGAAAGGATTACCCTTCAAAGAGCTTCCAAGACTTTGGCCACTTCTTAAAGCAAGAGGCTTCTTGCTCATTCCTTTAATCGCAATTATATATTTCCTGCTTGCAGGTTACACACCACTAAAAGCAGCTTTCTATGGAATTATAGTTAGCTTTGCACTTTCTTGGTTAAGCAAAGAAACACGCCTGACTCTTCCACGCCTGCTCGATGCTTTTGAGTCTGGTGCACGTGGAGCTATCGGCGTAGCCTGCGCCTGTGCTACCGTTGGACTTGTAGTTGGCATGGGAACTTTAACCGGACTTGCTTTAAGAATTGCTAATACCATTGTTACATTAGCCGCTGCTCCAGCAGCATTAATCACATCAAACCCACTTGTAGCAAAAGAGATTACAAAAATATTTACTCTTTTCTTCACAATGATCGCTTCTCTTTTACTCGGTATGGGGCTTCCTACAACTGCAAACTTTATTGTTACAAGCACAATGGCAGCTCCTGCACTTATTAACCTTGGTGTTCCTGCACAAGCAGCTTATATGTTTGTGTTCTACTTTGGTATAGCTGCCGACCTCACACCACCAGTAGCGCTAGCAGCTTATGCAGGTGCTGGCATTTCTGGCTCAGATCCAATGAAAACGGGAGTTACAGCTTTTAAACTCGCATTAGCAGGATTTTTAGTTCCATACATATACATATATGAACCGATGCTTCTTTTCATAAATTACCAAACAGGGCCAATGATTCAAGCAATTATAAGTGCATTGCTTGGTGTTTTCCTCTTGGCAATGTCTACAATTGGTTTCTTCAAGGCAAAAATGAGCACCTTTGTGAGGATTATCGCTTTTGTCGGTGCACTTGGACTCTTAATCCCTGGCACATATACTGATATTATCGGTCTTGCTCTTCTGTTGGCAATTTACATTTTACAAAAAATGAAAGAAAAGAAGCTGAGATCACAGGGAATTCCGATCACAGTTGCAGAAATAAACGCTGCAGCCACAAACAAATAGGCAAATAGCAAGATTTTCTTGCATTGCAAATAAATCCCATTTTAGGAGGCGTTCACAGAGATGAACAAAAAGAAGGTAGTAACACTTGTAATTGTAGTATTGGCAGTTGCACTTGGCGTTTGGTATTTTAATTGCTCACCATGCAAGCTTTCAGGTGGCTCAAACAATGTATCAATTGCAACAGGTGGCACAACAGGAACCTATTTTGCAATCGGCGGTGCAATTGCAAATGCGGTAAACGAAGGTGGCAAGCTCAATGTTACATCAGAGACAGGAAACGCATCTGTTGCTAACATTAATCTTGTTGCTAACAAGGAAATTGAATTTGGATTTACACAGGCTGACATTGCTTATTGGGCTTACAACGGTGAACTTATGTTCAAGGATAAGCCAGTTAAGAACATTCGTGCAGTTTGCGCACTTTATCCAGAGCACATTCAGATGCTTGTAGCTAAAGAAGCAAACATTAACAAATTTGAGGACTTGAAGGGCAAAAGAGTTGGCGTTGGTGCACCAGGAAGCGGTGTTGAAGGCGACGTTCAGGCACTCTTCCAGCAGGCTGGTCTGACCTACAATGACATCAAGGCAGACTTCCTTGACTTTGCAGCAACAACAAGCCGCTTTAAGGACAATCAGATTGATGCCGGTTTTGTTGTAGCTGGTTTCCCAACAGCATCTGTTATGGATCTTATGACAACAAAGAGCAATATTACATTGTTGAGCTTTGACGATGCTTTCCTTGCAAAACTACAGGAAGCTTATCCATTCATGGTTCCAAGCGTTATCCCAGCTGACACATATAAGGGCGTTGGTGAGATAAAGACACCAGCCATCACATCATTCCTCGTAACATACGAAGATGCTGACGACGATATGATTTATAACTTCCTTGAGGCTCTTTATGAACACATAGACATCGTTCAGAATTCTCACGCAAAGGGCAAAGAAATTACACTTGAAACAGCTACACAAGGACTTACAATTCCTCTTCACCCAGCGGCAGAGAAATTCTTCAGAGACAAGGGACTTATAAAATAATTTTAACCATATAAAAAGAAGGCACGGGGTTTTCTCCGTGCCTTCTTTTTGTTAATTAGTCGTCACTGAAATAATAAAAAAGTGTGATTATGACTTGAAATAATGG
>CALELF010000109.1 GCA_937902895.1 uncultured Synergistaceae bacterium | reverse complement strand
AATTTTAGCGTAAATTGATATAAAAATCTTCAATATTTAACCGCCGAAGTAATAAGTTCACATATGCAAAGCAAAAAGTGTGATATAATTTTTCAATAAAAAACAAAGAAGGTAACGCTCAATGTTGACAGGGAAAAACAACCAAAAACGATATTTCGGATTGAGAACAAAAACTCTACTGCCAATCTTATTTGGTGGATTTCTGATTCTTTTTGCCACAGTTTACTGTCTGCGCTACGCAATTTCTATGACAGCCAGTAACATATTGGATATGAAATTGGTTGCCAATTTAACACAGTTGACAGACAATGGCATCACAATTGATATTCATTACAAAAAAGGCTTTGACGGAGTGTTTGAAGGTTGCACTCTCCATATTCATAATGACGAAATTTTTAACCTCGACTGGGCAAATTCAGAAGAAAAAATTAAAAAACAACAGCTTGGCACTTTCTTTGCCGGAGGCTATATTTATTCTCCGAAGAAGCACGCCTATGTTTTGGCAGAACCTTTCCGAAAAAACAAAAAATTTCCCCTCATTATAGATAGCTCATTAAAGGGCTCACACTCTGGCTCAAACGTGTTAGAACTACTTAAAAAACTGGGGTCTGTCCGTTTTCAAACAAAGAGTGAAGATGCTTCCGTAGGTTGGCTTGCGGTTGCTCAGAGCACTTCAAACACAAAGGCACCGAGAATGATACTCATTGGTTCACCTAACCAGCGGTGTGTTGATGGACTGATGAAATATTTGAGCCTCGTAATAGGCTTTACCTTAATAGGTATCTTGCTCCTCGTCTTTATCGTCACTTGGGGCGTGGTTTCGAGGACCATTCGTCGTGTCAAAAAGGTCGGAAATTATTTGAATGAAGTTACAGTGGATAGCCTGCCTAATGATACGCTTGTCATAAACTCACGAGATGAAATTGAAGAGATGACAAGGGTTGTCAACAACATGGTGCTGGAATTAAAAGACAAGCAGCGAATAGAGTCTGAGCTTAATACAGCTGCGCATATTCAACTTTCAATGCTACCCAAAAATTTTTCTGCCTTTTCAAATCTTAATTTGTTTGATCTATATGCCACAATGGAGCCAGCAAAGGAAGTTGGCGGAGATTTTTACGATTTCTTTATGCCAGATGATAACCACCTTGCTTTGCTCATAGCAGACGTTTCTGGAAAGGGTGTGCCTGCCGCCTTATTTATGGTTATGGGAAAAACAATTTTCCGTGGCAGTATCCGTGCCAACGCAGAACTGCATGACATTATGACTACCGTGAATAAAATATTGTGTGAAAATAACGAAAACGGTCTCTTTATTACTGTGTGGGCAGGCCTTTTGGATTTAACCACAGGAGAATTGACCTTCTGCAACGCAGGACACAACCCACCATTATTAAAGCACAACGGCAATAGCTTTGAATATTTAACCGATGTTCACGGAACAGTAATGGGATTTTTGAAAAAAGGAAATTACACTCAAAGCAAAATCACCCTCACGCGTGGCGACAAACTCTATCTTTATACTGACGGCATCACAGAAGCACAGAATAAGGAAGAGGAGCTCTACGAGGAGGATAGATTAAAAACTTGCCTCAATGCCCACACAAACTTGTCACCAAAGGAAACTCTTGCAGCAGTGAAAAAAGATATAGATACTTTTGTAGCTGGTGCAGAACAATTTGACGATATGACTATGCTCATGATGGAATACTGGGGGCATTAAAGCTAATACTATTTTTGCCATAAGCGCAAAACCTTTTGAATTGAGAATGGAGAGTTGAGATAATATGAAGTGACCTCGGGATTGTAGATTCGTGGATTTACCTGTAAAA
>CALELF010000108.1 GCA_937902895.1 uncultured Synergistaceae bacterium | reverse complement strand
AACGCAAAATATTGCAACAGAAGAACTAAAAAACAAATTGAAGAGGACAAAGCTAAAGATGCTCTAAAGAAAAAAGGAGAAACGAAATGAAAAAAATTATCGTAAGTGTTGTGCTTGGTGCTATCATTGCTTCTTGTGGTGTTACTGGTGCTTTTGCTATGACAAGAGCTGAAAGAAAACAGCAAATAAAGAAAGACAGAGAATTGTTTAAGAAACAGCATTCACAGAAGAGCACAGCTGGACGAAATATGAAGTTTGATGACTTTAAGTTACATTAAAAATTGTGAAATAAAAAATGAGTTGCCGTCTCTCCAAAGTCAACAACTCATTCAATCGTAAAAACGTTTCAAGTTTTTTATGGTGCTGGTAACACCTAAAACCTTGAATATACGGCACTTTTGTGCCTAAATAATATCCAAAAAGCGGGTAGTCAGAATTTTATAGGTTTTATAAAAAACGACATTTTCCACCTTTGAAAATTATTATCAAAAAAAGTGGTGGGCTTACGAGGAATCGAACCTCGAACCATCCGGTTATGAGCCGGAAGCTCTAGCCAATTGAGCTATAAGCCCGTTAATCGTTTGCCGTTTGTGGCAACTCAATGGAAATGGCATTCACAGGGCAGGATTCTTCGGCTCTTTTTGCCGCTTCTGTAACGATTTGAGACAAAACAACCGAAACGCCTCTTGCATCATCAAGCTTGAAAACGCTTGGTGCAACGTGAGAACAGACTCCGCAACCTATGCAACGAAAATTGACTTTTATTGCCACGCTTGAGCCACTTCCTTTCAACGGGGGTGATTTTACTACAAGATAAGGTATTAGTCAAGGGTGTTAATGTGAAAAGGTTTGATAGCTCTATCCAAAATTCCTAAAATTTCTGCTATGGCTAACCCGTAATTAGTTATTGGAACTGATGCTTCTTTTGCCTCTGTGATGCGCGACATTAACTGACGTCTCGTAAACATACAGCCACCGCAATGTATAATCAAGGCATAATCATCAAGGTTTTCTGGGAAAGCCAATCCTGTAGCGATATCAAATTTTACAATTCCAAGTTTGTTTTTTAACATTCTTGGAATTTTTACTCTGCCTATATCTTCATCTAATGGTGCATGTGTGCAAGCCTCTGCAATTAAAATTTTATCGTTAGGATTTAAGTTTTGTATTGCCTTTGCCCCCATGATGAATGCTTCAAAATCTCCTTTTGCGCGAGAAAAAATTACAGAAAATGATGTCAGAGGCATATTTTTCGGTAAGATTTTTTCGCAAAAATCAAACATTTGTGAATCTGTAATTACTAATCTTGGCTGAGTTTTTAGATTTGAGAGCAATGATTCTAAATTTTCGGGTTTTGTTAAAAGTGGAGTAGCTCCATTGTCTAAAATATCACGAATAACTTGAACCTGTGGCAGAATGAGTCTGCCTTTGGGAGCTTGAATGTCCTGTGGAACGACAAGGACGACATAGTCATCAGGAGAATAAAGATCAGATGTCAAAACCGGAGCTTCAAAATCTTTGGGGGCAATTTTGATTATCTCCTGCAAAAGCTTAATTTTGTTGAGCTTATCGAGAGCTGATATTTTTACTGAGACAGTGCCTAAATTTTCTGTTAAAAATTTTATTGCCTTGTCTTTTTCATCAGCGGAATTGTCATACTTATTAAGCACGAGTAAATAAGGTATTTTTAATGTGTTAAACCTTTCTACCCAGTCTTTTTCTATTGTAAGATTGTCTATATTTTCTAGAGAAACAACAAGAATTGCTAAATCTGTTTTTTTTAGCAATTCTTTTGTTTTACTAACACGCAAATTTCCCAATTCTCCAGTATCGTCAAAACCTGCAGTATCAATGAGTGCTACAGGACCTAACGGAAAAATTTCCATACTTTTTATAACGGGGTCTGTTGTTGTTCCCGCTGTATCAGATACTAGTGCCGTTGGTTGATCTGTTAGTAAGTTAATTAGGCTAGACTTTCCAACATTCATTCTGCCGTAAAAGGCAATGTGCAATCTGTTTGCTTGTGGAGTATCAGTCAATGCCATATTTTTCTTCCTGTTCTTTGTAGAAGTTTAGTAGTTTGTCTAAAATAATTTTACGTTTTTCTTTGTCAGTTAACTCACTTGGTAAAGTTTTAGGGTCTATTGGTTCACCAAATATAACTCTTAATTTGTATGGGCGTGGAAAAATTACATGGCGAGACATTGCATGATACGAACCGGCAATATAGGTTGGAATGACAGGGGAACCACTTTTTATGCTCATGAGAGCGACGCCACCTTGCAAGGGGCAAAGATGACCATCTGGTGTGCGTTGCCCTTCTGGGCAAACGAAAACATTTTTTCCCTCTTTTAGATACTTTGTCATGGTAACAATTAAACCTGCTGAGCTTGCCTTTGTGTCAACGCTGATAGGCAAGGCACCAGAGATGCGTAGCACCCAGGCTAACGGTGGAAATTTAAAAAGGTAATCAATGGCAATGTAATTTAAACTGTTAGGCAAACATGCTACACCTATACAAGGTGGGTCTAAAAAACTTGCATGGTTTGATGCAACTATAATGGATGATTTTTTATTGATAAATTCTTTGCCTAAAACTTCTAATCGGTGGTATAATTTGAAGTAGATTAAGAGTATCGATGCAATGATCCAATAAAAAAATTTATCAATATACTTCACGTAAAACATCTCCCTTCGCCAAATATAGCAATATTACATTTTTTTTGCATATTTTTCAAGTTGTAAAATTATGTGTTTTATGTGTAAGATTTTATTGTTTTTGACAGGAGATTAAAAAATGGAATTTGAAAAAATTGTTTTACCAGATGAGTCAAATCAAACTACTTCAAATCAAACTACTAATGAATCGGCTAGTGAAACTGCCAAGGTAAAGAAGCAGGGCATTATTTCAAAAATATTAAGAGATTTTGGCTTAGGGTGCCTAGCTTTTACGCCATTGGCGTTATTTGTAGCATTGATTATTTATCTTGTTAGGTTTGGTAAATCTTTCAGCAGTAAAATTTATCTTGCTACACGTTCTGAGGAAATAACAATAGCCATATTGGTTGTTTTATTTTTGATTATTGTTTATATTGGCAGAAAATTAAGACGTAGCGAACAATCTATATTGAGCTTGTTTGAAAAGTATGTGATAGAAAAAATCCCTGTCATTGGTGGGTGGTATGAAGCTTTTAGCGATATGGTTAAGACTTTTACCTCTACTGGCGGAAAGGGAAAATATCTTGGCACTGCCACAATTCCTGTTTGTGGTGGTTATATGATTGGTTTTGTGACAAATAGCTTTGTAAAGGAAGACGGAAAGAAATATCTGTCGGTTTTTGTTCCTACCAGTCCTAATCCTACAACAGGCTTAGTGTTCTTCCTGCCAGAGGATACAATAACAATGATAGATAAAACACCTGAAGAGGCGTTTTCTACCATAATTTCATTAGGCGTTAAGTAAACGTAAAATATAAATTTGGAGGTTTTTGTGCAATGGAACAAATTAGGACAATGGCACAGTTGATGGCTGCGGCAAAACAAGGTGAAACGAAAATTGTTAGTGTAGCAGTGCCAGAAGATGACGAAGTGATGGAGGCAGTTGAGGCTGCTAGAAAAGAAGGAATAATTTCTGCAATTCTTGTTGGTAATGGTGAAAAAATTAAAACTGTTGCAGACAAGTTAGGAATTGACCTTAGCAATTATGAAGTGGTTGATGAGCGTGGTGGAAATACTGTTGCGGCACTTAGAGCAGTAGAAATTGTTTCAAGCGGAAATGCAGATATATTCATGAAGGGTATGCTTCATTCAGCCGATTATCTCCGTGCTGTCTTGAACAAAGAAAAAGGACTTAGAACTGGCAGAGTTTTGTCCCATGCTTACATTCACGAAATTGAAGGCTATGATAGACTTTTCTTTGTTACAGATGGGGTTGTCAATCTTTATCCAGATTTGAAAACAAAAATTGATATCGTCAATAATTGTGCAGATATTTGTCATGCCTTTGGACTTGAATGTCCAAAGGTTGCCATTCTTGGTGCAGTTGAAGTGGTAAATGTTGCAATGCCTCCAACGCTTGATGCAGCAGCACTTGCACAGATGAGCAACAGAAAGCAATTTAAAGGCTGCATAGTAGATGGTCCTCTTGCTCTTGACAATGCTGTTTCTGAGGAATCTGCACAGCATAAAGGAATTGTTTCGCCAGTGGCTGGCAAGGCAGACGTGCTATTTGTGCCAAACATTGAGACTGGTAACATTTTAGCCAAGTCAATGGTTTATTTTGCACGTAACAAGACTGCTGCTCTTGTTCTTGGAGCAAAAGCACCTGTTATCTTGACAAGTAGAGCTGATTCAGCGGAAACAAAGATGTATTCTATTGCTTCTGCTTGCCTTGTCGCTCAACATAAAGCATAAAATTACACACCATGAAAGAAAACGTTTTGTCTTTACCTGGTAGCTATGGTGACAAACAAGTTTTGTTGTCTAGCCTTGAACCAGATGTGGTAAATGACACCTACATACTTTTCTTTCATGGTGTTCATTCTTCTGCAAATTTTTCTCATGGGAATAAATATCGTTGGTTAGCTTATTCATTTGCAAAATTAGGTTACACGCCTTTCCTTTGTGAAACGAGCAGAAAGACTCGTGATATTGCAGCATTTGAAAATGATAGCCTCTCTTGGATTATGTCTGCTTTTGAGGGGAAAACTTTTGCAGACGAGCTAGCTGATTGTAAAATAGCTTTTGATTATGTAGCCAATTTAGCGCACGAAAAGTCCAAAAAAATGTGGCTCTGCGGTTTTTCACTTGGTGGCATAATCGCATATGTAATCTCTACCACTGCTAATGAAATTGATCATTTAATACTCTGTGGAAGTGGAGCATATGCTTTTCCACCAGTTGAAAAAATACAAAGCAATTTGCCTATTACAAGAGATTTGCTAAATGTTACGGACTCGCCCTTTAGCACCTCACATCCAAATTTTGCCACCGCTCTGTGGGGTGAGTTTGACGATATATTTCCAAAAGATGCTTGCGAAAAGTTGTTTTCATTTGTAGAACCAAAGCATACAAAAAACTTTTTTGTAATTAATGGTGCTAACCATTCACTAAAATTACGAAATGGCGTATTAGACAGGTCATTGACTAAAGAAATCACAGACAAAATTGTCTCTATTTCTAAATGAATGTGATTTTTTAGGTAATTTATCTACAAAATGCCTTGACAGATGACTATTTTTTGCGTATAATTCCCTCTGTTCAAAAAATACGCTTGTTTTGGGTCTAAAATTTACACGTATGTGTTTTACCTAACAGCAGCGGAGGAGGAAAAGAAATGTATGCTATAATTGAACAAGGCGGTAAGCAATACCGTGTAGTAAAGGGAGACAAATTCCGTGTGGAAAAGCTCCAAGCGGAAGATGGCTCTGTTGTTGAACTTGGCAAGGTTATTCTCCTTGGCAAAGATGACGAGACAGTTATTGGAACTCCTTATGTTGAAGGAGCCAAGGTAACGGCAAAAATTTTGGAGAGTGGCAAAGATGACAAGGTCATCGTCTTTAAATACCGCAGGAAGAAGAATTATCGTAAATTCCGTGGTCACAGACAGCAGTATACAACAGTAACTGTTGAAGAAGTAAAGGATAAACCTTATTCTAATACAATTTTTAAAGGCTTTTCTTATTGTTCATATAAGGACAGGTATAGTAAGAAGACAGGTCGAGAGTTGGCGTATTATAATGCAATTAGTGAAATGCTTAAGCAGGGCGTAATTAATTCTGAAGAAAGCGTAGAGCTCGACCACTTTAAACTTAATACATGGACTCAAGACAATAGAAAGGAAAAGTAATATGCAGATTGAATTAACTAACGGAAGAAGATTTCTAGTTAAAGTAACTTATAAAAACCATCCAAAATCTACATTTACACGTGATGAATATGGTCGCGAAGTATATAGAAGTTGGAATGAACGTGATACTTTAGTATTTGTTTCTGAATGGGAAACCAGCCAGCCGGATGCAATGGTAAAGTTTATTGGTATTGCACACTGTTCTTATCGT
>CALELF010000107.1 GCA_937902895.1 uncultured Synergistaceae bacterium | reverse complement strand
AGCCTGTAAAAAATAATTTTTTTTGCTACTTGACATTACATAGATAGTCTTTATGGCAAAAAATCAAACATTATTTCAAAGTGCAGTAGCCATTTCCAGAAATTGTTAAGGTTTTTACAATGTTTTTGTCGGTTGCTTTCCAAATTCGCCACGTTAATGCAGGTGTCATTGTAAAACTTACACCATCAAATATACATTTTTCCTCTATGTTCATGTCTGCATGCTTTAAGTAAAAATATTCGTATTTATCTTGTCCGCCATTTTTATGGCATATTATGACGGCTTTAGCAGAATAACCATTTTCACGCACAGTGTTTACTGCAACAGTAAATGAGCTACTTTTGCTTGAGGCAATTTCTATTGATTCGCAGACAAAATTTCTGATTTTCTCGCATTCATCTAGGAATAATTTGTTGTCTTTTAGGTGTGTCATTATGGAAATTGATGCGGTTAATGTAGCAAAAATGGCTACTGCAATGAGCACCTCAAGCAATGTAAAAGATTTTTTGAAATATATTTTTCTTACTTTTGACATCAACTGCACCTTAGACCTTGTAAAAAACCCATTTTTTTATATAATATCAAAATATAATGAATTTTCAAAGAGGTGTTTTTTATGGATAAAAATAAAGTTCGTGTTCGTTTTGCCCCATCTCCTACAGGCGCACTACATATTGGTGGTGCACATACTGCTCTTTTTAACTATCTTTATGCTAGACACATGGGAGGAACCTTTATTCTCCGTATAGAAGATACTGACGGGCAGCGTTCCACGAAAGAATATGAACAAACAATAATGGATGGCTTAAGATGGTTAGGGCTTGACTGGGACGAAGGACCGGACAAGGGAGGAAATTATGGACCTTACCGCCAATCAGAAAGAATGGAAAATTACAGAAAATATGCCAAGCAACTTGTGGATGAGGGAAAGGCATACGAATCTGATGGCGCAATTCTGTTCCGTGTAGAACCTGGCAAGCTTATACAATTCCATGACGAAGTTTATGGCGACATAAAGGTAATGTCAGAAAAAGCAAGCGTTAATATGGACAATACCATAAAAGATATTGTCATTATGAAAAAAGATGGACTTCCAACATACAACTACGCTGTTGTTATTGATGATCACCTTATGGATATTTCTATGGTAATTCGTGGAGAAGACCATGTTATAAACACACCAAAGCAACTTTTAATTTTTGATGCACTAGGTTTTGAGCGTCCCTCCTTTGCTCACTTGCCAATGATTTTGGGTGAGGATAAAAAGAAACTTTCCAAGCGCCACGGTGCAACGAGTGTCTTTGAATATTGTGACATGGGATATCTTCCAGACGGTATTTTTAATTTCCTTGCCTTGCTTGGTTGGACGCCAAGAGATGGCAAAGAAGTTTTCACAAGACAGCATGCAGAGGAAATTTTTGAAATCAACCAAGTTACTAAAAAATCAGCCGTTTTTGATTTCAAGAAATTGGATCACATAAATCAGGAACAAATGAAATTGATGACGGGGCAAGCTCTTTATGATGCAATTGCGCCATTCTGGAAGAAAATGGGATTGCCAGTGGAAAAATTTGAGCGTGACTATTTAGAAAAATGCCTTGTCACCATGGGGGGCAGAGGTTCAACCACAATTCAACTTGCAGAATATAGTGATTACTTCCTTAATTTTGATTGTGTAAAATCTCGTTATGACGGGAATGATATTGCGGAAGAACTTCGCCCGAAATTAAAATCTATCTACAATGATTTGATTTCAAAATGGGGTGAAGGAACGCACGACCATTTGTATAACACAGCGGTCGAAGTGTTCGCTGCACACGAGAGCAACATGAAAGAAGCTGCTACGCCTATGAGATGGGCATTGACAGGCAGAAAAGTCAGCCCAGGACTCTTTGAAGTTGCTGCCTTGCTTGGCAAGGACGAAGTTTCCAAACGTTTGCAATTTTACGGATTACTATAATCTATTTTTTGTAATTTTACGAAAGGAGCGGGGGGAGGAAAAAAATGACCTTCACTTCAATTATTTCAAGGCTAACCAATAATTTTGTTTCACGATTAACATTATTATTTTCAAAGACAACACATCTAAATTTCTGGAAAAATGTTTTGCCAAAAGACGAAGTGACTCAAGCATCATCATACAATTTAGCTCCACTAGTTGGGGTAATAATAGGGTTTATAATTGCCTTTATTGCCATTTTAGGAAGGCTTGTTTTTGATTATCGAATCATTGCTGCGATTATTGCTTTTGCTTGCTATCTTTTTTTCGGATTTACAAAGGCACTATGCGGGTTTACTCATCTTGTTGGTGAAGCGCGAGCAAAAGATGTAAACATTGGACTTAACATAAACAAGCTTAATGCAAATAGATTGGGCATTATATTTAGCATTTTAGCGGTTGTATTATGGTGCATTGCCATCACATATATGCGTTCTGCGAGATTGTTTTTGTCCTTGATGTCATCGATTTGTATATCTCGTTTTGCTGCTTGTGTTGTTGCATATATTGGAAAATATACTATACAAGAAGATACAGAACCATTTGACAAGGTTGATTTGGTTGTTGCCATGATATGCACTGCTCCGTGGCTTATTTTTAGTTTAGAAAGATGTCTTGTAAATCTGATATTTGCCACAACGTTTGCTGTTGTTGTTACGAGATACATGAATCGTAATTGGATGGGGTCTTTTGAAAAGATCTCTGGAGCAGCTATTGTTGTGTCGGAGGTTTTTTCCTTACTAATTTGGTTAATTTAGAAAGAAGCACAAAATGAATTTTGATATTGCACATAAGGTTAGTTTGGTCGCCCTAGATATGGACGGCACAACACTTAACAGCGAAAATATTATTACAGCAAGAAATAGACAAGCAATCACAATGGCAAAAGCCGCTGGCATACGAGTGGCAATTGCTACCGGCAGAATGTATACTGCTTCTATGCATTTAATTGAAGCAACTGGAATAGATGAAACATCTGTGTTTTATAATGGTGGAGTTCTTTGGAATCCACAAACAAAAAAAATTGTCTATGAAAAACGACTTGGCTTTGATTTGGCAACAGAGGTATTAGAATTTTTGTTGAAATTGGGTGTATATACACAAATATATGATGACAAAAATTTCTTTGTCAAGGATAAGCAAGATCCCCATGCGATATTATATGCATCTTTGGCTAAACATGAGGGAGTTGAACTTGGCAACAAATTTGAAAGTTATCGTTGTAATGCTAACAAATATTTATCAATGTTCTTGTCTAGAGATGATTTGTTGAAAGCCTATGACATGATTACCTCACATTTTGGGGATAGAGTATATGTTGCAACGACAGCGGACACTTTCCTAGAAATAATGCATCCTGATGTTAATAAAGGAATTGGAGTCAAAATGTTGGCACAAAGTTACTCAATTCCAAGGGAAGAAACCTTGGCAATTGGCGACGGAGGAAATGACATTCCAATGATTGAATGGGCAGGAGTTGGAGTAGCCGTGGCAAACGCAATGCAGGATGTAAAAGATGTGGCAAACATCATTGCTCCATCAAACGACGAAGATGCTGTTGCTCAAGTTTTAGATGCTGTCATGGAAAACAATAAAAAATTTGCTTAATTGGAGAAAAATAAATGAAAAATTTTTTTGATGTGGCAAAGCCGACTTTGTCATTTGAAATATTTCCACCCAAAAAAGACGGACAATTTGACACAATATTGACCACAATAGGTGCTCTTGCGTGTCTTGATCCAGATTTGATAAGTGTTACTTATGGTGCAGGTGGCTCAACTCGTGGAAACACCGCAGCTATTGCCGAGCGTATTATGACAGATTATAGTATTCCTGCCTTGGCACACTTAACCTGTATTGGTGCGAGCAAGGCTGAAATGAAAGATATTTTAGATGACATGAAAGCCCGTGGTATAAAAAATATACTTGCCTTGCGTGGTGATATGACAGATGAAGGGACAAAGGATTTTACACACGCTAAAGATTTAATAAAATTTATAAAGGAAAATTATGATTTCAAAGTTTTTGCTGCTTGTTACCCAGAAAAGCATGTAGAGGCAGAAAGTTTGGAAAAAGATATCGAACACTTGAAAGAAAAATGTGATATGGGCGTTGATATGCTTGTTACACAGTTGTTTTTCGATAATGAAAATTTTCTACGTTTTAGGGATAAAATTGACCGTGCTGGAATTACCTGCCCAATAGATGTGGGTATAATGTCTTTGTCCAGTGCAAGTCAGCTTGACCGTATGTGCAAAATGTGTGGTGCTCAAATCCCAACAAAAATTGCAAAAATTGCCGACACCTATGGTGATAACGCTATGGCAATGCAGGAGGCTGGAATTACCTATGCAACAGAACAGATTTCAGAGCTCTTGACAGAAGGCGTTACGGGAATTCATCTTTACACAATGAACAAGGCAGAAATTGCAAAATCAATTTGTGAGAATATTCGCTGTATATTATATGCGTTAAAAGTAAAGATAAGTGAGAACAAATAAGTATGTTAGATCTTAGTTTGCTTGAAAAAAAAGTTTTAATATTTGATGGTGCGATGGGGACAGTCCTTCAAACGAGAGATGTCCCCTCTCTTGTTGTGCCAGAAACATTAAACATAACTCATTCCGACGTCATTACGGCTATACATAAAGAATATATCGCTTCTGGTGCAGACATAATTATCACAAATACGTTTGGTGCAAACCGCTTTAAGGCAGAGCTTGCGAATGTGCCATTAGAAAAAATCATTACATCTGCAATAGATAACGCAAAGAATGCAATTGGCAATGTCAGCAATAAATTTGTAGCCCTTGACATTGGTCCATCTGGTAAAGTGATGAAGCCCTACGGCACCTTGGATTTTGATGAAGCCGTAGATGTTTTTGCAGAAGTTATACGTTTAGCAAATGACAGAACGGATTTGATTTTGCTTGAGACTTTTACGGATTTGTATGAGTTAAAAGCGGCAATAATTGCTGCAAAAGAAAATTCCTCCCTGCCTATTTTTGCTTCCATGAGTTTTGATGAGCATGGAAGGACATTTTTTGGCGCAACACCAGAAACCATGGTGCTTACGCTTGAAGCACTTGGTGTAACTGCTCTTGGTGTAAATTGTTCGCTAGGACCTAAACAGTTGGAGCCAATTGTAAAAAGGCTAACAGAAATTTCTTCTATCCCTGTTTTTGTGCAGCCAAACGCAGGCTTGCCTGTTTTACGAGATGGCGTGACTTCTTTTGATGTAACACCGGCAGAGTTTGCTCTTTATGCAAAAAAGTTTATAGATTATGGTGTTAACGTCATTGGTGGCTGTTGTGGGACAACACCAGCACACATTCACGAAGTTAAAAAAACAATTGCAACAGCAAAGGTAACAGAGAGAACAAATAAAAAATTTTATGGCGTATGTTCTGCTTCTCGTTATACAGATGTCTCTCGTGTTATGTTGGTTGGGGAGAGCATCAATCCAACAGGCAGAAAAAATTTGCAGAAGGCGTTGCGTGAAAACGACATCAAATATATTGTTTCTTTGGCAAGTGCTCAAACAGAAGCTGGAGCGGACGTGCTTGATGTTAATTTAGGTTTGCCAGATATTGACGAAGTTGCTTTGCAGGATAAAGTAATAAAAGAAATTCAAGCTGTGTGTGACGTTCCTCTTCAAATTGACACTGCAAATTTCAAAGCAATGGAACGAGCTGCAAGAATATACAATGGCAAACCTTTGTTAAATTCCGTCAATGGCAAACAAGAAGTTATGGATGCAGTTTTTCCAATAGCAAAAAAATATGGTTGCGCTGTCCTTGGTTTAACTCTTGATGAAAACGGATTGCCAAAGACTGCTGAGGCACGTTTTGAAATAGCAAATCGTATTATGAGGGAAGCTGAAAAATACGGAATTGCAAGAGAAGATATTTTTATAGATTGTCTTATGCTTTCTGTTTCTGCCATGCCGAATCAGGCAAATGAAACCCTGAAAGCAATTTCTATGGTAAAGACTCTTGGGGTAAATACAATACTTGGAATTTCAAATGTATCCTTTGGACTTCCGCAAAGACCTTTGTTAAACAGAACAATGTTGACAGCCGCAATTGCTTACGGTCTTGATGCTGCAATTGTGAATCCGCTTGATACAGAAATGCAAGATGCACTGTTTGCTTCTCAAGCTCTTTTTGAGAGGGACGAAGATGCAAGGTGCTATATTGAAAGATTTCAGTCAAAACAAGATGACAAAAAAGAAATAGAGTCCACCTCGAGTGAAAAAACGCAATCTGACCTCATTACTTTAATAGTAAAGGGAATAACAGAAGGATGTAGAGACGAAGCAAAAGCACTTTTGCAAAATTTGTCACCACTTGCCGTCATTGAAGAAAAAATTATCCCTGCACTTGACAAGGTAGGGGAGCTTTACGAAAAGGGCGATATATTTTTACCTGGTTTAATTAAATCGGCAGAGGTTGCAGGGATTGCGTTTGATGTAGTTCGTGAAGCATTGAAACAGGTTGATAACGGAGATGAGCAGGAACGTCCAAAGTTCGTTATTGCTACTGTCAGAGGCGATATTCACGATATTGGTAAAAACATTGTAAAGACAATACTTGAAAATTATAATTTTGAAGTGATAGACCTTGGCAAGGATGTGCCACAAGAAAGTATTTTGCAGGCATTGGAGGAAAGCAAAAGTAAATTGCTTGGACTCTCTGCCTTGATGACCACCACAGTAAACAATATGAAAGACACAATTAGTTTTATTCGTTCAAGGTGCAATGATGTAAAAATAATAGTTGGTGGAGCAGTTCTTACAGAAGAATTAGCGGATTTTGTTGGAGCAGATGCCTATGCTGCAAATGCTCCAGATACAGTCAAAATTGCACAAAAATTCCTTAAAAAATAAAAAAAAGAGCACTCAGTAAGTGCTCTTTTTTTTATACTAAATCTCTGAATTTTCTGTGTTGCCAGAGCCATTGTCCTTTTGCTCTACATATCATTTTTTCGTATGCGTGATTGAGGTCCAATGTCATTTTCTCAATAGCCGCATCTTTTGGCAAATCTGGAATTGGAATAACGGGATCTGCAAAAAATTTGAATTTGAACGGTGCAACACGAATGATATGTGCAGGAACTATTGGAGCTTTTGTCAAATAGGACAGGGCAGCAGGTCCAGTGATTGTCCCCGATATATGACCAAAGAATGGTAGGTGTAAACCTTTAGCTTCATGCTGATCTGAAAGCAAGGCTATTCCTCCACCATGTTGCAGATGTTTAGCCAGTTTAAGAACGGATTGTCCCTTGGAAACTGTTTTTAAACCGGAATTTGCCCTTAGCGTTTCAATAAATTCTCTTTGAAAATCACTGTCAGCATGGCGCACGACGGACAGAAGATTATATCTGCGTGATACAAAGGCTGCAGCTAGCTCCCAGTTACTCATATGAACGCTTGCTATAATGAGTCCCTTGCCATGGGCATAGATTTCATCTACCATCTCAAGTCCTTCACGCTCTTCAACCATTTTTTCAATTAAAGATGGATTATGTTGCCAAGAAAGAAGCTCAACGCCTGTCCGCACCATGTTTTCATAGGATTCTGCGATTGTATCTTTCACTTCTTTTTTTGACATTTCGGGAAAGCAAAGCTCAATATTTTTTTTTGCTACGCCATACCTAACGTGACTCAAGCGTAAAATCGCAGAAAAAATACAAATGAGGAGTTTTGCAAACCAATTTTGTCTTATTTTCTTTGATAGCTTAATACAAATATCTACAGATTTCATACAATTACACCTCTGAATTATATGACACTACTTTGAGGGTAGTATAACATAAAAATTAAAATAGCTAGCAATTTTTTTGTTCTTACAATACCTCTCCGAGTTGTATTTTAGTTGTATTTTATCACTTATCACTTGACAATAAAGGCTATTTGTTGTAACATACTGCACGTTGCCGTTGGAACGTTTTGTTCTACAGACTGGGGTATGGTGCAACGGCAGCACGCTTGACTCTGGATCAAGTAATCGGGGTTCAAATCCCTGTACCCCAGCCATTATAATTTTGTGTGGTCCCTTCGTCTAGGGGTCTAGGACTACGGGTTCTCAGCCCGCCAACAGGGGTTCAAATCCCCTAGGGACTGCCATTTTATTGAGTAAGTTTTGACTTCGTTAAGGTAGGTCAGAAACCAGATATGATAGCTTTTCGCCTTGGCGGTGAAAGGCTTTTTTTTGTCTTTTTTTAGTTATTTTATATTCTATTTTGAAAGGATGTAATCATCAATTGGTTGGTCATCTAGGAAATTTTATTGAATTGGCAATTTGCCTTTTGTTTTCTGCATTTTTTTCAATGACGGAAACTACAATCACTTCAATTACAAGAAGTCGTTTGAAAACTTTATCAGAGGAAAACTACGGACAGAGAAAAAATTTGTTGTGGCTTATGGATAATGTTTCATTAGCCGTGAATATTACTTTGATAGGTAATAATTTAGTTAATATTTCATCGTCTGCCTTGGCGACAAAGATAGCGATAGATATTTTGCAGTCCCCTGTTGCTGTTCCTGTTGCTGTAGCAATAATGACGGTATTTATAGTTATTTTTTGTGAAATTTTACCCAAAAATTTAGGCATGGCGTATCAAGAAAGATGTCTTTTAATTTGCTTGCCAATGCTTCGTTTAGTTGGCTGGATTTTAAGACCTGTCACATGGTTTTTGGGGTTATTGCTCGCCCTTATGAGCAAAATCTTTGGGCTGAATCTTGACAGTGCTGGTGCATTTGCAACAAGGGAAGAAATAGATTACATAGTGGAAGAGTCAAGTGCCGGTGGTGAATTGGAAGAAAAAGAACGCCAGATGATACATGGTGTCATAGGGCTTGAAGACACGAGAATATCTGAAGTTATGGAACCTCGCAACGACATGAGCACTATTGAGGTTAGTAAATCCATTGATGATGCTATCACGATTTTTACAGAAAGTGGACACTCCCGTATTCCTGTTTATAATGACGACATTGACCATATTGTTGGAATTTTGTATGCAAAAGATTTGTTAAAACCTCTTTCTGCTTCAAAGGATTTCACTATAAAAAGTATTATGAGACAGGCACTTTTTGTTCCAGAAACTATGAAAACAGATGAAGCGCTTGACCTTATGAAAAAATCCCACAAACACATTGCCATAGTTGTGGATGAATATGGTGGCACAGCTGGGCTTGTTTCCTTGGAAGACCTTATTGAAGAAATTGTTGGAGATATCCAGGACGAATATGATGAGGAAGTGCCGGATATCGCAAAAACTAATAAAGGCTCGTATATTGTGCAAGGCTTTGTCAATTTGGAAGATCTTGGTGAAGAGCTCAAGCATCCTTTCAATGAGGATTTCCCTGAGGTTGACACTGTTGCTGGTATGATACTTGAACTTGCTGGATATTTCCCGAAAGAAGGACAGGTTTTCAAAACAGGTGATTGGCAAATAGAAACACAAAAGGTGGAAAATCACCGCATAGCACAGGTTTTAATAACCTATGTTGGTGAGGGTGAAAATAAAAACCTTGATAAAACAAAAGAACAAGACGAAAATAATAATGGATAAAAATTTTCCACTTGCGACAAAAGAGGCGAGAGTAATTTCTCGCCCTTTTTTTGAAGAAATTTATAATAAATACACAGTGCGTGAGCTTGTTAGTCCCGATCCGTTGCAATTCTTGTATAACTATACTTCGCAAAAAGATATAGAGGCAGTCGCACTTATTGCCTCGTCCCTTGCCTATGGCAGAGTAGGGCAAATCCTAAAAGCAGTAGGGTATATCTTAGATATTTTGGGGGAGTCACCAGCGCAATATTTGCAAAACATTTCAGCAGATGAATTGCGACATAAGCTCAATGGATTTGTCTATCGTTTTAATGATGAAAATGACATCTGTGATTTTTTGCTAGCAATTGGAAATTTTTTGCGTCAAGGAACATTAGAGGAACTTTTTGTCAGTGGATTTAATGGTGATATTGTTCAGGGGGCAAATAATTTTGTATCAAATTTTGTTTCCTATATGGGGCACGAAACGACACTTTTGCCCTTGCCTTCGCGTGGCAGTGCATGCAAGAGGTTGTTTCTATTTTTACGTTGGATGGTGAGGCGTGATAATGTTGACCTTGGACTTTGGACAAAGAATATTCCTGCTTCTTCTTTGATTGTCCCATTGGATACTCACGCTTGGAGTATTGCGAGTAATTTAGGACTTTGCACAAGACGTAACGCCTGCCTCTTGGCAGCAAAAGAGGTTACAGAGTCATATAAAGACATTTGCGAAGCAGATCCAGTGAAGTATGATTTTGCTGTTACGCGTTTTGGTATAAGAAATGAATTTCAAAAAGCAGACCTAATTGATAGCTTGACTAATTGGTTGGAGGAAAAAGCGGATGACAAGAAATTTAATAAATAAAATTACAAAAAAAGCTAGCATCATATTTTTTATAATGCTAGCAATGATTATTTGTGTATCACAGGCGTTTGCCTATCAGTTTATGGCTGACTATATCGAAATTGACCATGGAGAAAAGACAGAAGGAAAACTTTTCAAGGGTGAAAACGCCACCCGTTTTGAGATTAAGTCTGGCAAAAAACAAAACACAATTCAAGTTACCCGTTATGATAAAGGGCTTATTTGGTTAATTGACGTGGACAAGAAAACATATCAAGAGTCACATGTTCCCAATCTTTCCAATTCGTTTGGCGTAAGCAGAGAGCCAATAATTGTGGCAAATGGAGCGAATTTCACCAGAGAGTATGTTGGAGAAGAAAAGATTGATTCCTATAGTATGAGAAAATTTATTGTAAAAACCACATACAATCTCAAGGGGGAGTCTGTTAATGATGTGTATTATGAATGGTATAGAACAGACTTTCCCTTGCCTGTGAAAACATCTAACCTTGATGGAACTGTGACTACTGAGTATAAAAACATAAAATTTAGAAAAATAGACACTGCAATGTTTGCAACGCCAAAGGGTTTTAAGAAGATTGTAGTTGAATAAATTTATTCTATCAACATGGTGAATGCTATGCAGAGTAGCACGACCCCGCCTAGGATTTCACCTCTTTTTCCGATGCCTGCTCCTATTACCTTGCCAAGCAATGCTCCAATGTAGGATAAAATGTATGTGATTATTCCAGCAGCTATCGCCACAAGAAGTGGAGAAGTCCCTCTTAATGCAACAGAAAATCCTACTGCAAAAGCGTCAAGGCTAGTAGCAACTGCTAGTAGAAGAATATTTTTAGTGTCAAGAGACAGATTTTTTGTATTCTCTGTGGATTGCGCACTAAAAGCTTCTTTGAGCATATTGCCTCCGACATAACAAATGAGTGCTGCAGAAATATATTTTGTGTAAGAACCAAACAATTTGCCAAAAAATAACGCTAAAGTTCCACCCAAAATTGGCATGAGAAATTGAAAGCCACCAAAAGCTATTGCCAGACTGGTGGCATTTTTTTTGCTCAAATTGCTGTGAGCGAGTCCCATACAAAGGGAAATTGAGAATGCATCAGCTGCCAGTGATGTTCCAACAAGGATATTTTGTAAGAGTAAAAGAATAGAATTGTGCATCAAAAATACCTTTTATCTTTAGAAAATTGTATGCTATAATAACATAAACTTTTACTATTGAATAGATTTTTGTGGAGGTAATTAAATGGGGCTACCGTGCAGAGACGAATATAATTATTACGAAGAGCCTTGCCTTACAAATGTAAATGATTATTCTGAAGACGAAAATTCATTGTCAGCCAGTCAATGTATGCCAAAAATTTTAGTGGTTGCTGTTGGTGGTGGTGGTGGCAATGCACTTAATTATATGGTAAGAAATGGCTTAAAGGGCATTAACACTATTGCAATGAATACAGATGTGTCTGATATAGCATATTCCCTTGGCGAAAAGACCTTGTTGTTAGGTGAAGAAATTACTAGAGGGCTTGGTGCTGGTGCCACGTCAGAAGTTGGTCGTATTGCCGCCCGTGCGTCAAAGGATGCAATTCGTCAGGCAATAAAAGGCTATGACATGGTTTATATAGCCGCTTGTATGGGCGGTGGAACTGGAACTGGTGCTGCGCCGGTTGTTGCAGAAGTTGCCAAGGATTGCGGTGCTCTCACTGTTGCTGTTGTTACAAGACCTTTTACCTTTGAAGGAAAAAAGAAAGCAAGAATAGCAGAAGAGGGAATTGACAGGATTCGTAAATTTGTTGATGCCTTGATTGTGATAGATAACGACAGAATAATTGCTTCGTCACAAAAGAACACTACCTTTGCTGATGCTATAACGATTTCTGATACAATTTTGGCTAATGCAGTTGGTGGAGTTTCTGAGCTTGTTACAAATTCTGGCTACATCAATGTTGACTTTGCGGATATAAAAACCATTCTAAAAAATTCTGGTGAAGCTCTAATGGGAGTGGCATCAGCTCGTGGAAGTTCAAGTGTGCTGAATGCTACTAAACAGGCAATAGCCGATATTGTCAATTCTGCAAAGCACAAGGTGGCAAGCGGAGCAATATTGAACATTGTTTGCAGAAATAAGGCTACTCTCACAGAAATTGCACAAGCCTCTGACTTAGTCCAAGATTATTTGCTTGAAGATGCAGAGTTTGTCCTTGGTCATATTGACAATGTTAGTGACCTTGAAAATGATGCACAGGTTACCGTGATTATGTCTGGCATAGTTGACGTTAAGACAACTGTTGTGCAAGAACAAGCTCCTGTAATGCAAAAAAATATTCAAGAGGCACAGCCTGCGCAACCAGAGAATGTTCATGCACCTGTTGTAGAAAAAACAGCTACAACAAATACAATAAATACAACATTTGAGCATAAATTTGCGTCAGAAGATGACATTCCACCTTACTTAAGGAAGTTACAGAAATTAAATCAGTAAGGGAAAACACGAGGAATTTTAAGATGGACGAAAAACAAGAAGCAGAATTTACATATGAAATTGTGAATAACAAATTACGCCCTATTGCAGATAGGTTAGTGGAAAAATTTGACGAGTTGCACCACATAGATGTAGAAAAAATTCTATTTGTATTGAATTATAAGAGCGCAAAAAATAAACGTAGAATTACTCTGGCAAACACAGCACGTGTTCCAGAAAAATGGGCGCAATTGCTGTATCAGCTTGGCGGATATAATTATAAATTTGTTATAGAAATTTATGCAAAGACAACCGCTGCTTTTGATGAAAACCAAATGGTAGCTTTGCTTTACCGTGAGCTTCGTCGTATTGGAATGAACGGTGAAATTTTGACCCCTGATGTTCAAGACTGGTGGCAGATGCTAATGGGGCTGGGTAGAAGGTGGTATTATCCTGATGTAAGTTGCAGGAACCTTCTTGATGATGAAGTTTCTTGGCAAAAACTTATGGGTAGCTACTATAGCCCAGAGGATTTAGCTGAACAAGAATAAAAAAAACTTAATTTTTTTTCAAGTTTTCTCATTTTTTTACGCGATTTTATAGCATTTTTGCTATGGTATTACTGTGTTTTACATTTTGCTAATGTAACATTCGTGTTACATTAGCTTTCTTTATGTTGAGGAAAAATAAATGAGACTTTATGAAAATTCAAATTTGTGTGAGATACTAAAAAACAAGAGACATGAAAGTAAGCTTTCTCAAGAACAATTGGCTGAAAAGATTGGCTGTCGCGTTAGGAATGGAACTCAAAATTTCATTTCAGCAAAATAGGAGTTTTTGCTATCAATAGCAAAAACTTTTTATTTTGCGAAGTTTATGCTATAATATCAGCGTGATAAAGGAGGTCTAATTATGAACTCACAGCACAAATTAAAAAGTAGAGACCTATATCTTAACAAACTGATAGCATTTAAGGATACGGAGCCTGTGAAGATTGTGACGGGAATTAGGCGTTGTGGTAAATCCAGTCTTTTGAAACTCATGGTTGAGCATTTGAAAAATAATGGCGTGGAAGCAAGTCAGATTATTGAAATGAATTTTGAGTCCAGTGATTACAAAAATATGACGTCTAACGAAGTGTATTTGTTTATAAAAGACAAGTGTAGCGAGAAGAGACTTTACCTATTTTTTGATGAAATTCAAAGAATAGATAAATGGGAAGATGTGATAAACGCCCTTAGAGTTGATTTAGATTGTGATATCTATGTTACTGGTTCCAATGCACACCTTTTGTCCTCTGAGTATTCAACCTATCTGAGTGGCAGATGTGTTGAAATAAAAATGTTGCCATTGTCGTTTAAGGAATTTATAGAATTTAACGAGCTGGAATTAAAGACGGCAAAAAGTGCATTAGGTGGAGAAAAAAAAATAATCATTGATAAAAACGGAGTGCAATATACCCCGACTGAAGTTTTTGAAGCCTACTTGCATTTTGGTGGAATGCCGAGCATTGCGGAAGTTGGCTTAGAACAAGATAAAGCATTTACGCTTCTTGATGGTATCTATTCAACGGTTGTTATAAGGGACATCTTGGAAAGGGAAAAGCGAAGAGGGCAAAGGCAAATCACAGATTCAATTCTTCTAAAAAAGATTATCCTGTTTCTTTGCGACAATATTGGCTCAAGTGTTTCTTCAACCTCGATTGGCAATGTCCTTATGAGTGAAGGTTTGCTGAAAAATGAAGAACGCAAAGGAAAGCCAAGCAGTCACACCATTCAAGCATATATAGAAGCACTTGTTGAAGCGTATTTCTTTTACGGCATCAAGCGCTTTGACATCAAGGGCAAAGAACTGCTAAAAACTCTTGGAAAATACTATGTTGTGGATATTGGACTTAGAAATTATCTCTTAGGTATACGAGATGGTGACAGGGGACATATACTTGAGAATATTGTTTACCTAGAACTCTTAAGAAGAGGCTACGATGTAGCAATCGGCAAGTTGGATAATATGGAGATTGACTTCGTTGCTACAAACACGACAGATAAAATTTATGTTCAAGTTGCAGAGTCTATGATGTCAGAAGATGTCAAGAAAAGAGAGCTGGCACCACTAAAAAAAGTAAGCGACAATTATGAAAAAGTTATTTTGACACTGGATGAAGGTCAAAATATTTACGATGGAATCAAACAAATTAATACTGTAGATTGGTTATTGCGGTGATTTTTTCAAGGTTTTGCCACAAAATCTAAAAAATTTCCACACTTTTCCGTGAAGAACCATTTTTTTAGTGAAATTTGTTGAATGAAGCGTGAAAAAGAAACTACAAATGTAGTTTCTTTTTTTTTGCCATAAAAACGGCATTTCAGATGTGAATATAGAAATCAATATAATTCAATTATTCAAAAAAAATCAAATTTAGGAGACAAGGGAAAATGAAAGAGTTAAAAAAAGAACACGTGATCAATCTTACGAGTAAGGAGGCAAGGAGCGTTCTAAAAAAGTTTATTGAGAAGGAGAGAGAAGGGGGAAATGCTACGAATATTGACAAGGGCACACTCTTGGAATGTGCAAAGTGGTGCAAGGAAATGGGAAATCGGGCAATGAAAGGCACAGATTTGTTTCGTGCGTGGAAAATCAGTCAAGCCTATTTTGCCATGGCTGAAAAATTAGAAATTGCCACAATAAAAAATTAAAATAGTGTATAATCAAATATCGAGTGCGAATTGAGAGGTTACTTTCATGGGCAGAGTTTTACAACCTAGTCAAACGATAGTGCTGGAAGGTAAGGAATTTACAATAAAAGAAATTTTAGGAGCTGGAGCATCTTCTGTTGTATATAAAACAATTTCATACAGCAATGGTGCTCCATTGCTCCATGTATTGAAAGAGTATAATCCAAGCTCTATTTATATTGAGCGTGATGCAGATTTAAACCTTGTGTATGCAGAAAAGTATAAGGAAAAATTTGCAGCAGGCAAAGTCCGCTTTGAAGATGGATTTAAGCAACAGAGCAAAATCCGTCAAAATAGCGGATTGACTAACTCAACAGTAAATGTGCAAAGTTGGTATGAAGGCTATGGCACTTGTTATATTGATATGACACTCGCTGAGGGAAAGTCTTACGATAAAGTCAAAACATCACATTTGCATGAACTAGCCAAGACAGTAAAAGCTTTGGCAAAGGTTGTAGGAGAATATCACAAGCTAGGGCTTTTGCACCTTGATATCAAGCCAGAGAATGTATTTACTATTCCTGAAACCGAAGAACTTGTTATGCTTTTTGACTTTGACAGCGTAATAAGCAAGGACGAGTTAATAGGCGAGAAAAATTTTCCAAGACTGTCCTATACGCAATCTTGGGCTGCACCAGAGCTCAAGACAATGAAAATCAACAAAATCTCTGAAGCTACAGACATATTTTCTATAGGCGAAATTATTTTTGAAAAGATTTTTGAACGTCATTCAACAGAAAAGGAGCAACGTTTTACATGTCGTTATGACTTTTCACAAGTAAAACAATCTAAGGCTGAGTTTTTTCAAGATGTATCAGGAAAGGCCTATGAGTTGTTGGCAGAGATATTTCACAAAACGCTTACAGCTTCCCCAACAAACAGATTTCAAAAGGTGGATGAGCTTTTACAACCTTTGGATAAACTCATTGAATTGTCCAATCCCAAAGAGCCACGCCTCATAAATACGGTTGTAACACCAGAAGAATTTTTCATCGGTCGTGATAATGAGTTAGCAGAAATACATGAAAAATTGCAAAACACAGACAAACTATTTATCTCTGGCATTGGTGGTATTGGAAAAAGTGAGCTGGTTAAAAACTATGCGAAAATTCATGAAACAGACTATGACATAATTGTCTTTGCAATGTATCAGGGCAACCTCTCTGCCATGATTACAGATAATGACATGATTCACGTCTCCAATTTGGAGAGGGAAAAGGATGAAAAACTGGATGATTTCTGCAAGAGAAAAATAGCAAAATTAACGGAACTTTGTGCGGAGTATCCAAAATCACGAATTCTATTTATCATAGATAACTTTAATAAATCTTTAGCAAATTTCTCCGTTGAAGAAAAGGAAATTTGGAAGAGCTTAAAGAAAATTAACTGCAAAATGCTCTTTACCACAAGGTTAACAAACTTTGATGAGTTTGTTTCTATGGAGATTAAGGCATTACAAGAAAGAGATAAGGTAAGACAAATATTTGCAAAGTGGTGTCCAAAATACGATAGCTATTCCGATGAAGAAAAGCAGTCTGTAGAGGATTTAATTGATTACGTAAATTTACATACGTTGCTAGTTGAACTTATTGCAAGACAAATTAAAGCCAGTCACGTTGTATCACCAAGTATGATGCTGAAAAAACTCAAGGAACATGGTCTTGCTAATGCTGGAAGGGAAAAAATTACTAACAGTAAAGATGAAGAGGAAACACAGGCTAACGTTTATGAACACACAAAGGCATTATTTGATATTGCTAATTTAAGTGAAGCACAAAAATATATCCTTGGCAACATGGCACTTGTGCCACAGGTTGGAATAACGGAAAATTTATTTTATGAACTGTGTGAAATTAATAATGAAGTTGACAAAAGTGACGCAATAAATGTTTTGATAAACAATGGCTGGCTCACGGAAGAAGAGACAAGATTTACACTGCATCCGATTATTGCAGAAGTTGCAGTAGAAATGGTTAAAAATGACACGAGCGTGTGTGAAAAGTATGTAAAGAACCTCTTGGCACAAAGGATAATTTTGGAAGACACAAATGTAGCTGCTTCGCAAAAGTCTTGGCTCGTGAATGCATTGGACACAGTAGCGACAAAAGCCTTGCGATACAGCATTTCATTGAATAACCTAGCCAGTGTTCTTTATTATGTTGTTAGCTCAATATATAATCAGGGAGCACAATATCTTGATAATGCAAAAAGATACCTTAGTATGTCTGAAACCATTTGCCGTAACAAGAATCTTGACTTGCTTCAAGACGTCCTAGAGCTCAAAAGAAAGATTGGGTTATTTCTCGGTGATACAAAAATGGTAATGAATTGTGTGCAAGAGATGGATAATCCAATCTTTA
>CALELF010000106.1 GCA_937902895.1 uncultured Synergistaceae bacterium | reverse complement strand
ATTGCGGCAGTTGGACTTGGAAATCAGCTTTTCTTTATTATGAGCCTTGGAGTTTTTGGAATTGCTTCTGGCGGACAGATTTTTATTGCTCAGTACTGGGGGAAAAAAGATTTAGAAAAGATTTTTGGTTGCTCTTGGAACACTATTGTTAAAAGGTATGGTGGCAAATTGCCTAAAAGCCAAAATGCTAAACATCCTGAATTATATCAAGGCAATGCTAGGTTGTTGTGGAAAAGTGATGAAATAGAGAATTTCCTTGCAAAACTGTAAAGGAGACTTGAATTATGACAAAAGAAGAAAAATTAAAGAAAATTAACGAAGCACGAGAGGCTAATAAGGGTGAGTGCAAAATAACACCTATGAACAAAAAAGTTAGCCAAGTTTTGTTAAAAATCACAGATGATATGGTGAATGAGGTAAAACAAGATGACAAGTAAACAAGAAGATTTTGCTCTTGAAGTTGCTGATAAAGTCATTGAAATTTGCGACACGAATGGCTTTATTTTAGAAACTATCGGTGTGATAGCAAATGAAATAAGTAAAAGAATATCACAACGAAAAGAATTTTATGATGCAAATAATCACGAACAAAAAAAAATGATAGAGGAAATTCTTGACCAACTTATACATTGGTTTGTAATAAGTGTTATGTTAAAAATTCGCTATGTAAGGAATGAACAAGCATGAAGAACATTAAAACTATTTGGCTTATTCTTACTTTTCTTGCTCTTGGTTTTGCTCTTGGCAGTCTCCATAGTGAGGAAAGGATTAAATATCTTGAAGAAAAGAATGAACGCTTACAGTGGGAGTTGCAGATTATAAAGCAAGACAAAAAAGCGTTAGGCACTTTCACTTGCACAGCATATTGCGGATGCAAAAAATGTTGTGGTCATACCCACGGCATCACAAAGAGTGGCACAAAGGCGACAGCTAATAGAACAATAGCTGTTGACACTCGCCATATTCCTCTAGGCACTAGAGTTTGTATCAACGGCAAGTGGTATGTTGCCGAAGATACAGGTAAAGCTATTAAAGGTAAAAGAATTGATATTTACTTTGATAGCCACGAAGAAGCATTAGAGTTTGGAGTTAAGAAATTTACAGTTGAAGTGTAAACAAAAAGACCCACACAGCGGTTAAGGAAGAACGCTATGTAGGTCAAAAAAAAGAATATTCATTAGAAAGGATTATAACAGATGACTAAAGATTTTTCAAGTATGATTTTCCCTGTTTCTGTTGCTTGCGAGAGTTTGAGTCTTATACAGAAAGAGTTAAAGGATGAGGCTACTCTTGCAGACAAGTTTGGAATTGCACTAACTGCTTTCAAAGAAATACTAGATATTATCACAGACCGTAAGGAAGCACCCGTTACTAACGCTTGGACGTTAGAAGAAGTTAAAGCAAAGGCAGCAGAGGTAGCCTCACACGGTTTATCTGATAAGGTCAAAGAGCTTATACAGTCTTTCGGTGCTAGGAAAATAAGTGAAATAGACCCAGCACGTTACGATGAGTTCGTAAAGGGATTAGAAGAATGCATGCCCGTTTAAGTGCATCTGCATCACATAGGTGGTTACACTGTCCACCGTCTGTGTTGTTGAGTGAGAATTACCCTAACAAAACATCTGTGTATGCAGAAGAAGGAACACAAGCACACGCTGTCTGTGAGTATAAGCTCAATAATGCGTTAGGTAGGAAAACCGAAGAAGTCAAGGCTCTTGATGGCGAAATGGAAGAAGCTACTGACGAATATGTTTCTTTTGTTATAGCACAACCTCGTGATGTGGTGATGATAGAACAGAAACTTGATTTCTCAAGGTTTGTACCTGACGGATTCGGCACAGGAGACTGTGTAATTATACACGATGACACCATACATATTATTGATTTCAAGTATGGTAAAGGTGTGCCTGTGTCCGCAAAGGATAATAGTCAAATGATGTTATACGCTTTAGGTTGTGCAGAAGCCTTTAGCTGTATATATGACATCACAAAGGTTATAGCTACTATTTTTCAACCTCGTATAGGTAACATTTCTACTGTGGAAATGACAGTGGATGAGTTATACAAGTGGGCTAACGAAGTGTTAGTT
>CALELF010000105.1 GCA_937902895.1 uncultured Synergistaceae bacterium | reverse complement strand
CAAGAACGGACTTTACCTTGAGCCACAGGCAGAGTTTATCTACGGTTACTTGGGCAGTGCAAGCAAAAGAAGTAGCACTGGTATCTTGGCAGACATAGACAGCACAAACCACTTTGTTTCAAGACTCGGTCTTGCCTTTGGTCAGCGTGTGAAAAACCTTAATTACTATTTAAGAACAAGCTACTATCACGACTTCGCCGGCTCAACAAACATCACCTACGGCGACACGTCATACAAGCAGGACAGCGCACAAAACTGGTGGGAAGTTTCCCTCGGCGGTGGTTGGAATGTCAGCAATACTAGCTATATCTATGCAGAACTCACCAAGCATTTCAAAGATGTAAGCAATAGTTTGAACTTTAATCTTGGTTTCAGATTTACACTGTAATTAAAACAAGGATTATATACCTTATCTGCTTTGCGGTTTGGCACAAAAGGATGCTCAACGGTCAATTTGTCCGTTTTTGCCTAGCTCCGCTCCTTTTGCACCAAACCGCTTTGCATCTAAGGCATTTAATCCTTGTTTTTCCTGTTTTTTGTTTCTGTAACGGAGCAACAAAGTTGCTCCTTACATAAAAATATTTTTCCTTGACAAATATTTTTATTTATGTATACTTGCCGTGTTAGTTCGCTAACAATTCTACAGTAGTGTGTCGTGACACTACTAGTATGATAACCTTGAGCATTACACAGAAAAAACAGAGAGGATACCGCCTCTCTGTTTTCTGTTTGGGCTAGTTGTTCTTGTCGTGTCTGTCTAGCCACTTGCAGATATATTTCGTGATTATACCTGCCACAACAGACACCAAAAGTTTTTTGATAACCTTGAACATAAACACTTCCCCCCCCCTCCGTGTTCGGTATAGGGGTGAACAACGAGTGTATTATAGCATAATTCTTTTTGTTTATTAGCCGTAAATAACACAAAGGCGAGAAGCTGTTGGCAAAGCCAACAACTTCTCGCTATTTTTTGTCGGCTTTACCGACAACTCTAGTTTGCCCAGAATGGTTAGTAACTTGGTGGTGCAAGTCCACTA
>CALELF010000104.1 GCA_937902895.1 uncultured Synergistaceae bacterium | reverse complement strand
TAAGGAATACCACGACAACGAGATAAAAAAGTTTAGTGAAAAATACATACAGCCTGAAATAAAAAAGGGTGCATTTGCAATAGATTTTTCAATATTTTCTCTTATGGACGGGCTAGAACGTTACAACAGCTTAAAATTCGAAGAATTAAATTTGATTCCTTCCACAAATGAAAAAAGTTATTTAATTTCCCCTGAAGATATTGATAAGTTTCAGGAACTTATACCAAATATAAAAGTTAAATGGGGAGATTCAGAAGAAAATTATTGGGATAATAAAAAATACTTAAAAGATTTTATTGCCAACCAATACGAAGCGAAGCTTGAAGCAGACAGTAAAAAATGGGCTGAAAATGTAGATAGAGTATTTAAGGCTAAAGAGGAAGGCAAAGACTTGAATGGTGTCATAAGAGTCATAAATACACCTTTAGCTTTAAGTTTTGGCGGTGCAGATTTTATAGACCAAGAAGGTAATGTTATTCCTCTTGAAATAAATGAACATAAGTTGGAATTTATAAATGAACCAAGTTTTGGCACACAGCATTATATCGCCCTTAATACAATAAAACAACTACCAGTGGAACTTGCAGAGCCACTGGCAATTTTTGATTCTTCCAATAACAAGGGAAACAGTTGTGTTGCTCTTATAGCACTTTTAGATGAAAAAGGTTCTCCTATAATAGCTTCGGTTCATATTGGCGTAAAATCAAGAAATTCTGTTGCTTTTGTAAATAATTTAGCTTCTTTTTATGGCAAAGGAACTAATGACGATGGCACGTTATCTTTTCGTAAACAATGGTTTGAAAATAATACAAAAAACAATTTATTGTATTTTGACAAAGAAAAGACAAATAAATTTTTTAGTAAAGCAGAAGAAGAATTAAAAATTCAAACAAAAAAAGAAGATTCTCTTACAACAGCCCTCAGTCTCCTATTACAGCTGAGAGCGGTGTTTGAAAATCTTCCTACTGAAAATATACCAAATAAAGACGACCTTGTCAAGTTAAGAAATGAAAATAGTAATAAATTTTATCAAGATTCAGAATTAGGCAAACAGGGTTACATTTCCTTACCCAAATTATACGGTGAAAAAGAGGAAATTACGATAGGTTTAACGCTCAATGCAGATGAAACAACCCCGATTCACGAAGCTGGGCATTTTTTCCTTTGGGAAATAGAAAATCTAGCAAAGAAATTTCCTGAACACAAGCAAATTCAAGAGGATTTTGAAATCGTCAAAGAGGCTCTTGGTTGGCAAGAAGGACAAGAAACCTTTACAAGAGAACAACACGAAAAATTTGCAGATATGCAGATTAAGTATCTGTATGAAAGAAAAGCCCCTACCCCACGACTGGAAGGGGTATTTAGTCGTTTCAAAACTTGGTTCAAGGAAATTTTTAACAAGAGTAAGGCTTTACCGAATGTTGAGTTAAACGAAAAGGTCTGCGGTCTCTTTGATAGACTTCTTGCAACAGAAGAAGAATTAAAGGCAATGCAAGAACAAGCAGACACAGAGAACAAAAACATTTCTGAAAAAGACAAATTCCTTGAAGAATTTGAGGAAAATGCAAAAAATATAACATCACAAGATGAGGACACTTCTATAAAACTCACACCTCACGAGTTTTATATTTTGGGTGAAGATGAAAACAAAAACCGTGTGGTGGAAAAGATTACAGAGAACTGTTTTACAGACGAGATATTTAATTATATCAAATTCAACGACGGTGCAATGGGGGTATATGAGCCGTCTAGTGGTCTTTATCTCGGAGATATTAACCCACATAACGAAGAATTGTTTAACAAAAGACAAAGAATAATTAAAACTCTTATTAACATTACAGATGAAGAATTTGCAGATTTTACAGAAAATCAGAAGTTATTTGCTGAACTTTGTGTTAAGGCTGAACAAGAGGAGCAAGAAGAAAAGGAAGATGCAACCTTTCAATATGATAATGAACTTGAAGAAGCCGAAAAAGAACTTGCTCAAACGCTTACAAAAGAGGAAGAACAAGCAATAAAAGAGGGTAAAGAATGGCGAATTTTAGCAGAAGAAGCAGGAATAGAAGATAGCAAAATTGCCATAGGATATTATTCAACAAAAGAAGAAGCTGAGGAAGCAGCCAATGAATTACAGCTAGATGATGCCTTTGATAATCAATTTATAGACCATAATCTGTATTCTTTACAACACATAAACAAGGAAACAAACAAGTTTGACGATAATGCAGAGATAATTCCTTCTGCTACGACAACTTATATGCTTGAGTTTGAAGTCGGTGATTATTATCGTTGGCTTAACAATGATAATAGTATGGTAGATGACTTGTTAGACGGGCAATATAAGCAAGTAAAGATAGATTTCTTGGTCGGCACAATGTTTGGGGGCATAACTCGTTACCCTGTGCTTTTTGCAAATAGGGAAAAGGTCTTTCCAGTTGCTGAAATAAGTGAAGATGGTCTTATGACAAATTATTCACTTG
>CALELF010000103.1 GCA_937902895.1 uncultured Synergistaceae bacterium | reverse complement strand
AAATTTTAGCGTAAATTGATATAAAAATCTTCAATATTTAACCGCCGAAGTAATAACTAAAAATGTATCTGTTAATCCGAATTTTTCATCTCATACAAACGGGTATTTTATCATTTTTTTTTGATTTTAACAAGAACTTGAAGCTAAAAACAATTGAAGAATGTGTTACTAATAGAAAGATATTCATAAACGGTCTGTATTATATCTTTAAATACGAAATATAATGATTGTAAAAATCACTATTACGTTGTAAAATACCGCGTTTGATATCGTAAATTTTGCGAGTTTTAATAGAAAGTGAGTGTGTCAAATTGAAACAAGTGCCATTTACAAAAGCACAGGTGAAAGCTTGGAATGAAAAAACACCATATTATATCTATGACAAGGCAGGAATTGTTTCTTGCGTTAAAGGAATTTATGACGCTTTTTCTTGGAATAAAGGATTTAAAGAATATTTTGCTGTAAAAGCCTGTCCAAACCCAAGTATTCTGCGTCTCTTGAAGAGTCTAAATTGTGGTGCAGACTGTGCTTCTGTCACAGAGCTTATGCTTGCAGAGCGCAGTGGCATGACATCTCAAGATATAATCTTTTCTTCCAACGAAACAAGCGAGGAAGAATACAAAGCCGCCTTTGACAGAGGTGCTATCATCAACCTTGACGACATTACTCACATTGAATTTTTAGAAAATTGCCTGGGCGGTAAAATGCCTGAGACTGTTTGCTGTCGCTATAACCCAGGCAAATTTGGCATAGCAAATGACATAATGGGGCATCTTTATGATTCAAAGTTTGGTATGACACACGAGCAACTCTTGGATTCTTATAAAATTTTGGCAAGCAAGGGAGTCAAACGCTTTGGACTTCACGCTATGCTTGCTTCCTGTTCCTTGGAAAACGATTATTATCCTACCCTTGCACGAAATCTCTTTTCTCTTGTCCTTGAAATAAAAGAAAAAACAGGCGTCACAATTTCTTTTGTGGATATGTCCGGTGGAATTGGTATTCCCTATTACCCCGATGAAAAAGCCGTAGATATGGCACGCATTGGAAAAGAAGTGAAAAAAGTTTATGATGAAATTCTTGCTTCTCGTGGCATGGAAGCCGCACTTTTCACGGAAATGGGGCGTTACATCACTGGTCCATACGGCTACCTTGTAACAAGTGTTCTGCACCACAAACACATTTACAAAGACTACGTCGGAGTGGACGCTACTGCCTGCAATCTTATGAGACCTGCAATGTATGGTGCATACCACCATATTACAGTCCTTGGAAAGGAAAATGATTTGGCAAACACTGTGGTTGATGTGGTTGGGAGTCTTTGCGAAAATAACGACAAATTCGCTGTTGACCGTGCCTTGCCGGAAACTCAAAGAGGTGACCTTCTCGTTATCCACGATGCAGGAGCTCATGGCTATTCCATGGGATATAACTATAACGGCAAATTGAAATGTGCAGAATTCCTATTAGACGATGGGAAATTGACAAAAATTCGCCGCGCAGAAACGGCACAAGACTACTTTGCCACACTTGATATTGACGAAGCTTTTAAATAGCAATAGCAAAAAAAAGACAAAAAAATAAAGAGAAACGCCGATTAGGCATCTCTCTATATTTGCAACTTAGCGGTTTACTGCTTCTTTTAAATGCTTACCTGCGCGGAAAACAGGCACTTTCTTTGCTGGGATATCAATAACTTCGTTTGGTCTCTGTGGATTACGTCCCTTGCGTGCTGCTCTTTTCTGCACGTCAAACGTACCAAAACCGACCAACTGAACCTTCTCACCTTTTTTCAAGGCTTTGAACATATCAGCAAAAACTGCGTCCACTACAGCAGTAAGCTTCTTCTTTGTAAGGCCATCAACCTGCTTTGCCACTGCATTCACGAGATCTAGTTTTGTCAATTTAATTCACCTCCGACTTTAATATTCATGGGCACACGCCCACACTGTTGTGAATGCATTTATACACCATATAATTATTTTGTCAAGCAAAAAATTAATAAAACGAAAATTAATAAAAAATAAATTTTTAATCAAATTAAGAGAGAATTTCAAAATGGGAATTGATTATCTTGCTGAAGCAAATTTATTAAAAGAACAAATTACAGCCTTCCGCCGCACAATTCATAAGAATCCAGAGCTTGGAAATCAGGAGTTCAAAACAACTGCTCTCATAGAATCTACCTTGTCAAACGCTGGCTACAAAATTGAAAAACCACTACAAACAGGACTTGTCGCCACACTGGAAGTGCCAAATTCTACCGAACATGCAGTTGCTTTTCGTGCAGATATTGATGCTCTTCCTTTGACTGAACAGACAGGGCTTCCTTTCGCTTCCTGCAATGGACTTATGCATGCCTGCGGACATGATTTTCACACAGCGGGAGCACTTGGTGTTGCACTCCTTTTAGCAAAACATAAAGATATTTTGCCACACTCTGTGAAATTTATTTTCCAACCTGACGAAGAAGGTGATGGAGGAGCAAAACGCCTTATAGATGCTAACGTGCTAGAAAATGTGGTAGCTGTCTTTGGATGCCACCTTGACCCAAGTCTGCCATTTGGCATCATCGGCACAGCAAAACACGAAATGTATGCCGCAAGTGGCCCAATGACTCTTACGATAAGGGGCAAGTCTTGCCATGCCGCAAAACCAACTGACGGGGTAAATTCCCTTGTTGCAGCAGCAGAGGCAATTAGCAAGATAAATGAAATGTATAAATCAGACTATGAAAACAAAGGAGCTGTTATTTCCATTTGTACCTTAAAAACGGGCGAAGCATTAAATGTAATCCCAGAACAAACTACCTTTACCATAATTCTTCGCGCCTTTGGTTATGATAAAATACACGAATGTCAAAAACGCATCCTAGACATTACAAATGAAGTTGCAAAAAAATTCGGGGCAACACTTACAGCGTCCTACATTGATGGTTACCCAGGAGTTATAAACAACGAAGAAGATACAATTTTTATTGAAAGAACAGCAAGCTCCCTCTTTGGACAGCAAAATGTAACAGAAATTTCATCTCGCTTCACAACAGAAGATTTCGGTTACTACATAATGGAAAAGAAAGGTGCATTTTTCCACATGGGCGTTGGGGGAAACGAACCACTACACAGTCCGCATTTCGCACCAAATGAAGATGCACTTCCATTAATGGTAGCACTCGGAGCAAAAATTTTATTTGAATATGCTGGCAGGTAACAAAATGACAGACAAAAATTTAATTGTTGCAAAATTTGGTGGTAGCTCTATGGCCAGTGCAGAGCAATTCAAGAAGGTAAAAAAAATTCTTGACTCAAACCCTGCACGACGTTTTGTTGTTGTCTCTGCCCCCGGCAAACGGAATGACACAGACATAAAAGTAACGGATATGCTCATTGAATGTCACAGGGCAGCCACAAGAGGGGAAAATTTTATCCCAATTTACAATGCAATTTGCGAAAGGTTTAATACTATCGCAGAGGGGCTTGGCATTACTTTTGATGCTAGCTATGATTTTTTAAACTTAAAACTGCATCTTTCCACCTACCCAGATTACAATTACGTTGTATCTCGTGGTGAATATTTGAATGCAAGGCTTCTTGCGACATATCTTGGCTTACCATTTGTGGATGCAAAGGATCTCATTATCTTTGATGAAAACGGTCACTGCGATGAGCCTTCTACATACCTTGCTATCAGAGAAATTTTAAAGGATAAACCAAGTGCAGTTATCCCAGGCTTTTATGGTGCCACAAGAGAAGGACGCATAAGGACATTTTCTCGTGGAGGAAGCGACCTTTCCGGTTCTCTTGTTGCAGTCGGCACAGAAGCTACACTTTACGAAAACTGGACAGATGTCAGCGGAATGAAGGCCACAGACCCTCGCATTGTGGAAAATCCCAAAACAATAGATTTTATTTCCTACAAGGAATTGCGCGAGTTGAGCTACATGGGAGCAAATGTTATGCATGAAGCAGCGGTTTTCCCCGTGCGTCAAGCAAATATTCCCATGAACATAAGAAACACAAATAGTCCAGAAGAGACAGGCACAATTATCGGTTCAAGCAGTTACCTTAAAAACCTACAGGCTAAACAAACAGAAGGTCGTATTGCAGGCATCGCAGGCAAGGTTGGCTTTTCCTCAATTCTTGTTGAAAAACACATGATGAATGTTGAAGTAGGATTTGTTTACAGAACTCTGGAAATTCTATCCTCCCGTGGCATTTCTTTTGAACATTTACCCTCTGGAATAGACACAATTTCCATAATTGTAGCAACAAAAGATATTGAAGGACAAGAAGAAAGTATCGTAGAAGAAATAAAAAAAGCAACAAGGGCAGACAGCATTGAAATACGACACGGGCTTTCACTTATTTGTATAGTTGCAGAACACATAGGAACACGCCACGATATTCCACAAAAGATTTTTGCTGGGCTTTCAAAGGCACAGATAAAGGTTAAAATGATAGACCAAGGAGCAAGCTCACTAAATATCATTATCGGCGTGGCTGAGGACGATTACGAAACCGCTATACGTGCAATTTACAAGGAGGTTTTCTAACATGAAAAATGAAACAAAAAAGAAAATGGATAAGGAACCATTTATTGTTGCAACACTTTACCTTATATTTTTTGGATTTTGGTATCTCACAGCATACGGTTTTGGCACAGATGCTAGCAAATACAAGTTTATATTCGGAATGCCAGAGTGGTTCTTCTATAGCTGTATTGTAGGCTATGTCGGAATTTGTATATTGCTTTACATTACCACAAAACTTTTTTTCAAGGATACTACTAATTTAGAGGCAGGGCAAGATAAATGATAAATTTTTCACTTTTCACACCATTAGTTATTTATTTTCTTCTGCTAATTGCCATTACATATTACGCTAACAGAAAGGCAAAGTTAGCATGCTACCAAAACCAATTTATGGAAGAATATTTTGTGGGCAACAGATCCATGAACGGTCTTGTTCTTGCAATGACAATTGTGGCAACCTACACAAGTGCAAGTTCATTTGTAGGCGGACCTGGAGTTGCATATAAGCTAGGCTTGGGCTGGATATTGCTATCCATGATTCAAGTTCCGACTGCCTTTTTAACAATAGGAATACTTGGCAAAAAATTTGCACAGGTAGGTCGCCGCACCAACTGTATGACATTTACAGATTTTCTACGAGCTCGTTACTCCTCACCGTTGGTTGACATCATTTCTTCCATCGCAATTTTGATATTCTTTATCGCATCAATGGTGGCACAGTTCATCGGCGGAGCAAGGCTCTTTGAGGTGCTCACAGGCAATAGCTACTTTCTTGGGCTTTTAGTCTTTGGTATCTCTGTCATACTTTACACCACCTTTGGTGGCTTCCGTGCCGTTGTCCTTACCGACACATTGCAAGGAGCAGTAATGGCGATAGCATCTTTTGTTATTTTGTATTGCACAGTGAAAACAGGTGGTGGGCTTGAGCACATAATGAAGCATTTAGCCACTATTGAACCAGGACTTATTACGCCAACAGGCGCAAATAATGCTATTCCCAAGCCATTCATCATGTCCTTTTGGGTGCTCGTTGGTATCGCAGTTTTAGGGCTTCCACAAACAACGCAAAAGTGTCTTGGTTTTAAGGATACAAAAGCTATGCATAACGCTATGATTATCGGCACTATCGTCTGTGGCTTTACAATTTTAGCAATGCATATGGTAGGCGCACTCGGCAGAGCCGTTGTCCCAGGAATTGAGGCTGGAGATATGGCAATTCCAACTATTGTAAAGAGCGTTATGTCCCCATTTTGGGCTGGCGTTTTTATAGCAGGTCCCTTGGCTGCCATTATGTCCACTGTTGACTCCATGCTCATCATGTGTTCTGCTACAATAGTAAAGGATTTATATTTTCATTATGTGCTAAAAGATGACAGGGCAAAGGTTTCTGCAAAAAAGATAAAAACTTTGAGCACAATCACCACAGCAATTATTGGGCTAATTGTTTTTGTCTTTGCGGTTACGCCTCCAGACCTCTTGGTTTGGATAAACCTTTTTGCATTTGGCGGACTCGAAGCAGTATTTTTCTGCCCAACAATATTTGGACTATACTGGAAAAGAGCAAACTCCACTGGCGCAATTTGCAGTATGCTGACTGGCGTTGCTACATTTTTCTATTTCAATATTTCACAAATTAGCCTTTATGGCACAACGCCAATTGTTCCTTCCCTTACCATTGCGATAATTGTCTTTATTATTGCAAGCTTTTTAGGTAAAAACGAAACTGAAAAAACTCTTGAAATATTTAATCTATAATTTTTTAGACATAAAAAAGGTAGATGCAAAAACGCATCTACCTTTTTTTGTGTTTGATATTAAAACTTTATTTCTTCACCACGAAGCATTCTTTCTCTAAATTCACTTGTCGCAGTAAAGAGCACGTCCCCTGTTGAGTTGAGTGCAGTTTCAACAGAGTCTTGAATGACACCTATAATAAACCCAATTGCCACCACTTGCATTGCAATATCATTTGAAATGCCAAAGAGTGAGCAAGCCATTGGGATAAGCAAGAGTGACCCTCCGGCAACGCCGGAAGCACCGCAAGCAGCAGCCGTAGCTAAAAGGCTGAGCAAAATCGCCGAAGGAAAGTCAACAGCAATGCCAAGTGTGTTTGCAGCAGCAAGTGTCATAATTGTGATTGTGATAGCAGCGCCATCCATATTTATCGTAGCTCCCAAAGGAATTGAAAGGGAATAAAAATCTCTGTCAAGACCTAATCTATCACAAAGAGCCATATTTATTGGGATATTAGCTGCAGAGCTTCTAGTAAAAAATGCAGAAATACCACTTTCTATAAAGCACTTCCACCATAGTGGATACGGATTTCTGTGTATACTTATGGCAACAATAAATGGATTAAGAATTAGCGATGTAAACAACATACAGCCAACAAGAACTGCCAGCAACTTACCATAGTCAAGGAACACTGCCATTCCGTTGGTTGACACAGTCTCAAAAACAAGCCCCATAATACCAAAAGGAGCACAGTTGATTATCCATCTCACCAACTGGGAAACTCCATCAGATATTTGCTTTACAGCAGCCGCAACCTTTTTTGAGGTAAAACAGCGCAGAGCGCAACCAAACATAATTGCCCAAAATAATATACTGATGTAGTTAGCAGAAGCTAAAGCTGTAACTGGATTGACCACCATATTAGTAAACAAGTTTTCAACAACATTTACAAGGTTGCCAGGTACTGCTTGATCTGTAGCAAGCGTTGTGAGCTTCAAGGTTATTGGGAACATATAGCTGGCTACCACTGCACAAACTGCAGCCAAGAAAGTTGTCAGCATGTAGTAAAAGATGAGTCGTCTGAACCGTTTAGCAATTCCAGAATCATTAGCATCTAGTATTGCACTAAGCACCAAAGCAAAAACAAGAACAGGGGCAATCCCCTTTAAGGCTCCAACAAATAATTTTCCTAAAATTGAAAGTGCCACAAGCTGAGGAACAAAAATTCCTAGCACTGCACCCAAAATCATTCCAATAATGATTCGTAAAATTAACGACGCTTCATTGTAAGCTTTAATAATTCCCTTCATAAACATCTTGACTCCTTCTAATATTTTTGCACGGAACACGTGGCTAATTTGTATTATATCATCTATCGCAATCAACGTAAAGCGTATAAAAACCAAAAAACTTGCCAAGCACTCATAGCTGAATGTTTTTCTACTTAACAGCTTATTTTTTCAAAATCAAATTTCTTACATTAACTGGCTTTTTTATCATCTTGTTTTTGAAAAGAAAATCTGCTGTCTGTTGCAGCCCCTTTATGTCACTTTCTCTAATTTCTTGGTGGAAATCGTAAAGTGGAAGCATATTTGCCACATCCTCTTTCTTTAACCCAAGTTCCTTTGACGTTATTTCTATCGCTTTTGCCTTGTTTTGCTTGATGAATTTTAGTGTCTCACCCTGCACACGATAAAAAGTTTTTATTATATTTTTGTGTGAGTTATAAAACTTCTGTGATGTGGCGGTAACTATTGCCCCAGCAACAAGCCCTGTGCCATCTGTCACGAGGTTGTATCCAGCCTTTTTTGCTGCATACGATGTTGCTCCTGCAAGCAAGGCACAGTCCACACTGCCATTTTCCATCGCAGAATACGCACTCACAATATCCATGGAAACAAATTTTACGTCACTTTCTTTCATACCGGCTTTTGTAAGGTAAGTAGCTAGCAGTTCATGCAAGTTTGTGCCCTTTGGTCCTGCTATGGTTTTGCCCTTGAGAGACTTGGCGGATTTTATTTTTTTGTCCTTTGAGTAGAGGCAAAATGCCTTTGGCGACACACCATACATTCCAATAATCTTGACATCTGCACCATTTGAAGCAGCAAAGATGAGAGATGCACCACCAAGAGCATTCAAGACGTGCATCTCGCCAGCTGCCAAAGCTGTTGTTTGGTCAACACCACTTTCCATTTGCACATATTCAAGATTTAATCCAAGTGGCTTGAAGCCTTTTTCGTAACGACCTTGTGCCTTTGCCACAACAGACGGAACATTGAGCGGTAGCTTTATATAAGTCATGCGGACTATTTTTAAGTTCTCCGCTCCAACACCAGTTGCAAATAATGCAACACAAACAAGTAATAATAACAAACGTTTCATATGAAACCTCCTTTATTTTTAACAGCAAAGGTATTGAAAATCTTTGCTGTTATTTGTTAAGTTGAAAAACTTCTTGATTCTTATAAAAATCTAACACAGCACGAGCAATTGCCGTGCAAATATTATTTACTTCAGCATCATTATTTGCGCGTTCCACTTCTTCAGGGCTTGTTACAAACCCTAGTTCCAACAACACAGAGGGGAAAGAATAAAAACGGCACATAGCAAGACGTTGAAATTTTGCTCCCAGGGCGCGCATAAAAGTATCATTAGGCACACGGTTCGCAATTGTTTCTGCTAGATATTTTCCTGCCGGATTTTTGTAAAGGGCAAGAAATCCACCAACTTCCAAAGCTCTAGGTGAACTTGGTAAAGAATTATGATGTATAGAAATTGATAAATCTGGTGACTGCTTCTTGACAAAACTTTCTCGCTCAAGCAGTTCGATAGTAGTATCCGTGTCACGTGTTAAAATTATCTTTGCACCAAGATTTTCAAGTTTATTTTTTAAGCACATAACAAAATTAAGATTGAGGTGCTCTTCGTTGTTGGCTTCTTTTGGCCCTCGCGCGCCAGAATCTGTTCCACCGTGACCGGCATCAAGCACAATTGTTTTACCCAAAAGTGGCTGATTACCCTCTGCTAAACCACTCGGGTTTTTCAAGGAAATTTGTGCAACATTTTGGGACTTTAGCATACTGAAACCATAGAAATTTCTCACATTTTTAAGCTCGAAATGTAACTTTACATTGTTATTAACCTGAAAAATTTTTACTGAGGTAAAAAGTGGGTTTTGTGGCAATTGCAAATTTGTTAACTTTGTGTTTGTATTAAAAAGTATAACAACAAATTCATTACCAACTATCTTTGCATCTATCGGAGATTCTATATCACGCATTAACTGAATATTCGTTCTCTCGTCTATGACATTAATCATGACATCGTTTAAGTTTGAAAGGGGTACAACTCCAGCAATTGTCTTTACATCTTTTTTTGCCACAAAGGCACCCATACGAAGCTTGTATTGTGTGTTATTTTGGTCAATAGCCATATCTCTCATACCACATAAGGCTGGCAAAAAATCATCGTGGGGTGAAGATTTTGGAGAAGGACGTAGTCTTGTTTCTTTTATCACTTCAACTGGGATTGAAATTTTTTGTGCTACAGCCCCAACTGGTTGTGCCGTTGCAGTAGGTTGCGGGGACGATGGAGCAGGTTTCACACTTGCATTTGCTGGATTATTACGACAAACATTTTTAACAATTGTTTGACTTCCTTGTTGAAATTGTAGAATATTCATTCCAACCACCAATGGTGCATATATAGTAAAAAATCCACTCCTCGTGCGAGAGACAGGTTGCTCTGCAAAAAACAAAGGGCTATCCAAATTGGATTGCCCCATTATTATTACGCCATTTTGTTTCGTAACAAGATTATCTTTAGGAGTGCTAATTGTAAAATCATTATTGTAAGTTACTGGTTTTGTATAATTTCCCTGCATAATTTTGCGTATAACACTACGAATATTCAAGGTGTTTTTCTTAAGGTCTCTGTAGGAATAGAAAATTGAACCGCCATACTGTCTCAATTGTCTCGCAAACACAACTTGATTGGCAATTTCTTTAGCACTTTGCCATTTCGCCACGCGGTATGTTGCATGGGAAACAACAAGGGGAATCCCAGTTGCATCACACTGTGCGTTCCACCAACGGCACAAGGTGTCATAACGAGCATTCTTCTGTGTAAACTGCCAATAAAGTTGTGGGGAGATGTAATCTACATAGCCACCCTTCATCCAAGCGAGTGCATCACAGCATAACGTTCTGTAAGAGTTGCGCCCTTTAGTGTCACTTCCCTGTGGATGTTCTGCCTTATTCTGCCAAATTCCAAATGGTGACACAGCAAAGAGACAATTACTCCGCACAGATTTTACTGTGTCGTAACACTGTTTTATCAATCTATTTATATTGTCCCGTCTCCAGTCACCTCTGATGGCAAAACCTGCTCCATAGGTAGCAAAAGTCTTGTCATCGTCAAATTTCACATTTTTAGATTCAGCAGGATAGAAATAATCATCAAATACAATTCCTGCTACATCATAATTTTGAACAATTTCTTTCACACCATTCGCAATAAGCTCTCTAACCTCTGGCAAGCCTGCATCAAAATAATGCCTGCCATTAAATTCAATTACCCAGTCTGGGTGCTGCATAGCTGGACTATTTTGTGCGACTTGGAAAGCAAGAGATTTTCCAGGCTCATTCGTTATACGTAATGGATTTATCCAAGCATGAATAGCTATTCCTCTGGGCCTCGCTATGCTAATTATGTAAGCTAATGGGTCAAAACCTCCTGGAAGCGGTGTTCCCGGTTGTTTTACAAGCCACTTTGACGTAGGAAAGATTTTTGAATTATAGAGCGCATCACAGGTTGGGCGAACCTGCAGATAAATTGCATTAAGCCCAGCATCTGCTGTCGTATTCACAATGTCATCTAACTCGCGCTTTAGTGTTTCGGCATCTAGCCCAGATTTTGAGGGAAAATCAATGTTGAAAACTGTCGCCACCCACACACCACGTATTTCTTGCGGAAGTTGTGAAGATGCTGGCGAGACAAAAATTTTACATGTAAAAAAAATAAAAATGAGTATTAAAGAAAATAAAAATTTTTTTTTCATATAGATCACCTACACAATATATTTATTTAAAACAGGAATCTTGTGACACAAATAAGAAATTGCATAAGAACTACAAAAAACAATTACAGCTAGTAATGGAACTGACAAAATTGGGTTAAAGGTCATAGTGTTAATTCCACAAACCTCATTCAGTTGCTCCAATATTATAAGATGAACCAAAAATGCTCCAAAACTATAATTAGAGAGTTTAATAATAAAATTTCTTGTTCTTTGGCTAAAATTTATCAAACCAAAGTTATATTTAGCAAACACAAACACACCCAGACTTTCCAACAACACATTCAAGGTAAATCCCAAGTAGAACAGAGTTCGTGGTTTGTTACTATGCAATGACAAAATCGACGTGGCAGTAAAAGTAAAGGCAACTGCAAGTAAGCTTAAAATATAAATTACGAGCCTACATTTTTTGGAAATTTCAACCTTGCTCAAATAATATCCCATTACAAAATAACTTGAAAGCCCCAATGTAAAATGAAAATCGATGCTACCAACGATATATTTAACTAATCCTGTAATCTCACTACAATCAAAAATAGTTAATATTAGAGATGCCTGTTGAAGGATAATGGTAAATATTAAGGATAACAGCAAGAAATATTTCGTCAAGGCATGTGATTCAACAATTTTTACCAAAAAAGGAACCAGTAAATATAGCCCCACTATCCTGTATAAAAACCCCATGTGATAATGACCACGGACAACTTCTATCCAAAAACCTTCTATGTTTGCCCCATGTAATATCTCAACCAAGGCATATAAGATTGACCAAAAGACAAATGCAGTTACTATCCTCAAGATATGCTTTTTTATATTTCTTCTACCCTCTAAAAACAGAACACCGCTTATCATAGCAAAGACAGGGACACACCACCGGAGCATGCTACCGTAAAAATTGAACACCTGCCATTCAAATGAATGGATATCGCTCTTATACCAATTTTGTGCAGACGCGTGGCCAAGCATTACTGCAAAAGAAGCAACTATTCTCAAAACATCTAGATATAGAATCCTGTTATCTACATTAAGTTTCTTATTTTCCATATTATAAAGCCCCCTTCATTTTATGTTTGATATTTTACTCTAGATTCCGTTTAATAGCAATATTGTTTTATACGTAATAAAAAAGGTTCTTCACGTTTTTTTAGGGGATTTGAGGAAAAGGGTAAATTTTAATTG
>CALELF010000102.1 GCA_937902895.1 uncultured Synergistaceae bacterium | reverse complement strand
AGTGGACTTGCACCACCAAGTTACTAACCATTCTGGGCAAACTAGAGTTGTCGGCAAGGCCGACAAAAAAAATTAGCGAGAAGTTGTTGGTTTTGCCAATAGCTTCTCGTTTTTATGTTCTTTATAGCTAAAGAAGCTTAAAAATCATAAAAATTTCTCTAAATTTTTTGTTTTCGTTTATAATACGGAAAATTTATAAATTCTTTGTTGGAGGGGTAAAGATGGAATTTGTCTTTTTACTATTATTTGCTGTCGCGTTATTTTTATGCGTTGCCTTTGATTATTCTGTAATTTTTGCACTGCTTTTTGGTCTTGTGTTATTTTTCTGTCACGGATTATTCAGAGGACATTCTTTTTCGGAAATGTTCAGCTTTGCAAAAACTGGGTTAAAAAAATCAGAAAAAATTGCTGTTTCCATGGGGCTTATTGGCTGTCTTACCGCTATTTGGCGTGCTAGTGGCACTATCGCCTACATTGTTTTTTACGCTTCCCGCTTTTGTATTCCGTCCTTTATGCTCCTCATGACCTTTTGGTGCTGCACAATAATCGCATTTTTGCTCGGAACAGCTTTTGGCACCGCAGCAACAATAGGAACTGTCTGTATGACTCTTGGCTCTAGTATGGGAATTTCTCCTTTTCTTGTTGGTGGTGCTGTGCTTTCTGGTTGTTACCTTGGCGATAGATGCTCGCCTATTTCTTCCACTTCTCTTTTGGTAGCAGATATTACAAAAACTGGTATTTTGGCAAATTTGATAAACATTATAAAAACTTCTTTTGTCCCGTTTCTTATAGCTTCCATCGTGTATCTTGTTTTGGGGCTAATTTCTGATGTTATGGGCGCTGACCCATCAACAGGACAACTCTTTGCAGAAAATTTTAATCTGTCCCACATAACAGTTTTACCTATCGCCTTTATGCTTATTCTTTCTCTTTTCCATTTTGAAGTCCGCAAGACCCTTTCTGTTAGTATCGTGCTTGCAACAATAATCGCTATCTTTTGGCAGGGCGTTAGTATTTTCAAAGTCCCATCAATTTTAATTTGCGGTTTTGAGCCGGAGAATTTTGAGCTTGCACGTATTATCGGTGGCGGTGGGCTTATTTCCATGTGGAAAGTTATTTGCATTGTTATCATTGCTTCCTGCTTTTCCGCAATTTTTGAGGGAACCGGCTTTTTAGACAGGGTGGAAAGACTCGTGCAGGACATGAATCAGAAAACTGGAAATTTCTTGGCAACCTTAATTGTTTCCATTTTGTCCGGCCTTATTGCTTGTAACACAGCTTTCTGTGTTATGCTGACTTGCCAACTTTGCGACACAAGCTACGAGAACAAATCCACCTTGGCAGTAAACTTGGAAAACACAGCTGTTGCGGTTATTCCACTTATTCCATGGTCGATTTCCTGTGCGTTGCCTTTGCAAACTATCGGTGCTCCTACAACGAGCATTTTCTTTGCTGTGTATCTCATTGCAGTACCTATATATAATTTGATCCGTGCAAGAAAACAAAAAGAGCCAATTAGTGCTTAATAAGCTTTTATATACCAAATAATGATGCGTTAAAAGTAAGAGAAACAGCAAAATAAGCAAATAATTTTATGTAAAATCTCTCTTGACAAAATTTTTTAATAAAATATAATCCTTATTAGGACAAGATACTATGAAAGGAATAAGTTGGCAAATTGGTTAGACGAAGCACAATTCAAAAAGAGTTGATTCTAAACACCATGAGAGATTTACAAACCCATGTCACGGCAGATTACCTATATGAATATTTGGTAAACAAATATCCTAGTCTTAGCAGGGGCACGGTTTATAGAAATCTCAACATCTTGTGTGAAGAAGGTCTGATTAAAAAAATAAAAACTCCAGACGGAGCAGATTTTTTTGATTATTCGCTTCATAACCATTATCATGTTAAATGTATATCCTGTGGAAAGATATCCGATGTAGATATGGACGAACTGCCAGACATACTACCGAAGATATCCGACAAGCACGGTTACGACATTTATGGATACAATTTATTTTTTGAAGGCTATTGTCCTAATTGCAGAAAGGAGAAAAAATAATGGCAAACAAATATTCAGGCACAAAAACAGAAAAAAACCTATTGGAAGCATTTGCAGGGGAATCACAAGCAAGAAACAAATACACCTACTTTGCTTCTAAGGCTAAAAAAGAAGGCTTTGAACAAATTGCGGCACTCTTCCTCAAGACGGCAGACAATGAGAAAGAGCATGCAAAATTATGGTTCAAGGAACTTGACGGAATTGGTGACACAAAGGCAAACCTTGCAGCTGCTGCAGACGGTGAAAATTTTGAGTGGACAGATATGTATGAAGGTTTTGCAAAGACTGCAGAGGAAGAAGGCTTCGCCGATCTTGCTGCAAAATTTAGAGGTGTCGCGGCAATTGAAAAAACACACGAGGAAAGATATCGCAAGCTTCTTGCCAATGTGGAAACAAAGGCAGTTTTTGCGAAAAGCTCTGTAAAAGTTTGGGAGTGCCGTAACTGCGGCCACATTGTGGTAGGTGACAAGGCTCCAGCAGTATGCCCAGTCTGTGCCCACCCTCAAGCATACTTTGAGTTAAGAGAAGAAAATTACTAGATATAAAGGAGAAAAGACTATGAAATTTGTATGTCCTGTATGCGGTTATGTTTATGAAGGCGATTCCATGCCAGCAGATTTTGTTTGCCCACAGTGCAAGGTGCCAGGCTCAAAATTTAAGGCAATGGACGAGGCAGCTCCATTAGCAGCAGAGCACATCTTTGGCGTTGGTATGAATCTTGATTCCGTTCCTACAGAAGAAGAAAAAAAGTGGATAGTTGATCAGCTCAAGGCAAATTTCCATGGCGAGTGCAGCGAAGTTGGTATGTATCTTTGCATGGCACGCATTGCCCATAGAGCAGGTTACCCAGAAATCGGTTTATATTGGGAGAAGGCAGCCTTTGAAGAAGCAGAGCACGCAGCAAAGTTTGCAGAGCTCTTGGGCAGTGAGCTTGAACCAAATATGACAGCTGATACAAAAAAGAATCTTGCCTGGAGAGTGAGTTGTGAGTATGGTGCAACTGCCGGCAAGTTTGAACTTGCAAAGGTTGCAAAGAAATATAACCTTGATGCAATTCATGACACTGTGCATGAGATGGCACGTGACGAAGCACGTCACGGTAGAGCATTAGAGGGATTACTTAAGAGATATTTTTAAATTTTTAGAATACAAATTAACAAGCGGTGCTAATCTTACTTTAGCACCGCTTGTTTTGCATACTTTTCTGTTTCTAGAAGGTTGCTTTTATAAACTGCCTAAATAGTGTATAATGGACTGATTTAATGTCTGGGGGAGAGTCTATGTTTCGTAGGTTTTGTGTTTTTTTACTAATTTTTGTTGTTTGTTTTGCCTGTTTAAATTTTAACTATGCATTGGCAAAAGAAAAAAATTATTATGATGTCGTGGTTGTGGGGGCTGGATTATCCGGCGTCAGCGCTGCAATTTCTGCCGCTCGTCTTGGCATGGATGTGCTTATTATTGAAGACACAGAAGTGGTGGGTGGTCAAGCTGTAGCTTCCGCAGTTTCTACCATGGACGACTTGCAGGCAACAAGACACGGAATTTATGTTGAATTTCTAAATAGAGCTACAAATTATTATAAGAAGTCTCAAACCCCGACAAATATTTGTCTTTGGGATTGCACAACCTTTGCCTTTGAACCCAAAATTATAGATAAATCCTTGCGTGAATTGATGGAAAGTACTGAGAGTATTATCCTTTCTTTTGACACAAGGGTTTTATCTGCCAAACAAGAGGGCAATCGTCTAACCAGTATCAATATATTAAAAGACGGCAAAGAAAACTCTATTACCGCAAAAATGTTTATTGACGCTACAGAGTGTGGAGATTTTATTCCCCTCACTGGTGCAAGATACAGAGTTGGAAATGGAATTTTTCCAAATATAAGTAAAGATTCCGTTATTCAAGATATAACCTATGTAGCTGTCATGAAAAAATACGGCGACAATATGCCAAAGGAGCTTTTTCTTGAAACGAAGCCTCCACACTATGATGACTATGTTCTGGAATTTCGTAAAATGGTGACTAAAGATGGCAATTTTTGGCCGGGAGAATTTCCTTTTAACGCAGAATCTCACGCAGCATATCGTGCTTTGCCAAATGAAGAGGATGCTGGCAGAGGAAAGGTTAATGGTAGAGATAATACAACGTGGAAATATATCTCTCGCACTTGTCTAAACTGGGCAAACGATTGGCCTGGTTGGAAAAAAGGAGGACTTGATACAAACGATGAGGCTCCTTCCCTTTCCACTAAATTTTTGACAGATTTTTCTTGTCGCAAAGAAGAATCAAGAGCAGCTTTAGTCAAAACGCTTTGTCTCATTTATTATATGCAACACGAGTTGGGGTTAACAGACTGGGCTATTGATAACACTCAAAACTTTGGTAAAAATGTGTCTTGCGATCTTGGAAATTGGAGCGATTTACCAAAAGAATTTTTGCCAACAGTAAATTTCTTTCCTCCCAAACCCTATGTTCGTGAATCAAAACGGCTTGTTGGTCTCTACACAATGTCGTCAAAAGACGTTCGTCGTGATGACAAATTAAAACGCACTCTCTTTTCCAACACAGAAGCTATTGCACTTGGAGAATACCCTGCGGATATCCATGGCCATTGGAACAACGCACACCACGAGGAAGATTTGCTTGATGACCCTAACGATTTTGTCAAACCTACCTCTTGGGAGGCACGACTTTTTCAAGTGCCAGTAAAGGCTCTTATTCCAGAAAAAATTGATGGATTGCTGGCTGTAGAAAAAAATATTTCTGTTTCTCGCCTCGTTAATGGTGCTATTCGTTTGCATCCAATAGCGTTTCACACAGGGGAAGCTGCTGGAATATTAGCAAGCCTTGCTATAAAGTTAAATGTTCCCGCACGACAAGTTCCTGCAATTTTTGTTCAATCAAAATTGCTTGAAAACTGGTCAAATTTCTCCATTTGGCGTTTAAAAGATGTTTTGTTTTCAAGACCTTTCTACAAAGAAATTTCTATTGCTCTCGTCCATAACATAATGCTTCCAGTAACAGAACGTTTATTTTGCCCTGAGAACTCCGTCACTTGGCAAGAATTTTACAGGGCCATTGCTTCTGCTTCAGGTTTAAATTTAGATTTAAATTTAACGGAAGAACAGGAAAATGCAATTGTCTCAAAAGAAGAGGCAAATAGCTTTCTTATTGAACAGTCAAAAACACATACCATTTTTAAAGCAGCTAGGTCTTTATCTGATGTTGAAAATCCTTTACAACGACGTGATTTGGCTTGTTTGGTGTATGATTTGCTCTTGAAGAAAGCAGAAAATGCTTCTAGCTTAATTTATCCTATAAAATAAGGAGTTGTTGTTATGTCTCTCAAACCTTCTATTCGTTTTTTGTGTGGTTTTCTTTTGGCTACTTTTTTGTTCAGCACTTTTTCTTGTTGTCCTGCAGATGCCAAAAAAAAGAAACCTTTATTAAATTTACCAACGTATAATTATGATATTGTGGTTGTAGGTGCTGGATTATCCGGCGTCAGTGCTGCAATTTCTGCTGCCCGGTTTGGTATGAAAGTGCTTGTAATCGAGGATTCTTATATCGTTGGTGGTCAAGCAGCTGCTTCTGCAGTTTCTACCATGGACGACATGAAAAAAACGCGATTTGGAATTTATAAAGAATTTTTAGATCGTGCAAGTGAGTATTATGCAGCATCTAACACCCCTGTTGGCATTTGTCTTTGGTCTGGAGATACATTTGCTTTTGAACCAAAGATAATTGATAAAACATTGCGGGATATGATGACAGAAACTGGTAATATCACCCTCGAATGTGGCACTACCGTTCTTTCTGCTGAAACAATAAAGGACAAGCTAACCGCTGTTGTTATTGCAAAAGATGGCAAACACAAACAAATAAATGCAAAGGTTTTTATAGATGCAACAGAGACAGGAGATTTTATTCCTCTAACTGGTGCGAGATACCGAGTAGGAAATGGAATTTTTCCAAAAATAGATGACTCCTCTATCATTCAAGATATCACCTATGTTGCAGTTGTAAAAAAATACATAGACGGCTTGCCAAGTGAACTTCAACTTAAGACAAAGCCTCCCCATTACGATGAATACGTAGAAGAATTTAGGACAAAGGTTACAAAAGACGGGGGCGAGAACCTATGGAAGATGCCCTTTAATGCCCTGCTACACAATGCATATCGTGCCTTGCCAGATGAAACATCTCCAGATAGAGATAAAATAAAGGGTGGAAACGGAGCAACTTGGAAATTTATCTCCCGCACTGGTATAAATTTGGCAAACGACTGGCCAGGAACAAAAATAAACAAGGACAACACCACATTTGCCCCCGGACTTCCAGCAAAATACCTTACAGACCCAACCTTCCGATTAGAAACAAACAGAGCTGCCATGATAAAGACTCTTTGTTTTATCTATTATATGCAAAACGAGTTAGGTTTTTATAATTGGGGCATTGATAACACGCAAAATTTTGGCAAGAACATTTCCTGTGATCTTGAACATTGGCATGATATACCAAAAGAGTTCCTGTCGACTTTAAAATTCTTCCCTCCGAAGCCCTATGTTAGAGAAGCAAAGCGTATTATAGGGGTTGAAACCATGTCTTCAAAAGACGTGAGACGTGACCCGCAATTTAAGAGGGTTCTATTTTACAACAAGGGTGCTGTTGCTATTGGTGAATACCCGGCAGACCTTCACGGAAGCTGGGATGTAACAAAACTTGAAGAAGATTTATTGGACAAAAGAGAGGATTTTGGAGGGGTTTCTTCTTGGGAAGCAAAACTTTTCCAAATTCCTATGGCTTCTTTAATTCCAGAAAAAATAGATGGCCTTCTTGCAGCAGAAAAGAATATCTCTGCTTCTCGTCTTGTTAATGGTGCTATTCGTCTTCACCCTGTCACCTTCCACACAGGGCAGGCCGCTGGCACTTTGGCTGCTATTGCAATAAAACAAGGACATGAAGTCCGTGATGTTAATCCTTTGTTTGTTCAGTCTTCTTTGCTTGAAAATGGTTGTGGCATATCTGTTCATCAGTTCAAGGATATTTTTCCTGAATCTCGTCACTGGAAAGAAATTAACATAGCTTTGTTATACGAATACATTTTTAACCACTCTGAAGATGCATTTTATTGCAACAAGTCTGTTATGTGGAGCACTTTTCTTATGACTGCTAGTTCGCTTGCTGGCAAAAATTTTAAAAGCCCTATAGATCCAAACTTAGAAACTACAACTCCTGTTACAAAAAAAGAAGTTAATACATTTTTTGCAAACCATATGAAAGACAGCAAAAATTTTAAATTCTTTATCCCTGTTAGAGACGAGGAGCGCGAATTAACACGTGAAGATTTGGCTTGTATTGTCTATAATATTGTTATGAAAGATGCTCTTGAGAAAGAAAAAATAACAAAGAAAAAGTAAAATGTTACGTTTTTACGGTTTTATCCACATTTTTTTCCACTTTTCCACATTTTTGTGCTTTTTTTATCGCCTTTTTGTGTAGATATACCTAATTTTTTCACTTTATTCACAAAGTTATTCACGTTTTGTGGATAATTCCTTATTTTTCTGTGGAAAATTTTGCTTTTTTATTCCTCTTTTTTCCTTTTGTATGATAAAATAGTCGGCGGTTTTTATGAACCTTTTATTAATTACTTGTTTGGAGTGAAACACATGGACAATTCTTCCGTTGTCTGGCAGGAATTTTTAAAATTTCTACAAGCAGATTCAGCAAATGAAAGACTTTTAATATACATAAACAACTGTCTTCCAAAATCTTTTGAGGACAGAATTCTTATATTGGAAGCACCAAATACCTTTTCATACGATCAAATTAAGAATAACTTTTTAGAAACTCTAAACAAGTTTTTTATACAATCTTCTTTTGGAGACGAAATAAAACTAGAATTAGATTCTTCAAATCAAGAAGCAATAAAGACTCTTAATATCACCGAAAAAAATATAAAAAAAGAAAACAGTCCTTCTACAAAATACGGATTAAATCCATACTATACCTTTGCAACATTTATAGAAGGTCCTACAAATGATCTTGCAAAATCTGTTTGTATGGCGGTTGCCAGAAACCCCGGCTTTAGCTATAACCCTCTTTTTATTTACGGAAATTCTGGACTTGGTAAAACACACCTTATGCAGGCTGTGGGTAATTATGTAATAGAGCAAAATCCTGATGCAAAGGTGTTATATGAAGCATCAGAAACTTTTACCAATTCTTTTACCATTGCAATAAAGGAAGATAAAATCAAGGAACTTATTTCAAAATACCGAACCCTTGATGTCTTAATGATAGATGATGTTCAGTTTTTCTCCGGCAAAGAGAGAACAATGGAATATTTTTTTAATATATTCAATGAACTCACAAATGCTAATAAACAAATTATATTAACTGCAGACCAGCAACCGAAAGATATAATTGGTTTTAACGAACGCCTTGTTTCTCGTTTTATGTCTGGAATGGTAGCAGATATTACTCCACCGGACTTTGAAACTAGAGTTGCTATATTGATGAAAAAAGCAGAAGTCAGAAATTATCATAACATTTCAGATGAAGTTTTCACTCTTATTGCACACAATATAAAAAAGAACATAAGAGAATTAGAGGGTGCCTTAAACAGGCTCGTTGCATGTTCCGACATCAGTGGCGAAGAAATAAATATAGAAAATACAACAAAGTGGCTAAAAGATTTCTTTAATTCCTCTAACAATTCCGTAATTACAATAGGCTTGATTCAGCAAGTTGTAGCTACTGCCTTTAATATAACAGTGGAAGACATGCTTTCTTCGAGTCGTGCCTCAGAAATTGCATTACCTCGCCATGTTGCTATGTATCTTGCACGTAACAAGACAAATCAATCCCTTATTCAAATAGCACATGCTTTTAAAAAGAAAGATCACACTAGCGTTATGCATGGCTGTGAAAGAATAGAAAACGAATTAAGAATGGACAAAAACCTTTCTACTATTGTGGATAAAATTGTGAAAGATTTATAACTTTTATGTGAATTTTTGCCATTTTTTGTGGATAATTTTTGTTATTTTTTACAGTTTTTTTCTTCCTTGTGGATTTGTGAAAAATAAAATTTTTTAATCACGTGTTTTTCAACATAGCTTTTCTCACCATATAAGAGATAAAAAATAGCTTTTCCACTTTTTCACAGACGTTATTATTATTATTATTATTTTTATATATACAAAAGGTAATATTTATAGTGGATAAAATAAAAAGAATAAAAAGGAGAACATACAATGAAACTTTTGATTAACAAGAAATTTTTTCTCTCCTCCTGGGCAATGGCAGAACGCTCGACTTCAACAAACAACACAGTAAGCGCATTAAATAATATTTTACTAGAAGCTTCTGGTGAAAATGTGCTTCTAAAAGCAACAGATGTTAAAACAGCAATAATTTGTAATGCTAATGGTGTTACTGTTCAAGAGCCAGGAGAAGTTCTTTTTCCAGTAAAGATGGTAAGTGAATTATTCAAAAAAATAGAGGGAGAAGAATTTTCACTTGAGGAAAAAAATGGAAAAATTATAGTAAAGGCAGAAAAAAGTAAATATACTTTTCCCTGCTACCCAACAAAAGAGTTTCCTGTTCTCAAAACATCAGAAGGGGCGACATTTTTTGCAAAGACAACGGCAATAGAATTATCAAAGGTGCTTGAAGAAGGAGCAATTTGTGCCTCCCCACAGGAAGAATATCCACTTTACCTTTCAAGTGTTTTGGTAAGAGCTAAAAATAATGGAATTATAGATGTAGTTTCAACAGATTCCCGCCGTTTAGCCCTTTCAAAAGAAACAATTTTAGCCGGACCAGAAGCAGAAGAGGAATCAGCTCTCCTTCCAATGAAGACAGTAAAAGATTTGCTCCGCATACTTCAGTCTTTGCCAGCAGAAACAGAAATAAATTTATTTGTTGATCAAGCACAGTTTTATTTCAAAACAGAAAATCTTGAATATTCTATAAGGAAGGTTGATTCAAAATTTCCTTCATTTGAAAGAATAATACCCCAAGAATACGCAACAACTACAATATGTGATAGATTAAGCCTAATAAGTGCACTTGAGCGTGTAGATGTTATTGTGCGTGATTTTACAAAAACAGCCATTATAAATATTTCACCGGAAGAGCAAAAAATGACTCTGCGTGGAAAGGCACCAGACTTTGGAATAGCAAAAGAAGAAGTCCAAACAAAAGTAGAAGGAGAAGCATTAACCATAGGAGTAAATTCTAAATTTTTCCTAGAAGCTCTCCGTGTTATAAGAGAAGAAAATGCTGTTCTTCAGTTTAACGGACCAACAAATCAAATTGGCATAAAGAGGGAAGATTCAGACAACTTCCTCTGCTTAATAGCACCAATCAACCTTACAGAAGAAGATCTTGTTATTCAAGAAGAAGAATAAGAATAAACTACTGGCGTAAAAGGTGTATAAAAAACTAAAATTTGCAAATTTTAAGAACATAAAAGTCCAGGAGATAAATTTATCTCTTGGGCTAAATTTGTTTTGTGGAAAAAATGGGGCAGGTAAGACAAATATACTAGAAGGAATGAGTATTTTATCAGGCTGGGGACCTTTAGAAAAAGGACTTGAAAATCTTGTTACATGGGGCAGCCAAATAAAAGGTGCTGTTTTGGCAGGACAAACAGAGGAAAATGATATAGTAGAAGCACACCTTGCAACGAAAACTTCTTTTCGCTTTTGTGAGAAAAGAATAAATGCAACAGAACTACGTCAAAAAATTCCTCTTTTAATGTTTCTGCCACAGGATATGGAATTAGTGGAAGGTTCCGCAGTAGCACGGAGAAGAATTTTAGACATTGCCCTGTCTCTCATAGTTCCGTCTTATGCTTACAGGCTTTCAGAATATCGTCGAGCAATAAAACAAAAGACTATTATTTTAAAGAACACAAAAAATATTAGTCCTACTCAAACAAGTGCAATAGACAGAGCGACAGAGCCGATAGCAGAATGGATTTGGAGTATGAGGAGCACATTTGTTGCTCTTCTTGCAGAGGAAACAGCAAAAAATAATCTTTGTCCTTATCCCTTAACAATGCAATATGTGAAGGGCGGAACAGTTTATAAAGGTCAGATAAAAAATAAGTTTCTTGATGCGGTGGAATTGCAAAAACAAAGAGAATTACGCTTTCACTATCCCTTGGTTGGGCCTCATAGGGATGAGGTTTTACTTATAACAGAAGGAAAAATGGCGAGGGCTTTTTTAAGCAGAGGGCAAAGACGAAGAATGGCAATTTCTATTATGCTTGCTGTTACAGACATCATTACAAGGAAGCTAGGCAGAACCCCTATTCTTCTTTTGGACGAAATCATGTCAGACCTAGACGGCGAAGCACGAGAAATATTGTTAAGAGAACTCGGACAGCGAGGCGGACAAATTTGTGCTTCAACGACAGGAGTGGAAGAAGAATTAGCAAAAGAAGCACATATCCTGCAGGTTGTAGATGGAGCGATAGAATAAAAAACTTAATTTTTGTAAAGAAGTTTGTATGAAAAAAATAGTGTTTTAACTTAATTTTTTGTAGAAAAAAGCCAGCATAAAAAAACGGAGCAACAAAATTGCTCCGTTTTTTGTTTTATGGGCTTTAGCCTGTTTCGCCATTTGGCGAAACAAACAACCACCCGCTATGCGGGTGTGCGATAAGAGTTATACAAAAAATCACCTTTCGTTTATAAAATAGTTGTTCAGGCTATCTTATGAGAAAGGAAAGGTGATTTATATGGCCAATAAGGCAAACAGTTTATCGCACACTAAATGGATATGTAAATACCACATAGTGTTCACGCCAAAGTATAGGCGAAAAATAATTTATAATCAATACAAGGAAAGCATTAGGGATATAATAAGACAGTTGTGTGCCTATAAAGGGGTCACGATTTTAGAAGGGCATCTAATGTCAGATCATATTCATATATTGGTAAGTATTCCCCCCAAAATAAGTGTATCGAGTTTCATGGGATACATAAAAGGTAAGAGTGCATTGATGATATTTGATAAGCATGCAAATTTAAAGTATAAATTTGGAAATCGACATTTTTGGGCAGAGGGTTATTATGTGAGTACAGTAGGATTAAACGAAGCAACCATAAAGAAATACATCCAAGAGCAAGAGAAGCATGATATAGCATTAGACAAACTGAGCGTGAAAGAATATGATGACCCTTTTAAGGGTAGCAAGTAGTACAAATACCCCTTAAGGGGTGGCAAAAGAGGCAAAGGCGAGATGGCTTGAACAAAGTGAAAGCCAGCGTCTTTAGGCGCTGGCCGGTAACAAGCCCTTATAGGGCTAGTGCAAACCACCCGTTTGACGGGTGGTTATGATTTATCTACATCAAATTACATAGTCGTCACTGAATAATAGCAAATTTACAGAAGTCTTGGGAATTGCTCCTAAA
>CALELF010000101.1 GCA_937902895.1 uncultured Synergistaceae bacterium | reverse complement strand
AACCCAACTTAGTAGCTATGACAAGACAGCAATCAAGTGGCGTGTATTGTCAGTTAATGCACCGTTAAATACGAGTGGCACAAATAACAATGGAGTGCTTCTCCTTTCAGATCAAGCATTATATGCAGATGCGTTTAATACCGATGAGAGTGCAACAAACGCAAATGTATGGGGCAAGGATGCGACGGAGACGGAGTCTGCAATATCATCAGAGGTTCGCACGACGTTGAACAAAACGGACAAGACCGTGATTGATGCAGAGTCTGGAGAGGTAACAAGTTGGGGAGGTTTTGCCGGAGATGCGTTTAGCGCAAAAGAATATGAGGCGATAGCGAGCACGCAACACATGGCAGGTGGGAGCGAATCAGGTAATACCAATGTATCAACAGACAAGCTATTTTTGTTGAGTTATGATGAAGTGCAAAAGTCAGGGTATGGTTTTGTGAGTGGCATAGGTGTCACAGATGTAAGAAAAGCATCAGCGACAGAGTTAGCAAAGAAAGTGAAGATGTATGGGAATACAGACGTGGCTTATGATGATTTCGGTAATTGCGCGTGGTGGCTGCGCTCGCCTTGCGTTAACGATTTTGCGTTCCTTATCGCCTATGAGGGCGGAGTCTTTGCGTACTATGTGAACGAAAACCGTTACGCCGTTCGCCCGGCTTTAAATCTGAATCGAGAATCGGTTTTGTTTTTATCCGCCGCAGATGACACCGTTGGCAAGGGTAGCGTTAATGTCGGTGATGGCTTTAAGCTGGCAGATTACGATGGCTCAAACGGCTGGAAGCTGACACTGTTGGATACGAGCATAGCGGCACCAACAGATGTAACGGTTACACAGACGAAAACTGGTGGAGTTGACCAAAAAGCGGCAGACGCATCGGAGTATGGTGTCATTGACCTAAGCGATGGTGTGACAGTAACCTATGGTAGCCCCCTTACTGTTGGATACACAGCACAGGATATTTCTAGTGGAAAAGCAGATTTTGTATCGGCAGTGGTAAAAGATATGGATGGACAATATGTCAACTACGCTAAAATTTCAAGTGATGCCGAAGAAGAAGGTGAAGAGGTTGGCTTCGGAAGTCTTGCTGATGGTACATATACAATGTTCATCTTTGCCGAAAAGGTAAATGATAACTATCTAACAGACTATGCCTCAAATTTCAGTAACACGGAAGGTTACACCATTGGAAAGGGAACATCTATTACTAAGGCAGACAAGCTCAGTAAAACATACGCTACCAAACAACTTACGGCAAATCTTGGTGGGGGATTTAACCTTTTGTTTGATAATGACACATACGTCACAAAGGTAAATGTTGCAGAAGGTGACACAGGCAAAATCACAGCAGACGCAACAAGTGGCACAACACTAATCGGTGCTGTTACGGTAGGAATTGGCACAAGGTTAACTACTGTAAATGCATTTACGCTTCAAGGGGCAAATGTAATTAACGGAACTCTCGATGGTGATCCTGTGACAATTTCTCTTGGGACAACAAGAATTGGCTATGGTGCAAACATCAAGAACGAGTTGACCCTTTCCAAGACAGGCAATTACCTTGCAAGTCTTGAAGTTAACGCAGATAAATATTGTGTAACAGGTGGAGTTGAAAATGTTATACTAGCAGGAGGAAATCTTATTTTTACTGGTGGAACACTTACAACAGGTGTAACCACAGGTTCTGGCACGGTAATAATTAGTGGCACCGTAGAGTCTGATAACGCCGAGATTGGTAATGACACAATAGATATAGTAATAAATCCAACATACTCACTTGAAATTTCTGCAGATAATCTTTGTAATGCAGTGTCAAACAGCGGAAAGCTAATCCTTACTAGTGATGTAAGTGACACATCAGTGTTAAACAAAGCGATAACAGGAGCTGGTTCAACTGTAATAGCTGGTGAAGTGATTGCCCTTGATAAAATAAGTAACAAGATGACAATAAATGAAGGAAAGTCGCTTGAAATTTCCGCAGCTAATGTTGGCAATGTTGTAACAAACGATAATGGAACTTTAACCTTGACAGGAACAGGAGACGAAAACATATTAAAAAATGCTGTTAGAGGAGCTGGTTCAACTGTAATAGATGGTGAAGTGACTGTCCTTGATAAAATAAGTAACACAATGACAATAAATGAGGATAAGTTACTTGAAATTTCCGCAGCTAATATTGGTAATACAGTAGCTAACAAAGGTGAGCTTATTGTAAATGCAGATGGTGAGCTTAACTATGAAATAACCGGTGCTGGCTTGACACAAATTGGTGATGGAACAAATGATGCTTCTGTTACACTCAATAGCTCAATAGGAAATGACGTTACAATCGCAAATGCAGGAACGCTTACACTCAGTGAGGCTACAGACAAAGGCATAATAGATGCCAATGTCAAGGTTGAGCAGGATGGATCACTTTCGCTCAACGATTTTGAAAAGATTAGTGGTTCTGTGACTAATGATGGAACGATTTCTTTCTTTGGTAACACCATAGAAAAAGCAGTAAGTTCTTCAGGAGCAGAGATAAAGGGAACACTAGATTTACATCAAGCGGCAGAAATTGCCAATGAAATAAATAATCAGAAAATAGTGCTAAATTATGCCTTTGATGAAGTATCTTCAGCCAATGGTTTTTCTGTTGCACAATCATCTAATATATCCGATAGAGGCAATGATTTAATCTTTAATGGCGGTGGTTTGGATCTTGGTGCCTTTAGCACTTCGGGGGCGGTTCAAGATTTCAAATTCCAAAACATTGAGCTTGTCGGTGATGGATATTTAAAAGCAAGTGTTGACCTTGCAAGAGTGGCAATGGACACACTCAATGTTAATAACGGCGGAACAGTTACTGGAAATGGAATTCTTCACATTACAGCCTTAACACTTTTAACTGACGCAAGTAGTGGTATAACTGTTATTCCTTTTACACAAAACAAAGATTTAGCCGCAGCTGTTTCATATGATGGTGAAAAGGAAGGTCTGCATGTTGCATCAAGTTCACTAAAATACAAGGTTTCCTATGACAAGGCAACGGGTAATTTTACATTCACCAAGATGGGAGCAAGCGAAACAACAAAATCAATTTCGGACACAGCAATGGCAATCAATATGTCT
>CALELF010000100.1 GCA_937902895.1 uncultured Synergistaceae bacterium | reverse complement strand
AAATATTTTTAATCGTTCGAGGAAAACTTGTCAACAAAAATTGTACTACATCATTGCTTGCAAAAGAGAAATATTTGAATTGTTAGAAACCATCGTTATTTGCCCCATATCACTGAATATTTTTTAATCAAATACGATTGATAGACAGATGATTTTTACCTACATTAAATTATTCTGCACAAACTTCTTTCAAAACATCAATTGCCTTGACGAGTAAATCAAACGGAATGTTAAGGGCAGGAAGGAGACGAACCTTGTCGTGTGCTGTGAGGACAAGAACGCCACGCTCAATGCACTTCATGGCGATTTCTTTGGCTGGCTTTACTGTTTTTATTCCTATCATTAGCCCCATGCCAGTAACGCTCTCAATTCCCTTTGTCCCCTGCAAGGTGCTAAATATGTAGTCAGATTTATCCATAACGCTTGCAAGCAAATTATCGTCAATGCGTGACAAAATGTTTAGCGCCCCCGCACAAGCTACTGGGTTTCCGCCAAAGGTTGAACCATTAAGTCCTGGTGCAAAGGTGTTTTCCACCTTCGCTCCAAGCATGGTAGCACCGATTGGCAAACCGCCACCGAGCCCCTTTGCCGTTGTAACAATGTCTGGCAAAAAATCAAAATTCATAAAGCTGTATAGCTTGCCACTTCTTCCATTTCCTACTTGAACTTCGTCAGCGATGAGAAGAATGTCACGTTCCTTGGCAATTTTCACCATTTCTGCGACAAATTCCTTTGTTAGTGGCAGAACACCGCCCTCACCACGGACTAGCTCAAACATAATTGCTGCGACTTTTTTCTCATCTACAATGCGACGCAATTCTTCAACTGTTGGCTCAATGTGACAGAAACCGTCTGTTAATGGCAAAAAGTCTTTGTGAAAAGCGTCTTGCCCCGTGGCAGCAAGTGTGGTAAGGGTTCTGCCGTGGAAGCTATCACGAAGTGTAACTATTGTGTAATAGTCTTCGCCTTTTGTGTCTTTCGCGTATTTTCTTGCTGCCTTGATGGCGCACTCGTTTGCTTCTGCGCCCGAGTTTGAGAAAAATACTTTTTTGAGCCCTGTTCTTTTGCAGAGTTGCTCTGCTAACTTTGCACAGGGAAATGTGTAATAGAGGTTTGATGTGTGCTGGAAAGTGTGAAGTTGCGTTGTAACTTCTGCCATCCATTCTTCGTCGCAAAAGCCAAAAATATTAACGGCAATTCCAGCTCCGAGGTCTATGTAGTCCTTGCCGTTGTTGTCAATTGCAACGCTTCCCTTTCCTGCTACAAGATTTACCGGAAACCTTGCGTAGGTAGGAGCAACATATTGTTTGTCTAATTCAAAAATATCCATAATTTAATTCCTTTCACGCAATTTGTAATTTCTTTTTTAACTGTGTGTAGAGTATTGATATTAGGTATGACGCCACAAAAATTGTAATATATAACAAAAAGACATCTGAGCCGGAAAAATATATAAAGCGGTCAGACTTCATGAAAACGGTATCGAGATTACTAATAATTATCCATTGGGCAACATAAATATGAGTTAGCTGTTTTGCAATGTGAGAACAGGTGGTGTTAAATGTTTTTGCTCTGGAAAAGACGAAATGTAAAACACAAAAAAATGTAACTGCTCCCAAGAGAATTAAGATTGAGTCAAAGAAATTCTGACTGTGTGCTGTTGCACAAATACCAGAAAAACCTAGCTCTTCATATTTTGTAAAATTGAAAACAATATTTCCAAGGTTAAAAGAAGAGTTTAAAAAAATTGCAATGATAAGACATGGTAAGGCAACCAAAAAAGATTTTTTCGTCAAGCTATTAATATCTTCGCATCTCACCATGTAATAACCTAAAAAGTATCCGCATGCAGGATAGAAAAACCAAGTAAAAAATGGAAAACCGTCATACCCGCAGGAGTCATAAAAAAGCTCTGTAAAGGCAGCTTTCAGGACATCAAAATGTGTCCCTACAATAGCGTCAACGTGCCCACTTGTAAAATATATCCAAGTGCCAAGCTGTGGGAAATGTAGCAAATACGGAGTAATAACTGTGCCGACAAGCGAAATTGCGATAGCAATAACAGGAAATTGCCAAGGTTTTGTTTTTAATTTCACCAATAGAGCAAAAGCCCACATGGTAAGTCCTGCAAAGAAAAAGATATTCTCATCCATAAAGAGTAATATCAAACTTGCTGGGCGAGTAATTCCAATGCATATGGCATAAGCGAGGTTTCTTGCAATGTTCAGTAAAAGACCCCAAATCATAAGATTAAGTCCTTTTTTTAGAAAATCACGCACGGTGTTTTTGCGACTACAGTGGACACTCAATCCCATGATCAACATAAAACCAGTAGCACCTATAAATATACTTCGGATATGGTTAAAAAATGAGAACCAAGAAGCCTGAAAAGAGGGCGAAACATAACGCAAAAATTCTTCAAGGATATGGGTGTAAATCATTCCTAAAATTGAAATTGTTTTTGCTATGTCTAAAAAATAATATCTTCTCTTTATTGGATTTTGTAAAAAATTCATGAAATATTTGTGCGGTGCAAACTATGCGCGAAACATTGTGCCGAGTCCCTCGTCTGTGAGGGTTTCCATAAGAATAGAATGTGGCACGCGTCCGTCTATTACAAACACCTTTTTGACACCGTCTTTTATTGCATCTGTGCAACACTCAACCTTTGGAATCATACCGCCGGTGATAGTGCCGTCTGCCTTGAGCTCTTCGGCAGATTTCAAGGTTATGCGACGAATAAGGCTTGACTCGTCCTTTGGATCACGCAAAATGCCTGGTGTGTTTGTCAAAGAAATAAGGCTTTCTGCCTTTAATGCGGCTGCAATTTTTGCTGCTGCTGTGTCTGCGTTTATGTTATAGACAACGCCATCTTCATCGCCACCAACAGTGGAAATGACGGGAATGTAACCGGCATTTAGCAAGTCTAAAATTGGCTGCGGATTTACCTCTGTGATTTCTCCAACAAAGCCAAGCGCCTTGTCCTTCAAGGTTGCTTTTATGAGGTGTCCGTCAATTCCGCAAAGTCCTATTGCATTGCCACCGAGGCACTGAATAAGATTGACAAGGTCTTTGTTTACCTTGCCAGCGAGCACCATCTGTGCGATTTCTACTGTTTCTTGGTCTGTAACGCGAAGCCCATTGACAAAACGGCTTTCTTTTCCGACACGCTTTAGCATGTCAGAAATTTCTGGGCCACCGCCATGAACAAGCACGACCTTTACACCGACAAGGCGAAGAAGCACAATATCTCTCATGACACAATCTTTTAAGATACCGTCAGTCATGGCGTTTCCACCGTATTTTACGACAACGATTTTGCCCGTATATTCTTGAATGTATGGTAAAGCTCTAACTAAAATTTCAGCTCTGTCTGCATTGTTTAAATTCATATTTTTCTCTCCTAGTTTTTACTTTCTTTTATTTGCAAGAAAACTCCCCATTTTCTTTTCAAGCGTGTATTTTAGCATATATTTGCTATTTTGCAATAAAAAAGCAAGTAAATTGTTTTTGCCATAGAGAACTGGTCTGCACCCCGTCAAACGGACAGTGAAATAAAAAA
>CALELF010000099.1 GCA_937902895.1 uncultured Synergistaceae bacterium | reverse complement strand
GCCTAGTAACCAGGGCTTATAGCCCTAGTGCAAACCACCCTTTTGAAGGGTGGTTTTGATTTTGCAGAATATAAGGGTATAAGGGTATAAGGGTATAAGCAAAATTTATACTAGTAAAAGCTTTGATTTTGTGCTAAAATTAGCCGCTATTTTCGTAAAGATAATAGAGAGGACACATATATTTATGAAAACACATCCAGCTTTTACAATTTTAGAAGTGCTTATTGCTGTGACGATTATTGGTATTATGTCTGGGCTTTTGGCTATTTCCTCTAGCAATGCTACTGACAAAGCACAGGCCTTGAAGATTGTTTCCGATATGCAGAATGTCAAGACAGCATGTGTCCTTTATTATGCTGAAAACGGAAAATATCCCAGCAATGTAAATGAACTGAACGATTATTTGGAAACATCTGTATCCTATGATGGCACACCTTTTTCCCTGGAAACAAGTGGTGAAGGTGACACTGGCGCGCTTTTTGTGAAATATGATGGTTCTGCTAGCAAGGGGAACTTAGAGGCTAATAGTGGTGTAGCAAATCGGTTGTTTAAGATGAAGGATGATATCCCTTTATATAAAGATACTACCTTAAGTCAAGACAATTCTGGAACGTATGACAAGGGAAATGTAGTATATATTTTAGTAAAGAAATAAAAGAGGCATTGTAAGCGATGTTATTTTATGAAATTAGATTTCAAGATATAATTGATATTCTCGTTGTAGCTTACATCATTTACAAGATGCTCCTGCTTTTTGTTGGTACACGTGCCATGCAATTGGTAAAGGGGCTGATTATTGTTGCCTTTTTGGGTGCACTGGCAGATATTTTTAATCTAAGAAGCCTCTCTTGGTTAATTACTAAGTTTTTTGGTGCTTTTCTTATTGCTATTCCGATTTTATTTCAACCTGAACTTCGTAGGGCACTTGAGGAATTAGGAAAAGGCAGTGGTTGGAGATCCCGTGGAGAAAATGATTTGCAAAATAAAAAGGCTAGTGAAGTTACAAAAGCCTTGCTTTATTGTGCAGAGCATCGCATAGGTGCCATCTGTGTTTTGGAAAGAAATACAAGTTTGAAAGAATATTGGATGACTTCTAAAGTTTTAAATGCCGATATAACTTCTGAATTAATTGTAACGATATTTTGGGAAGGTACACCGCTTCATGACGGTGCTCTAATTTGTAATCGTCAAAATCTTATTGCAGGTGCTTGTTATCTGCCTTTGACAGAACGTTTTGACATCTCCAGTTGGTATGGAACCCGTCATAGAGCTGCACTAGGACTTACAGAATTGACAGATGCAATAGCTCTTGTTGTTTCTGAGGAAAGAAGTGAAATCCGTGCTGCTATCTCCGGTAATTTTTCAAAACCATTAAATAAAGAGCAACTTTCAAAAATATTAATGCATTATTTTTCTCGGAAAGAAACTGAAGGTGGTTTCTTGGAAAAGTTTGCTGAGGAATTGAGAGAGAATTTGGGAGGGAACAATTGATGTTGGATAGTCTGAAAAAAATTGTTTCCAAATTTTTTGGTATGTTTACATTGGGCTTTCATACGCCGGTAAGAATACAAAAACTCACACATATTCTTCTTTTTTTGTTTTCGCTAGTGCTCTCAATAGCATTTTGGTGCTTTGTTTCGTATGATAGCGAAGTGAAAGCTATAAGAACTTTCTCTGTCCCTGTCCGTTATATAGGACTTTCTTCCGGTTTGGATAAAAAAGTTTCTATTGATGTTGTTAGGGTAAAAGTTTCTGGAAAGGAAAAATCCCTTTTGGTGTTTTCTGCCGATGATTTAAGGGCTGTTGTAGATTTGAAAAGAGCAACAGTTGGAACTCATTTTAAGGATATCCAAGTCACATCTGCATCGAATGATGTCACAGTTTCTCGTGTTTACCCTTTGCATTGTAAAGTAACTATTTACAGAAGGATGAAACGTATTTTGCCAGTAAATGTAAGTTTTGTGGGGAAAAAAGAGGACAAAAACATTACTGATGTTATTGTCACTCCTTCACAAATAGTAGTTTCTGGTAGAGAAGAATCCGTTAAATCTGTTTCTGAACTTAATGTTTTGTTAGACACAGCAAAATTGGACGATAAGGGCAATATTACATTGCCAGTAATCATTAAAGGACTAGCTGAAGATCTTGTTAACGATACAGGGCTTACCCTTTCACAAAAAAATGTTGTGGCTCACGTTGTTTTTAATGATGAGATAATTTCAAAAGAGTTGCCGTTAAAATTCTCACTTGTCGGGCATCCACAGAATAATTTGATTATAACAAGAGCTGTTCTACTCCCTGCTACAGTAAAGGTAACAGCCAAGGCATCCTTTTTTAAGACCTTTAAAAATATAAACCTTGGTAATGTTGACGTTTCAAATGTTCGTGGAACTACCAGTATGTCTATTCCATTTGTTATCCCGAACGAATTCGGAAATTCGCAATATGTAACTAAATTAGATGCACCTGATAATGTTCGCCTTAATCTAATTTGTAAAGAGCACTCGGTGAAAAAAAATTATACTAATGTTCCCATCAAATTAATAGGCTCAAATGAGTCAGATTGGACGTTTTCTCATAAAGGTGCTACCGTTACTGTTGAAGTAACCGATTCAGTAATGAATAGTTCAAATGATGAACATCCTTTTGAAATTTTTGTTGATGCAACGAATATTGTGAAAAAAAAGATAACCTTGCCAATATCATTTAGAAGTAAAAAAAGTGGAATTAAGTTACTAGGTATAGAGCCTAATATTGTTACGATTACAAGAAATTAGCAATTTGTAAAATACGTTAGAAGGTGTTGAAGTTGGAATCATATAAGAGAAAATATTTTGGCACGGATGGTGTCCGTGATATAGCTTTTCAGGGAAATATGACACAAGCGTTTGCCTATGCATTAGGAATGTCTTATGCAAAGTGGAATAAATCAACGGATCACGATTCTTTACCTATAGCAATTGGCATGGATACCAGAATAAGTGGAGAGGTGCTTGCAAAGTCACTTGCACAGGGTATTGTCGCTGCCGGCGGAAAAGTGGTATTTTTAGGTGTTCTGCCAACACCAGGTGTAAGTTTTGTTTTGAAAAATGGCAAGTTTGCTGGAGGAGCTATGGTTTCTGCTTCTCACAACCCATGGCAGTATAACGGAATAAAATTTTTCCATGTAGATGGGTTCAAGCTAAGCGATAAGGATGAATTTGAGATAGAGGAAATTTTTGACAAAGTTTATGATAAAAATCTTGTCGTAAATACAGATGAAGTAATATGGCAAGATGGAACGAAACTAGGACAACTTTATCTTGATAAGTTAGTTTCAACCTTTGGCGCTGTAAAGGGATATAACAAGAAGCTTGTGGTCGATGCTTCAAATGGTGCTGCAAGCGCATTTGTTAAACCATTATTCTCTCACTGGGATGGAGAAGTTATTTTTCTTGCCAATTCACCAGATGGTAAGAATATCAATGAAAATGTTGGCGTGATGCATCTAGATAACCTAAAGGCTGTTGTTTTAAAAGAACATGCAGACCTTGGAATTGCCTTTGATGGTGATACAGACAGAGTCCTTATGTGTGATGCAAAAGGTAGGACAATTGATGGGGACATAATGATGCTTGTTGTGTCACGTTATCTTGCTGCTACCAATAAATTGGGAGCTGGTCTTGTTGCCACAATAATGTCAAACATGACACTTGTTGATCATTTGGCAGAAGAAGGAATAGTGACCTATCGCACAGATGTTGGAGACCGTTATGTGCTAGAGAAAATGAAAGAAACTGGTTCTCGGCTTGGGGGAGAACAGTCCGGACATATAATTGCTTTTGATGTTGCCAATACCGGCGATGGTATGGCGAGCGCTATACTTTTCCTTACAGCTTTATCTTACTTAAAAGAAGATTTAAATACCCTTGTGGATAGATTCAATCCCTATCCGCAGCTTTTGATAAATAAAACTGTGAAGGATAAAAATGCAGTAATGGCTTCTCCAATATTGAAACAAGCTGAGAAAGAAGCTGCTGCACTGCTTGGTCAAAAAGGACGTATGTCGCTACGTCCTTCTGGGACAGAACCACTAGTTAGAATTTTTGTGGAATCTCGTGATGCAGAGCTGATGAGGCATGTTGCATCCATTATGGAAGGAGCGATTGATTCGATAGTATCATGATTAGAAGAAGAAAAGAATTAATGATTTGCCCACTCGGAGGAATGGGTGAAATAGGGAAAAATATGACAGTCATAGGCTATGGTGAAAAATACATAGTTGTTGACTGTGGTTTAAAATTTCCTGAAGAAGATATGCTAGGAATAGATTTTGTTATTCCTGATGTGTCATTTCTAATGGAAAATAGAGACAATATATTGGCATTTATTATTACACACGGGCATGAAGACCACATAGGAGCATTGCCATTTGTATTACCAAAATTAAATGTTCCTGTTTATTGTACAGAGTTAACTGCCGGTCTTATTGAGAATAAATTGACAGAGGCTTGCCCTCGTTTTAAGCCTCGTTTTAAGATTGTGGAGCAGTGTGATCACGTTAAAATCGGAGATTTTGAAGTTGAATTTATAGAATTATGTCACTCAATTCCTGATTCCTGTGCGCTAGCTATTACAACGCCACTTGGAATTATTTTCCACAGTGGAGATTTTAAGTTTGATACTACTCCGACTGATGGTGTAAGTCCCGATTTTAGTGCGTTGGCACGAATTGGCGACAAAGGGGTTTTGCTTGCGATGGTTGATTCCACCAATGTGGAAAGGCCAGGCTTTACGCCATCTGAGAAATGCACGAGAGAAACTTTTGATAAACTTTTTCGTAGATACAAAGATAGACGTATTCTGGTTGCTACTTTTGCAAGTAATTTAAACAGAATTGCAAGCATCATGGCTGTTAGTCAACGTTTTAATAGGCGTGTGCTTATACTTGGACGTAGTATGGTAGCAAATGTGGAATTAGCCAGTCGTCTAGGATATATGAAGATTCCTGCTGGTATGTTGGTTACGGCGGAAGAGGCCAAAAATATTGCACCTAATCGCCTTACTGTTATTACAACCGGAAGTCAAGGAGAGCCATTTTCCGGACTTGTTATTATGAGCAGAAATTCTCATAAGCAAGTTACTTTGGGTAATAAAGATGTTGTCATAATTTCAGCCACACCTATTCCAGGAAATGAAAAACTTGTTTCTGATACCATAAACAGACTTTTTGAGCTTGGTGTCGAGGTGGTCTATTCTTCGCATGGTAGTGGTCAAGATATTATTCACGTTTCTGGTCACGCTTCCCGTGAAGAATTAAAACTTCTTTTTTCACTGATTAGACCTCGATTTTTTGTTCCTTGCCATGGCGAATATAGGCATCTTGTTCACCATGCTGCATTAGCGCGTGAAATGGGACTTAGTCCTCGGCACGTCTTTATCTTGCAAAATGGCGAAGTGTTGCGTATGAATACAAACACGAAGGCAGTCAAGGGAAAGCCTGTTCAAACAGGAGCAGTGCTTATAGATGGCATTGCGCTTGGTGAGTTTGAAAAGAGCATAATGAGGGAGCGACGTGACCTTGGAGAAAAAGGTGTAGTCACTGTTTCTGTTGTGCTTAGCGCTCATTATTCTCTTGTTGCCGAGCCACAAGTGGAAACGCGTGGAACAGTAATAAATTCAGAAATTCGTCACTATAAAAATGAGTTTATCCATGCAGTAAAAGATGCTGTCGCTCAGTTGGAAAGAGTTCCAGGTGCAGATGTTGAAAGTTTACCAACAGAAATCAGAAAAAGAATAAGACGTATTTATTCAAAAACAACTCGGGATTTTCCTACAATTGTCCCACTTGTTACGGTGTTAAAACATTAAGCGATAATTTTTTTGGAGGTAATTTTTTATGTGGAAATCTTTATTTCTTGGCGTAGTTCAAGGCGCAACTGAGTTTTTGCCAGTAAGCAGTTCTGGTCATCTTGCTATCTTTCAGGAAATACTCGGACTTGAATTAGAATCTTCACTTCCATATGAGTTGGTTTTACATATAGCTACAGCACTTGCTACACTTTTCTTTTTTAGTAATGATATAGTCCAAGTCGTATCTGGTTGGTTTCGTGCTCTAAAAAACAAAAATTTACGTAGCGAGTTACCATGGAGATTGGGGTGCGGTGTGCTTATAGGCACTTTTCTTACTGGAGTTATTGGTCTTTCTATTAAAGAACTTGTAGAGACATTTTCGCAAGATGTTGCTTTAGTAGGAGTTTTCCTTTGTGTTACAGGTGTAATTCTTTTGCTGACAAAATTTGCAGAAGATAAGGGAGATAAAATTGGTTACACTAGCAGTGCGTTTATTGGACTTGTTCAAGGTATGGCTACGCTACCAGGCATCTCGCGCTCTGGTTCAACTATTGCTACCGCACTTTTCTTTGGAATTGATAAAGACGAAGCTTTTAAATTTTCTTTCCTGTTATCTATTCCCGCTGTTTGTGGAGCTTGTCTTTTAGAGTATTTTGATTTAGGAACTGAGGAATTCTTTCTTTCACTTCCTGATGGGTGGTATTTAGGAGCCTTAGTAGCATTTTTTGTTGGCTATCTTTCCTTGGCTCTTTTGAAAAAAATGATAATTGAAGCTAAATGGCATTATTTTGGTATCTATTGTTTTATAGTAGGAGTTGTAGCAATTTGCTACTAAATACTTATATGAAGATTGTTTTGGCATCAAAAAGTCCTAGACGTATTGAGTTATTAAAAGGGCTTGGTTGGAGCTTTGATGTAATACCGTCTGACAAACCAGAAAATGTGGACAAAAACCTTGCACCACAAGAGGTGGCTATGTTGCTTTCTTTGCAAAAGGCACAGGATGTTGCTTCCAGTGCATCTTCTTCATGGGTTATTGGCGCTGATACCATAGTTGTTGTAGATGGGAAAATATTAGGTAAGCCTAAAAGTAATGAAGATGCGCTCTCAATGTTGTTAAGCCTTGAAGGACGCACTCATGAAGTTTTTACTGGCGTTACAGTTATAAATCCTGCAGGAAAAGTTTTAACGAAGTTTTCTCGAAGTTTCGTAACAATGAAACCTTTAACAAGGTCAGAAATTTTATCTTATATATCTTGTGGAGAGAGTTCGGATAAGGCAGGAGCTTATGCAATTCAAGGTATGGGAACATTGCTCATTTCTTCTATAGAAGGTGACTACTTTAATATTGTTGGCTTGCCTTTGGAGCTTTTATCTTCTATGATGGCGGAATTGGGTTTCCCCTTGATACAGCAATTTAGTGGAGTAAATACAAATGAATAAGAAATTTATTACAGTTTTAATTTTATGTTGTGTTTTTATTCTTTCTTTTTTCTCATTGTCACCTCGTTTAAGTTTTGAAAAAAAAACTAAAAGTGTTTGTTTGGCTGTAGATTTCAAGGATATAAGTAACCTAGCTTTTCTAACTCAAAAAAGTCAAAACGAAATTTACGATGAGCTCTATGATGGTGGTGTTCGTGCCATTGTCAGCGGTGAATATAATGTAGTGGCAAGTGGCGGAATGACAACGGATGGTCTTAAGTTGCAAGATAGCACTTCAGTAGAGGGCTTTAAGCCTGGTCAAGCAGTGCTGTTTATCGCAAATGACTGCGCCTACAAAGACAAATTGCTCAAGCACCTCTCAAAAAAATATCCAACTTCTAAGAGTTGTTACGCTTCACATGGTGTTTATGTTGCCTTGCCTGTCGCAATTGAAGACATTGCTACAACATTCTATTTACCAGATTTTCAAGGATTGGATTTTGCACAAAAGAATAACATCCCTGTAATTTTTCGTTTAGGTGCTTCTACGGGAGTTGACGGAACAAATGTTGCATCTTACATGGATGATCTTGTAGAGCTTTGCCCAAGCATTTTTAGTGTTTGCGTTAATGGCGTTGTGGTTCCAGCTTATCCAGACATCAAGCCACTAGCGGAAGAATTAAAAAAGCACAAAATTTCTTTGAGCCTTATTGAATTTGTAAAACAAATAGGGACAGCAAATTTTGCAAAAGAGATGTCTCCTTTTGTTTTGCAGCTTCATAGTCTTACAAAGGATGAAATTATTAATAGAAACATAACAAAGAAAACTGCTCTTGACAGATATACTCGTGCAATATATGAAAGGTCTATAAGAGTTCTCCTGTTACATCCTTATGATTTACAGATGGGGAACAAATTTGAAGATTTTAAGGCAGATCTTTCTTTTGTTCGTGATTCACTCGTCAAAATTGGTTTCCATATGGGCTTACCCTTGGATTTTCCAGATGTTCAACGTTCGCCAATTGCCGCAGTTGCGATAGCGTTATTTTTTGTTGTGTCTTTATTGTATTTTGCTTCACTTTTTACTGAAAGTGAAAAAATTAACCTTGTAGCTACTTTAGTTAGTGCTATTTTTACTGTCTTACTAGCTTTTGCTATATACAAGTTTGAATTGATAAGTAAAGTTTTAGGTGGTATTATTGCTGGACTAGGGGCTACCGTTGCGACACTCATAGCATTGGACGCAAAAGAAAGAAATGTATTAAAAAATTATTTATTTGCAATTTTAGTTGTTTTTGCAGGTGGCACGTCTATTGCTGCTTTTTATGGGACAACAGAAGCTATTGTTCGCGTTGCCCCCTTTAGCGGTGTGAAATTGACGCTTTTATTGCCAATCTTGCTTGTGTTTATATATGACTTGTTTAAAAAAGTGCATCCTGAATCACCAAGGGAAATTGTTTCTCGCCCTGCATTGTGGGGAGAGCTTGTTTTACTTGGCTTTGTGTTGCTTGCTCTTCTTGTTATGGCAATACGTAGCGGAAATGTTGAAGAAGTATCTTCTTCTGAAATGGCTTTTAGAAATCTACTAGAGCGTATTTTTATTGTTCGCCCACGCACTAAAGAATTTTTGTTGGGTTATCCTGCTTTGCTTCTTTATCATTACATTAGGAAGAACAATTTTATTCCGCAATATAGAGAGGTTCTTCGGCTTGCGACTTGCGTCGCCTTTGGGTCAGCCTTTAATACATTCTGTCATTTCCACACTGCGTATTTTATGACGCTTATTCGAGTTGCCAACGGTATGATTTTAGGGGCAGTGTTAGGATTTTTGGCTGTAGTAGCATTAAAAATTGTATTGAATAGGGTCACAAAAATATATAGCAATGAAATACGCTAACCGACCAATAAATTTTGTATTATTTGGGTATTATGGTTTTGGCAATTTAGGAGATGAACTGCTTTGTTCTTCGCTCGTTGCCGAATTATTGCGTCTTGGTTATAAAGCCGAAACCTTGCGTATCCTTGTGGGGGCTGACGATTCCACAGCAAGGTCTTTAGGAATAAAGGCACTGTTTCGCAAAAATTTGTTTGCAAATGTCAAAATTTTTCTAAAGACTAAGGTGCTTCTTTTTGGTGGTGGTGGGATTTTTCAAGATGAAAAAAATGTTTTGAGCTGTCTTTACTACCTATTCTATGAATTTATTGCCAAAATTTGTGGCTGTCGTATATATATGATAGGACAGTCAATTGGTCCGCTAAATACAAAATGTGGAAAGTTTCTTACCAATATTGCATTTAATTTGGCCACCAAAGTAACTGTGAGAGACAAATTAAGCAAAGAGTATTTAGAGCTTCACTCCATAAAATCTTACTTGCATAGTGATTTGGTTTTGTTACTAAATAATTTTTCTCAATCAAATTATAATGGTGACAAGGCACATTTTGTGCTGTTAAATGTTCGTGATAGGTATTCTGCCTTTGCAGAACTGCTGTCAAATAAAGCAAAAAATTTTGTTGCACAAAATGGATTGGACTTGAAGTATATTGCTTTTTCTTCTGGCGACGTAAATGAGTTTGAAAGGCTTATTGAGGCTAATGTCTTGCTCAAATTGCCAATTACACTAGTAAAAGATCTCGAACATTTCAAATCAGAAGCTCAATCTGCAAAATATGCTCTTGGTATGCGATTGCACTTTTGTATCCTCTCTGCTGCCTTAAAATTGCCAATAGCACTTGGCCCCTACAATCCAAAGGTGCGTAGCTTTGCACAAGATTATGACCTACCACTTGTGGAAAGGGCAGATCAGCCATTAACATTAAAAAAAATTACTCAGGATGATTTTACGAAACTTGCTTCAGAAAAAATTGTATTGGAGCAACTCTTAACAAATATTTAATTTTGAGTTGGAGGGAGAAAATGGATATTAAATTTTCACATGTTTCAAAGGTGTTTGGTAGAGACACTGTAGCGTTGGAAGATGTTACCACAACTATCCGAACTGGTGAGTTTGTGTATCTTATTGGTGCAACTGGTTCAGGAAAGAGTACTTTTATGAAAACTATTTCTTGTGAAGTGCTGCCAACAAGTGGTAAGGTTACTGTGGGTGATTATGACCTTGCACTAATGTCTAGCACAGAAACTGCAATGTATAAGAGAAATTTAGGTATAATATACCAAGACTTTGCTCTATTACCTCAACTAACTGCATTTGAAAATATAGCATTTATACTTGAAATATTAGGCTTAAGCCCTCAGGACGTGAAGTATCACGCAGGGGAAGTCTTGCATGAAGTTGGGCTTTGGAGTAAAAAAGATTTATTGCCAAGCTTTTTCTCTGGTGGTGAGCAGCAGCGTTTAGCTATTGCAAGAGCAATTGTTACAGAGCCTGATATAATTTTGGCAGACGAACCAACTGCAAGCCTTGATCCAAGAACTGCAGGTGCAATTATGGATTTACTATTTGATATAAATGCTGCCGGAACAACCATAATTGTTTCAACGCATAATATGCAGATTGTCAATGATTTCCGCCACAGGGTTATAGAATTGTCCCACGGCTGCATAAATAGAGATGATCCAAACGGGGGGTACAGCTTATGCAAAAATTAAGATATGCTTTTCGTGATGCAATGAGACTATTGGCACGCCAATGGGGGATGACAGTTTTTACTTTGCTTACGTCATTCTGTGTATTTGCAATAGTTGGAGCGACATGGCTTTTTGCTAGCAATGTTAATAGCATTTTTGACTCCTTGGATGACGGTGTGTCTATTCAAGCCTATCTAAGGCAAGGTGCAAATATTGCGGTGGCAAGAACAAGGATGGAGAATTTGTCAGGTGTTTCACATGTCAATTTTGTTTCAAAATCTGAAGCATTGGCGAGGTTACGTTCTCGTCTCGGCAATCAATCTGAAGCAATTACACTGGTTGGAGATAATCCCTTGCCGGAGAGCATCGAGATTTATGCTACCGATTCTAAGTTTCTTCCTTCAATTGTGGAAAAAATTAAAACAATGGATGATGTAGATGATGTTGTGTATGCTGGAGATTTAGTGAAAAGATTGGCTAGAGTGTCAAAATTTTTGGATAATTTGTCTTTTTCTATGATAGTAATGGCACTTGTTGCTTGTTCACTGATTCTTTTTAATACAATACGACTTACAGCATATTCTCACACCAACGAAATAAATATGATGGTTAGAGTTGGTGCTACTAGTGGTTATGTAATAGCTCCATTTGTGATTTCAGGAGCAATTCTTGGTGGAGTCTCGGCTACAATTGCTTCAGTTGCACTTTCGTTATCATATTTGAATTTAATTAATATGCTAAAGTCCTTTGTTCCGTTTTTTGCTTTTATTGATTCATCTCAGTTTGTTGTAGAGCTCTCATGGAAATTAATATTAGGAGGAACTTTTGTTAGTTTCTTAGCAAGTTTTATTGCTGTGTGTGATTTTGTTCACAGAGCTAACAAAAGGCAGTAGTATGAAAAAAAAGGTATCTATTTTTTTATTGCTTACTATGTGCTTCCTTTTGGCTTTTTCTCCATCTACCTTTGCCGACCAACAGAAAGAGCGTGAACTGGATGAACAAATCAGGCTTCAAGAAAACAACTATAAAAAGCTTGAAAAGCAAATGAAAAACGTTAATTCAAAGATAAGAGCTAGCCGTAAGAAGGAAAAAAATGTTACACAACAACTTAATCACCTAGCAAAGAAGGTTGTCTTAACACAACAAAAGACAAATATAGTCACAGCAAAAATTCATAAAACAGAGAACAACATCGTTGTTACTAAGAACAATATTGCGGAACTTGAACGACAAATTATTAGAGATAAAAAACTGTTAAGAGCTAGACTTATAGATATATATAAACATGCTCAATTGGCTGATGTTGATCTCTTGTTGTCAACAAAAAATACGCATGATGCGATGGAGAATGTCCATTTGCTTGGGAAAATTGCAAAGCAGGATCAGGACTTAATCACTGCATTAGGTTCAAAAACGAGACGTCTTGGTGATTCTAAAATTAGATTGGAGCAAGAACATTCCAATTTGAAGGTGCAACACGAGGATTTACGTCAGCAAAATATCCAACTTCAAGCTGATACAAAAGAAAAAAATAGGGTTCTTGCTCAGGTTCAACAGGATAAAAAATTATATCTTGCAGAGCTTGAAGAAATAAAAAAAGCACAGCGTGAACTTGATAACACTGTGCAAAGGCTCATAAGACAAAGGCAAGCTTTACGAGCAAAGCAAGGAGCTTCCGCTCCACCTGAAACTAAATATTACACAGGTGGTAAATTGAATTGGCCATGTCAGGGGCGCATTAGTAGCCAATATGGCACAAGGACGCATCCTGTTTTAAAGGTCAAACGCCAGCATACCGGGCTTGATATAGCTGCGCCAAAGGGAACTCCTGTAAAAGCAGCACTTGCAGGGGAAGTTCTTTTTACCGGTTGGCAAAGAGGGTATGGAAATGTTATAATGGTTGACCATGGTGGAGATATGATAACCGTTTATGGTCACCTTTCAAAAATCCGTGTTAGTGAAGGGCAGAAAGTAACGCCTGCTACCACTATAGGTGAAGTCGGTTCAACTGGTATGTCTACTGGAAACCATTTACATTTTGAAGTTCGTATTAATGGAAAAGCAAAAAATCCTTTGAGTTATCTAAGATAATAATTGCAAATAATTGCTGAAAAGCAAAATTTTATTTTATATTTAGAGGTGTGTAACATGAAGAAGTTTTTTAGCAAAAAGAGAGTTATCATTCTGGTTGCTCTGTGTCTTTTGGTGCTTGCTAGTGTTTTCTGTTGGTCTGTGGTTGCAGAGGATGATCCCAATACTGGAGGTCTTCCATTTACACCCAAACAGATGGAAATCCTAATGCAGGTCAAACGAACCCTTGGGGCATACCAAGTTGATGCGGACAAAAAGGAAACCTATAATGACGAGAAGCTTTATTATGGTGCAATGAAAGGTCTCGTTTCTTCGTTAAAAGATCCCTACACTCGTTTTGTTGAGCCAAAGGATTTGGAAGAAGAAAATATGGAGATGCAGGGTGAGTATGGCGGACTTGGTATTTATATTGGTCAGCGAGATGAAAAAATATTGGTTATAGCTCCAATGGAAGGAACACCTGCAGATAGAGCTGGACTTAAGCCTTTGGATGAAATTGTTAAAGTAGGAAAGAAAAGCACACATGGTATGAAGCTTGACCAGGTGGTAAAGATGTTACGTGGCAAGGCTGGTGTGCCAGTAGATATCACTATTCGCCGAAAGAACAAGAATACGTCTCAATTGATAGATGTTCACCTTGTTCGTGAAATGATAAAAATTAAAACAGTCAGATTTGAAATGATAGGCAAGCTTGGTTATATCAAGATAAACCAGTTTAATCAAAAAACAAATGAAGATGTTGAAGCGGCTATTAAGCAGTTGATGACAAAGAAAGCGCAAGGCTTTATTATGGACATTCGTAATAATCCAGGCGGTTTGTTAGATGCTTGTGTTAAGGTGACAAGTCAATTTGTTAACACGGGGCTTGTTGTTAGCATGAAGGGGCGTTTCCCAGGTGCTAACGAGGAGCTTTACGCAATTCCAGGACGTGCTAACAAACTACCACTTGTTGTCCTCATAAACGAAGGCTCTGCAAGTGCAAGTGAAATTTTCTCTGGTGCAATTAAGGATCATAAGCGTGGAACAATAATTGGTAAAAAGAGTTTTGGTAAAGGCTCTGTGCAGACGCTATTTAATTTGCCAGACAAATCTGGTATCTACATTACCATTGCAAGATATTTCACTCCAAGTGGCTATATGATGGACAAGAAAGGTTTGAATCCAGACATTGTAGTTGATGGTGAAATAAATAGGGATAAAAAGAAAGATAAACAATTGCAGAAGGCAATTGCAATATTGCAGCAAAAGATAGGTGGCAAGGCTTCTGTGCAAAAGCCAACCAAGGCTGCTCCAAATAAAACAACCAAGACAAAGAAAAAATAAGTAAGGAGAATGATGATGACAATGAAAAGAATTTTTATATGTTGTATTTTTGCTAGCTTATTATTAGTTAGCACAGCTTTAACTGCATTTGCTGCTGATAAAATCGGTTATTTCTATGAAGAACGTGCTTTTGCAGCATCAAAAAAGATTCCAGTGATACGTAAGGAATACAAGGAAAAAGCATTGCAAAAGATTGCTGCTGTGAAGAAGCAGGCTGCTAATGTAAATGACCCAAAAGCGCGAAGACAAATGTTGCAGCAACTGGAGCTTGACCTTCGCATAGAGGAAGAATCGGCAATTGAGCCAGCAATAAAAGAGATTAATCTTATTGCACGTAGGGTTGCAATATCCAAGGGAGTTACGGTTTTGGTAGATAGCCAAAATGTTTTGTATGGTGGCGTTGATATAACAGAGGACGTCATTAAAGCTCTGAAAGCAGAATCTAAATAATGTCAATTTATCGTGATGCAGAGCAACTAACTACCAATCTAGTAGATTGGTTAAAAAATGCCTTTGCAGAAGCACATTTGAGCAAGGCAGTGCTAGGCATTAGTGGGGGAATTGACTCGGCTGTTTTGGCAGCGCTATTGTGTCGTGCTCTTGGTAAGGAGAATGTAATTGGTGTTATTATGCCTTGCCACAGTATGCAAATAGATGAAAATTATGCGCTGCTTCTTGCAAAAAAATTTGGCTTCAATGTCACCAAGGTAGATTTATCAAAAACTTTTGATGTGTTGAAATCTGAAGCGTTGAAAGACATGCAAAATAACTTGACGGAACTTGCCGTTGCAAACATAAAACCACGTTTACGCATGACAACTCTTTTTGCAATTGCGCAGAGCCAAGGTGCGTTAGTTTGTGGTGGTTCCAATAAGGATGAAATCTATTTTGGATATTTCACAAAATATGGAGATAGTGGCGTTGATCTTATGCCAATTGCTGATTTGCTAAAAGGAGAAGTATTTTCCCTTGCACGTTATCTTGGTGTGCCACAGGAAATAATTGACCGTCCACCAACGGCGGCACTTTGGGATGGACAGACAGACGAGTCTGAAATGGGGCTAACCTATGACGAGCTTGACCGATTTATCGCCACTGGTGAAGGCAGTGATTTTGTGAAACAAAAAGCAGAATTTGCCTTTAAGCGTTCTGCACATAAGCGTGAATTTGCAAAAATGGCGAAGATAAATTTATAATATAAAAGAACAGGAGCACAAAGCGTTTGCTTTGGGCTCCTGTTGTTTATATGCTATATGTGCTTGAATGTAACAATTGTGGCACCATATCCTCCTTCTGAGATGCCCGCCAGTGCAAAACTTTTTACAAAGCTAGTTGCTGCACAAACATCATGGACAGCTTGCCTCATAACTCCTTTGCCATGCCCATGTATTATTCGCACTGAGCCGTATCCCGCTCTATAAGCTCGATCTAAATATTGCTCAAGCTCTGGTATTGCAGTGGTTCTATCCATTTCATGCAGGTCGAGTTCTAATGGAACATTTTGAGGGCGTTCAATAAAGACTGTAAATTTTTTATCAAGTTTATTTGTTTCAGCATGGTTGAGCAATTTTAGGTTGGATAACTTCACATTGGGTATCGTTACATTCCCGTTTTTGCTTGTGACGGTTACTTCTTTGTTGCCGATGTGTTCTATGATGGCATCTATTCCCAGTGACAAAACTTTAACCGTGTCGCCAACTTGAAGTGTATCTCCGCTTGTTGCTACGGATTCTTTTTGTAGCTTCTTTTCAATGGAGCGTGCTTGTGAAGAAGTCCTTGCCATTACGCTTTTGTTTTTCTTTTCAAGAATTCTTTGGGCATCTTTTATGTTCTGTGAATTTTTGATTTTTTTTATAAAATTATTTGCTTCATTCTGTGTAGAACGAAGAATCTCGTTTGCCTTTTCTTTAGCAGAGCTGATGATTTCAAACTCATTATCTTGTAGGTCTTGAAGTTTTTTATTATATTTTTCTTTTTGTTCTGTTGCTTGTTTTAAGAGAGCTTCAGCTTCTTTTTGTTTTATTGCCAAAGCTTCTGTTTTTTGCATAAGTTCGGAGATCATTTCTTGTGTGTTCGCTTCGCCCAGCATTGCCTCTTTTGCCCGTGAAATTATTGTTGTTGAAAGCCCGAGGTGCGAGGCTATGGTTATTGCGTTACTTTGACCAGGAATTCCTATCAAGATTTTATAAGTAGGGACAAGCGTTTGAGCGTCAAATTCCACGCTTGCTGCTTCAACGCCTTTATGAGTTACAGCAAAATATTTTATTGGATTATGGTGTGTTGAAGAAATAACCAGTGAACCCCGCTCAAGAAAATTCTCAAGCATGGCAATTCCAAGGGCTGCACCTTCTTCTGGGTCTGTCCCTGCGCCTAGCTCGTCAAGCAAAATTAAGCTTTTTTCTGTTGCAGCTTCATCAATTTCTTTGATCTGTTTTATATGAGCACTGAAGGTTGAGAGGCTTTGTTCTATGCTCTGTTCGTCACCTATATCAGTAAAAACTGCGTCAATATCGCCTATGATAGACTCATTAGATGCAGGAATTGGCCAACCAAACCAGGTGAGGATTGTGCAAACGCCAACGGTTTTTAACGCTACGGTTTTGCCACCAGTATTTGGCCCAGTTATAACTAGACTTGTAAAATCATTGCCACAGTAGATGTCTATCGGGACAGAATTTTTTGGCAAAAGTGGGTGGCGAGCTTCTTGTAAGTTAATATAAGTTTTTGTGCATATATTAGGAATGTGCCATTTGAACTTCCTCATTGTCTCTGCAAGAGAAAAGAATAAATCAAGCGTTCCGATAACATTTTCTGCACTATTGATAGCTCCAAGTCTTGCAATAAGAAGCCTCGTTATCTCGGTTAATATTCTGTCGCACTCATTCTTTTCTTCGGCACAAAGTGCATTGTAACGAGCATTCAAATTATCAAGTGCAAAAGGTGCCATATATACGCTATTGCCTCTTGGTGCCACTTCAATAACCGTGCCAGGAAATGTGGAACGAGCGTCTGAACGCACAAGACATACAAATTTTCCATATCTTTGTGAAAGGACTCGTTCTGTAAGCAGGGATGAAATTTGTTTGTCATTTAGAATTGCGTTGCCCCTTGCGCGGATTTTATCACGGATATTACGAATATTCATTCTTAACTCCGATAATTTTTCACTAGCGGAATCATAGAGATAGCCATCTTCATCAATAAGCGTCAATTGTTCTAGCTCATAGCTAAAGTCACGCAGTTGATCAATCAAGATTTTAAATTCGCTGTATTCGCTGGATGCGACCAAAAGGGTAGCTTTTAGCTTGTCAGCTAGTGTAAGCAAAATTTTCACTGATGTTAATTCTTGACCTGACAAAATTCCACAAGATTTTGCGCCTTCTATCATGTGATAAATTGGCATAATTTTTTGTGACCAGGGTAAATCACCATTTTTGTTTATGTAATTGATGTAGCACGTAAAAAGATTTTGCCGAGTTTTTAAGTCAGGGAAGTCATTTGCAGTTCGTGTGTTTTGAGCAACAAAAAAGCCAAGTTCGCATCTGCAAAATTGTGATGCGAACCTGGTTACCTCTTTAATTTCTAAACTATTATATGCATTTGGATGAATGAACATCTTGCACCTATTTTTTTTCTATTAAATCTTTTTTGTTGTATGTCAATATAAAATCGCTCAATGTAGTTTCTGGAACAGTTGTATTTTCTGGAAGCAATTTTGTTGCTTTTAGTGTCTTCGTCACCTGTGGTAAAAACTCTCCTGCTTGCATCATAACTACGCTATTTGTCATCCAGTTAGGAGAGGCATAATAGGCAGCATTTACCCCCAGTATCATGAGAAGATAAACGACCAATAGTGCTTTTAGTGCACCGGCTACAATTCCAAGCAACCTGTCTAGTGCTCCTAGATTAGCAGAGACAACGGCTCCATGAAGAAGCCTTTTTACAAGATGTAACACAAATGACGTGAGAAACCAAATAGCAACAGCACCAACTCCATTAGCTATAAAAAAATTCATTCCTGTTGTTGCTTCAAGTATCATTCCAGCATCACTAAAAAAATGAAATGTGAAATAGCAGGCAGCAATAAAGCTAATGTTTGAGATGACTTCACCGATGAAACCTCTGCGAAGCCCGTGAATTGTGAAATATAGACTGATAAAAATTAAAATTGTATCTAGCAAAATATATGCTCCCTATGATAATTTTGAAACAATAGATTGTAATTTTTGTTCAAGTGAATCAAAATTTGCAGTTAAGGAAAGCAGGGTTAGCAATAATTTTTCATCCTGTGTGAGGTGGTCTGGAAGAGCTGTCACTTGGGAGTTGACGCGTTCTAATATATCCTCCATCTTTTCTTTGGGAAGGGGAGAGGTTAAACAATACTGCTTGTTTCCCACTACAAAAGTGAATTTTTCTGTTTCTTTGGTGATAAACATATTTGTTTTCTTTACCTATATTAGCTGTGTGCAGAATTTTCTCATAAATAAAAGCTTAGAAAATTGATTGCTGATTATTGCCATCCCAGTTGTTTTGGTCGTTTGCACCTTCGTTATTTTCATTTGAAATTCTTTCCATGCGAGAAATGATGTTGTTCATATCTCCAGAAAGTTCATTCATTGTGTTTTGCGTTTGTGTGTTTAGTTCTTCAAGCTGTCTTGTGAGGTCATCACTCTTTTGTCTTTCACGGTCAAGATCTTCTTGAAGCTGAAGAATTTGAAAATCCTTCTCGTTCATTTCATTCTTTTGCCTTGTGATAGTGTCATTCAGAGCATCGTTTGTTTGTTTTAACAAGCGGAGCTTGCCCTCTAATGTGTCAAGTAAATCGTTAAACTTTTGCAATTGTTCGTTCATGATAAAACTCTCCTTTTGTGTATTTTTTTTTAATTTCTGACGTGACCGCCAAATTTTTTTTCAATTTTCTTTGAAACTTGGTTTTGTGCCAGTTCTATTTGTTCACCAGTCAAGGTTCCTTTGTCGCTTGCAATCCAGACACGGAACGTGACAGATTTTTTGTTCTCTCCAACTTTGTCGCTCCTGTATTCGTCAATAAACGCAACGTCCTTTACCATTTCAACGCGTTCAACCTGTTTTTTTATGTCTTCCCACTTCACTACTTCATCAAATACAATGGAAAGATCAAAATCAGATGTTGGATAGAGCGGTAAATGTTCAAATGTGTTTGTGCGGGAAGCAAGAGGTGTTAATTTGTCAACGTCAAACTCACAAAGCACAACAAGGCTACGTTTTATTCCACAGGCTTTGCTGACCTTTACAGACATAAGCCCGAAAGCACCTATTGTATCTTTTCCAGCTTTTATATTTAACCACATGGCTTCATCTGCCCAACTTGGTTTATCGTTTTGAGCAAAGGACAAGCTTTCCATTTGGGTAGCCCTATGCATTTGTTCAAGCACACCCTTTGCTTCACGGAAAAGCTGTCTTGCATCGTTGCCAACAAAAGCAAAAGCTAAATGACGTGCCATTTCTGGAAGTTTTTCTATTTCATCGCTTACGCTTGAGAAATTCCTGTTGAAAAATACAGGTGTCAACTCAAAAATCCTAAAATCTGTGTAATAGCGAAGATTTGAAACAACAGAAGAAATCATTCCGGGAATGAGGCTTGAACGCAGATGTGCTTCTTCTGGTGATGGTGGGGTGGAAAGGCGAAGCATATCTTCTTCTGGAATTTCTGCCATACGAATGTATTCGTCATTTATCCACGGGTATGTGAAAATTTCCTGTGCGTTACAGCGAAAAGCCAAATACTCGCGTATGTTTCTTTCCAAATTACAGAAGGGTTGATTTATTGCATTTGTCATTTTTATGGTTGGCGGCACAAAGTCAAAATTTTCATAGCCCATCAAGCGAGCTACTTCTTCCAATATATCATCTGGCAAAGAGATGTCACCAGTTGAACGCCATGAAGGAGCTGTTACGTGCAATGTTCCATTATTAACCTCAGTGACAAATCCGAGCAAGTTTAACTTTTCTGTAACTTCTTTTTCTGTTACATTTCTGCCAAGCCTCTTGCAAAGGAAGTCAAGTGTGACATCCACAGTGGAATTTGCCAGTGGCTTTACATACACATCATTGGTTGCTGTTATGTTTGCTTCTGGGAAATATTTTGCAAACATGTCAAGCGAAACAGCGTATGCGAGGTCAACTCTTTGTGGATCAATGGATTTTTCAAATCTGGTTGCTGCCTCTGTCCTTGTGTCGTAGCGTTTTGAGGTGCGACGAATTGACATAGCTTTGAAATTTGCAATTTCTAAAATAATATCGCTTGTAGTGTCTAGTATAGAATCGTGTTTGCCCCCCATGACGCCGGCAAGCCCCAAGGGCTTCTCGTGGTCAGCTATGACCAAGTCTTCGGAAGACATAGTCAGCTCTGTCCCATCTAGCAATTCCAGCTTCTCATCTGTGTAGGCATTTCGGACAATGATGCCATCTTTTATGTGAGATGTGTCATAGGCGTGTGTTGGTTGCCCTGTGGCGAACATAACATAGTTTGTAAGGTCAACGGTTAAGTTAATTGGACGTTGCCCGACTCTCCAAAGCAAACTTTGCAGTGCAAAAGGAGAAGCCTTTGTTTTTACTCCACTGAACTCGATAGCCATAAAGCGTGGGCAAAGGTCAGGGTTTTGTATGTCAACTGGGAATTTTGGCAAATCACTTGGCAGCTCCTGATGTGGAATTTGTTTTAGCTCTGAACCATATATTGCCGCCAGTTCTCGTGCCATGCCGTAATGTCCCCAAAGATCAGGTCTATTTGTCATGGACTTATTGTCTATGTCCAAAATTATATCGTTTAAGCCTAGCACATCAGCGAGTTTGTCTCCTGCCCTGCAGTCAAAATTTGTGATGTCTAAAATCTCTGCGTGTTCTGCAGGGAAGAGCTCTGCAAGCCCAATTTCGTTTGATGCGCAAATCATACCGTAGCTCATAATGCCACGAAGCTTTGCCGGCTTTATTTCTACTGGTTCCCCCTCACCATGCCACTTTACCATTGAGCCTGGCACAGCAACAGCCACCTTGTGGCTAACTTCAAGGTTTATGCCGCCACAGACTATGGATAGTGGCTCACTTCCTCCACAATTTACGGAGCAAATGCGGAGCTTGTCTGCATTTGGATGAGCTTCAACAGACAAAATTTGTCCAACAAAAAGCCCTTGCAAAGATGAACCTAGGTCATAGGCTTCTTCTACTTCAACTGTTGTCATGGTGAGGTCATAGGAGAGTTTTTCTGCTGTGAGGTCAGTTGGTAAATCTACATATTGCTTTATCCAATTCAAAGAAAATTTCATTTCACTTCACCTATTATTTGAACTGTTTCAGAAAACGCAGGTCTGCAGAGTGGAACAGACGGACGTCATCTACACCGTAACGCATCATAACGAGCCTGTCAAGCCCGATATTTATGTAAAATCCACTCCAAATCTTTGGATCAAGTCCTGCTGCTTTTAACACATTTGGATGAGGTGTGCCACCTGGCATAACCTCAATCCAGCCAACATGTTTGCAGACGCGACAACCTTTTCCACCGCAAACTTGACATTCCATATCAATTTCAAACCCTGGTTCAACAAAGGGGAAAAATCCTGTCCTCATACGGACCTTGATTTCTCTGCCAAAGACCTTTTCCAAAATTGTTTTTATCAGTATCATGCCGGAGGAGAAGGAAAAATCCTTGTCAACAATTAGAGCTTCGTATTGGAAAAATGCTCTCTCATGCCTTGCGTCTGTTGTTTCATTGCGATAGACTCTGCCTGGATATACAAAGCGCGCGGGGGCACCGTGCTCCTTGAGGTGACGGACACTACCACCGGTCAGGTGTGGTCTCATGCAGAGGCGCTCACATCCTTCTCCTGTTTCGTGTCCTTCTATCCAATATGTGTCCATGCTTTCTCTTGCGGGATGCTCTGGGGCAAAATTTAAGTTGTCAAAGGCATATTTTTCGCTTGTTATTTCTGGCTCTGAATATATTTCAAACCCGAGAGAACGAAATGCATCATTCAAGTCGTAACACATCTGTGTGATAGGGTGAAGTCCACCTTTGAATGGCGCAATACCAGGAACGGTAATGTCAACTTCACCGTCATAAGCCTTGGCTTTTGAGAGGAGATCTTCGCTTTTTTTGTCACAGAATTCCTGCAAAAAAGTCTTTATTTTGTTTGACGCCATTCCGATTTCTTTTCTCATATCTGGTGAAAGGCTGCCGAGTGTTTTCAAGATTTCTGTGAGGCGTCCCTTCTTGCCTAAAATGGTTGAGCGGACAAGTTGCAGGGCTTCAGAATTTTTTGCACTTTCAATGTTTTTTATAGCTTCTTCTTTTATTGTTTCCAGGCGAGAAATTATCTCGTCAAGAGTCGTGTTTTCTGGCATATGAATTTCCTCCGCAAAACAATCTTAACTTTGTTAGTATATCACAAAAAAGAAAAAAATTTTTTCATTATCGAAATATCTCAAAAAAATCTTATTGTATTCGCATTATATTATTTTTAATAAATGCCCAGTTTTTGCATATGAGAGTGTATAACATTATTTGGGCTAGGTATGTATTTTGATGTCTTTAAGTCTTGTCCTATTATGTAAGGAATGAAGGGGTATGTCGCCATTCCTTTGTGTTAGCCTGACAAAGTTAAGCGTGTATGCCCTCCCCCCAATTTTTTATTTCAAAATTTCACAAAATCTCCACAGTTTCTTCAATATCCTCACATATTTGCTTGTTAAAATACAGCCACATTGAAGGAGCGAAGTGCTCCAAAAATAAATTATAGGAGGTTCAGTTATGAACAAAAAATGGAGAATTGGTTTAGGAATTTTGGCGTTAGTTATTGCTTTTGGGACAGGCTTCTTTACTGGTAAGGTATCTGCATGGCACAAGATGAGGCAGTTTTATATGTGCCAAGCTATGAGAGGAGCGCCACGTTGCTGTGAACATCACCATTTTCATCATCACCGCTTCCACTATAGACCTCACCACAGGATGTGTCCACCTGCACAAGGAGAGTCTTATAGTGAATATCCAACAGTCATAAATGGTTTCTGTGGTAAAGCTCAACAAGGAAAATTTGGCGAGCCAAGACAAGAAGGGCAACATAAAAGAGCCCCCAAACATCATAACAGAAGGATGCACACCAGAGCGCCCGAAATTGAAGGTTTCAAAAGCCGCTAGAAAAAGAGAGCGAGACAGAATTTTTCTGTTTCGCTCTCTTTTTGTGTTTGTTTGAATTTTATGTTTAAGACCGTTTGCTCCATACGCAACCGCAGTAATTTTGACGAAAAAGCCCCAGTTCTTTACTTCTTTTTATTGAAGCAAGGAAGCCATTGTTTTTTCTCCAAATGAAATCCAGCCATTTAAGCCCATATTGTGTTGCAACGTTATTTCCAATTTCGTTTATAAGCTTTACATTTTTATGTGGGCTTATTGTTAATGTTGTGGTGATATACTCAAAATTATATTCCCTAGCGTATTTTGCTGTAGCTTCAAATTGTTCGCGGAAGCAAATAGCGCAACGTGCTCCGCCCTCTGGTTCATTCTCAAGCCCATAAGTAGCCTTATGCCAAACTTCAGGTTCATATGGTGGAAAGACCACAAAACCGGACATTGAATTTTGTAAAATTTTTACGGAATCGACACGCCTTTCGTATTCCTCAAGTGGGTGAATGTTGGAACCATAGAAAAAACCGGTAACGTCGTAGTCTTTCAAAAGTGCTGGCCATGGAATTGTTGCATCTGGGGCACAGCAGATGTGGAGTAGAAGCCTTGGCTTTGTTTGATTATTCGCCATCTTCTGCCGCTTCTTCTGACGTAATTTCTTCTTTTACGGGAAGAGTTTTTGCTCCGAAAATTAAGTAACCAGTGTGGCCAATCATTACATCTTGTGGCCGAATGCGATATGGATCGGTCTTTAAGTAGCGAAGCATAAGCTCAACTACCATAACGTCTATAAAATTGTATTTTTCCATTGCAAGAAGCGTTTGTGAGATTTGGTTTGTTGTAGGAACGAGTATTCCAAGACGGCAACCTGGTGCAAGTGCATCATAGGCGTGACCTATGTGGTCATAAGGATTTGGCACATCAAGGAACACGGCGTCAGCATCTCGCTCTATAAACCCATTTTCTATATCTTGTACATGGAATGTTATGCGATGCTCAACTCCCCATCTTGCAGCATTTTTTTGTGCAATTTTAGAAAATTTCTCACGTCTTTCGTATGTATAAATTTGTCCCGTGTCACCAACAAAATGTGCAAAGGCTGTTAAAAGTGAGCCACTCCCTGTGCCACATTCTACAACACGCGCACCTGGAAAGAAGTTTAAATGCTGAATAATGAAGCCAGCTTCCTTTGGAAAAATAATTTGAGTTTGTCTTTTTATGCGTCTTGTAAAGTCTGCAAGAGTAGGCTTTGTTATGTAATATACATCACCCTTTGGTGTCGTTACGCCTTCTCCCCAGTCGTGAGATAAGATTTCATCATGATAAATTTGTCCAAAGTGGGTGCCAACTGTTGCTCCTTCTTTGACGGTAAGGAGCACAGTATCTCCTTTTTGGGGATTCCAAATTAAAACATTATCGCCTTCGTTAATCATTTCACTACCTCGTAAAAAAACGGATAACGGACATTATGTCCATTATCCGTTGAAATTTACAAATTATTTGCCAAGTAATTCTTTTAGTCCTGCCAAAATTCCTGCTTTATCAAGCCCCATGGCTGCAACTGCATCTTTTGCAGAGCCAGAATCACCATAGCGAGTTACGCCAAGGCATTTAATCTTTGTCGCCTTGCCAGTAAGTGCAAAGAGTCTTGCTGCTATCGCACCGATACCTGTTGCAACATGGTGGTCTTCAACTGTGAGAAGAGGCTTATTGCCGACGAGTGCTGTAAGGTCTTCTGCCTTCATTGCAAGTGGTGTTGCACAGTGGAGAACTTGAACAGAAATGCCCTGTGCCTTCAATTCGTCTGCTGCTGCAACTGCCTGTGAAGCAACATGACCCATTGCAAGGATTGCAACATCTGTTCCCTTGCGAATTTCGTCAATTTTGCCGTTCTCAAATTTATAATCACCACCGAAGAACGGTGTGCCATCTTCTGCAAGGATTGGAAGCATAACAGAGCGTCCCATCGCAACACAAACATTGCCACTGTCCTTTAACATAGCGCGAATTGCTCTGTCTGTCTGGTTTGGATCTGCTGGAACAAAAACTTTCCAGCCAAATGTATTGTTGAAGAGTCCGACATAATCTATACACTGGTGTGTCATGCCATCTTCACCAACGTCAAGACCAACGTGTGTCAAGACAGTTTTTGTGGTTGCACGGTTGATATCGTTCAAACGTTGCTGGTTGAAGACTTCATCTGCACCAAAACAGCCAAATTCTGCCCAAACTGCAACGACACCTGCAGTGGAAGCGACGCCAGTGAGGGTTGCGGTGTTGTGTTCCTGAATACCGACTTCAATAAAGTTATCTGGGCAAGCCTTCTTGAAGTCACTTGTCTTGACTGCGCCTGCAAGGTCACAGTCAAAGACGAGAATTGGTGATTTATCTGCTTTTTTATAGTTTAAGAGACCAACTTCTGCTAATGCTTTACCAAAAGCCCCTCTATTATCCTTTTTGTCCTCTGGGCCGTATGTGATTGGAGTGCCTGTGTCAATGTTTGGCACAAAACGCTCAACTTCTCTTCCCTTTGGTGCTGGCTTTGTTGCGCGAAGCTCTTTTGCCTGTGCATAAATTGAAGGATCAAGTCCTAACTCTTTCAAAGCTTGTTCTGTTTTGTCACCTGCTGGTTTTCCGTGGTAATCAGGAATATTTTCCATGAAGGAAACACCCTTACCCATAATTGTGTGTGCAATGATAACTGTTGGCTTGTCTGCAAATCTTGCCTTTCTCATTGCAGTATATAATTCTTTGAAATTGTGGCCATCTGCGTGAATGACCTGCCAGCCATCTGCTGCCCAAAGAGCCTCAATGTTTACTGGCATAACATCGCTTAAATGTCCAGAAATTTGAATATCATTGTTGTCTATGATTGCTGAAATGTGCAAATTCTCTTTTACTGCGACACGGCGTGCCTCTGCGAGCTGTCCTTTGACTTGCTCGCCATCTCCTAATACAACCCATGTGTGGAAAGGTGCATTCTTCGCCTTTGCTGCAAGTGCAAAGCCGACGCCGGAGGAAAGCCCCTGACCGAGGTTTCCTGTTCCCCAGTCACAACCTGGCACGTCACGCTCAACGTGACCTTGGAAAGCACTTCCAACTCGACGGAAGTTAGCTCCCATTGTAAGAGGATCAATAAAACCGTTTGGGGCGAGAGCTGCATAGAAGCCTGCACTTGTGTGACCATGGCTTACTACTATTCTATCCTGCTCATCTGTTCCCTGATTTTGAGGGGTTGTGTTAGCACAAGCAAGGAGAAGTGTATAAATATCTTCGCTTGATAGTGCCCCTGCTGGGTGCCCACTGTTTGCAACAGATGTTGCAACGACAGCCCAACCACGTGCGACGGCAGCTTCTTTTTTCAAAACTGCTTCTGTTGCATCTGACAGAGTTTCTGCTTTGAAATTAAAAATTTCTGGTGCATTTTTTAACATAGGAAAACCTCCACTCTTATTTTTATTCAAAAGGTGTATCTTCACACCTGTTTTGCATTTTGTCTTTTGCTTCTAGCTCTTTTAAGTAACTTTTCCAAAGTGCGACTGCACAAAATGCAGATAACACTCCACAAAAAAGCCATAAAAAAACGAGCTTCCAATGTGGGTTGCCAATAGCCGTCACACCAAGAGCTCCAAGGCAATAGCCAAAGCAAATAATCGTTACAAATGAAAGTATCATAACTAACGGTCGTTTCATGGTTGATATTTTACGCATAAGATGAAATTTTTGCAAGGATTTTTTTATTTTTTCGGGTATTTTTCACAAATTTTGTGATATCATAATTAAAAATTTAATTGGGTAGAATATGACAAAAAAATGATTAGTCTAGAAAATGCTTATACCAATTACTTGTGCAGAAAATATATAGTTGTATCAACACTTTCGTTGAATAATGATATTGAAAAATTTTATGGTGTCAGCTGTGACTCCATATTTGCTACTGACAATTTTTTAAACATAGATGAATTTAGCAAAATGGCGATAAATGCCAAGGCTATTTATTACAAGCCCAAATTTGGCTTTCTTGGAAATATTGAATTATTAAAGACTTTTTGTAAAAAAAATAATATTATTCTTATTGAAGATTTTACAGAAAATTTTTCTGCAAACAAGATAATTGATGGAAAGAGTTTGTATGCAGGGATGTTTGGGGATGTCTCCATTTGTCTGATAAATGACACCTATTTCTATGCAACTGATGACGAAAAATTAGCAAAGTATTTACGTGCAGTGGCTCCCCCCCCTACGGATTTGCAGAAGAAAAATTTAATTGATTTTCTTTTTGAAGCGGAAGATCAAAAGCGACAGAAACGCATAGCTGTAGCAAATTACATGGCGCTCTTTGCCTACACCGGTCTTTCTCATTTTTTGAAGCCAATAGATGAAGATGAGGGCGAAATTGCTAGTTATCCAGTGTTTGCCGTAACAGCAGAAAAATCAAATGATATTTTTCAATTTTTGATGCAGAAAGATATTCAGATTGGATTGTGGAATAATTTGTTGCTCCTTCCCATAAACGTAACAAAAGATGTAATGCGACATATTATGGATTTAATTGCAAAATTTTATAAGGAGGCTATCATGTAATGTTTTTTCCATATTATTTTTATGATCGAACTCTCGTAATTCTTTTGCCTGCAATTGTGCTTTCTCTTGTAGCTTCAGCTATGGTGAAATATCTTTTTTTTAAATATGGTCGTATTCATGCACGAAATGGCGCTAGTGCTACACAAATTTGCAGAATGTTGTTGGACAGAGCTGGACTCAGGAGTGTGCCAATAGAGCATATCAATGGTGAATTAACGGACCATTATGATCCAGAAGCAAAGGTGCTTCGCCTTTCTTCTAGTGTTAATGGTTATCCTAGCATTGCTGCGATTGGTGTTGCTGCTCATGAAACTGGACATGCAATCCAAGATAAAGAGGGATACACTTTTCTCCGTTTAAGAAACGCTATTGCTCCTGCTGTGCAGTTTTGCTCTTATGCATCCATGCCACTACTCTTAATTGGGCTATTGTTTGGTGCGCTTGGATTAGCGCAACTTGGTATCCTGTTATTTTGTGGTGTCCTTGTTTTTCAGCTTGTTACGCTCCCAGTGGAATTTGATGCTAGTGCAAGGGCATTAAAAATGTTGAAAGAAACTAATACTCTTACTGATGGAGAATTAGTTGGTGCTAAAAAAGTGCTTGCTGCTGCTGCTTTAACCTATGTAGCAGCCGCTCTCATGGCTGCTTTACAGGTGTTGAGACTATTAGCTATTGTTGGAATGTCATCAAGAAGAAGATAAGCGTAGAGGTGGACGATGCGAGGTTTAGAAGCAGTAATAAATTTATATAGTGAAGTTAAGGACGAAGCAAAAGGCACTTTTGCTTCAGAAGCTTTGCGTCGTGTATATAATGATATAACTCCTGGTGATAGGCGACTGACTGCAACCTTACTTTATTGTGTATTAAGACGGGAAACACTTTGGAAGACGGTGCTTCAAAAATATTGCAAAAGAAATTTGGCAAGCCTCGAACCAGTTACTCGTAATGCATTGATGGTTGGTGTGGTTGGGATTTTTGAATTAAAGCATTTTGCTTTACCAGTGCTGGTTAATGGGTTAGTTGGTGTTGTTAAAAATGCCGGACATCCCGAGGATGCACCATTGGTGAATGCTGTCTTGCACACTGTAGAAGATGAAGGATATAAACTCTTAAAACATTTGGAAAAAAGCTCAGAATTAAGTGATTCTGCACTTTTTTATGGTGTGCCTGGATGGGCAGCTGCCACATGGGCAAGAGAATTGACCATGCCTGTGGCAAAAAAACTTGTTGCCAATATGGGAATGAAAAAGTATCTTTCCCTAAGGTTAGCGCCAAATGTAGATAGAGATGAATATTTGAAAGAATTTAACTCTGAAGAAGAAAGTCTTGCTTGGGCTTCACCAGATATTTCCTGTTCAGTCCGCACTGCTTCAAATCCATTTCCACTAGACTTGCCCGGTTTCAATAGAGGTGACATCATGCCTCAGTCTGAGTCATCTATGCTTGTGCCGATTGCTTTGGCTGAAAAATTAGAACAAAAGAGTGGCATTACTGTCTTGGATATGTGTTGCGGTAGAGGTGTTAAGACTGCACAGCTTGCCTTGCTTTTGCCAAATGCAAGGGTTGTTGGTTGGGATTTGAGTGAAGGTAAAATCCATTCCGCAGAGACTGAGATGGCAAGGCTACATGTAAAGGAACGTGTGTCGTTACTGTGCGGTAATAGTTTACTTTTAAAAATGACGGATAGACCAGATGCAATTTTGCTTGATGCGCCTTGTAGCGGTAGTGGAACTTGGGCTAGACATCCTGATTCAAAATGGAGACTCGAACCCAAAAATGTTATGGAAAATACTATCCTGCAAAAGAAGCTTTTAACACGGGCTTTTAGCCTTTTGAAGCCTGGAGGCTTTTTACTTTACTCAACATGCAGTTTGTTCCGTGCCGAAAATGAAGAAGTTGTTGCAGATTGTATTGCCAGTTCGCCTGAGATGGTAGAACTTCCGTTGCGATTAAAAGAAAAATTTGCTTCACCTGCTAAACCTTATGGCACAGTAATATTTCCAGATTTGCCGTGGGTAGATGGTTTTTATATGGCGTTGTTTAAGAAAAAAAATAAATAGGAGATAGTTAAAATGGGAAATTATAAGGGGTTTGTTTCTGTAGTTTGCGTAATTATTATGTTGATTTGTGGCTTTTTGGGAATAAAATCTATTTTTTATTCCAGTTCAAGCAATGTTGTGCCTGACGTCGTTGGTATGACATCTCAAGAGGCTATTACAGCTATGAAAGATGCTGGTTTTATGCCATTTATAGACAAGGTTACTGCTTCTGCTCCTACTGATACTGTAGTGTCACAGAGTTTTGAAGCTGGAACAAAACAAACTAAAGGCTCAACTGTGTATTTGAGAGTTAGTTTTGGTGGCTCTAGTATGGAAATTCCTGATGTTACAGGTATGAAGTTAGAAGATGCAGTAAAAACACTGCAAGACTTGGGATTAACAGTTGATGAGATTAGAAAAATACCCAACAAAGAACATGCTGCAGGAATTGTTTTTGCGCAAAATCCTTCATCCCCACAAACAGTTGATACTGGGACAAAAATTACACTTCTAGTTTCTTCAACAGGAGATGAGTCTTCATTAATACAAATTCCAAATGTAATCGGCAAAACACAGGCCGAGGCTACAAAAGCGATTGAAGCAAGCGGATTAAAGCTTGGGGATGTGCAGTTGAAACGCAGTGCAACGGTTACAGAAGGTTGCATAGTTAGTCAGACGCCAAATGCTGGCCTTAGCGTTTCCACGGGGACTGCTGTTAGTATTTCCGTTTCTAGTGCGGAGGCTGTTGATGACCTGTCTATAGAAAGAGAAACTTCTGCACAGAAAACTGCTCCTATAAAGCGTGTTGTTGTAGAAAACAAAGAAGAACTCGAAAGAGAAGCTCAAGACGAAAATCTAGCAAAGAAGCCACAACCAAATAAAAAAATGAGGGAAGTAATAAAACAGAAAACTGATGCAAATCAAGAAGTAGCCTCTAAAAAAGAGTTAGCTAAAAAACAAGAGATAGTTAAAAATGAGAAACGAAAAATAGCAGAAAATACTAAAACGAAAAATCAGGTAACACAAAAAGCAGCTGATACGAGCAAAGTAGCTTCAAAATCTGCTGTAACTCAACAAACGAAGAAAACCAGTCAGGCTACAAAGCAAGTAGAAAAGAAGCTAACACAAGTTGCTTCACCTGATAATCATCCTACTAAAACACCATCTGCAGAAGAAAAGAAACAAACGACGGAGCAATCTTCATATACTGGTAAAATAGCAAAAATACGTTATCAGACTCCACCAATTACGGGAAATAATTTATCTTTGAAAATTGTGATACGTGATGATAATGGCACAAGAGTTTTGCGTGATGGAGTAGCACGCAGTTTAGAGTATATATCATTGAATACAAAATACCATGGAACAGCGAAGGTATCCATATATTTGGGAGGAGAAGAAGTATGGCACGACAAATACAATTAAAGGATAACAATAAAGGCACTGGAGTAATAATCGCTCCATCTCTTTTGTCTGCTGATGTGCTAGATATAGGCAGACATACAGACAAAATAATTGATAGTGCGGACTGGCTCCATATTGATATTATGGATGGACACTACGTTCCTAATCTTTCATATGGACCTTCACTTGTAAAGGCTTTGCGTAAAAGGTATCCTAATGCACTGCTTGATACACATATTATGGTTGAGGCAGCTGAAGATTTTATAGATTTGTTTGCTGAAACTGGAACAGATGTGCTTACTGTTCACTACGAGGCTGCTCGTCATATTCATAGGGCTGTGCAGAGAATAAAAAATGCGGAGCTTTATGCAGGGGTTGCAATAAATCCTGGTACATGTGCAAATCTTTTAACGCAGGTATTACCCAGTCTTGATTTGGTGCTTGTTATGAGTGTTAACCCAGGATTTGGAGGACAAAGTTTTATAAAAGAAGCTTTAGATAATGTTCGTTTTCTAAAGAAATTTCGCGAAGAACATAATTTAAGTTATGTCATTGAAATTGATGGCGGTGTTGGGGTTGGAAATGTTGCTGAAATAGTTGAAGCGGGCGTTGATGCTCTTGTTGCCGGAAGTGCAGTTTATGGAGCACAAGATCCTGCTGGTGCTATTCTTGCATTGAAAGAGAGGGCTACATGTCATGAAAAAGGTGCGAAACTCTGAAACTGATAATGCATCAAAAACCAAGCTAGTGAGAGAAAATTTTTCTAAAAACACTGCTGATAAAAATTCTTGTAATGTATCCGATGATTTTATTCAATTAGGGCAGTTATTGGCCTCTGCAAGAAATAAAGCTGGCATGACAAAAGAGCAGGTAATTGAGCAATTAAGGATTAAAAATGATGTCCTTGATGCTATAGAAAGGGGAGATATTGCGTCAGTATCTTTGCCCAAAGCCTTTTTACGTGCTTTTATGCGTGAATATTGTGCGTTTTTAGGGGCTGAAAATGTATGGCGTGAGTATGACCGTATTACGGCAAATAAGGCAATGGAGGTAAAAAAAACTTTTCCCACTTTTGATGAACATAAAGGTGAACATAAATTTTATAGTGTGAACATTTCAAGCAAGAAAAGCCGAGCTTTCTTTATTTCATTTTTACTCATCGTAATCCTATTAGCTATTTATTTTGTTTATCAATTACGTGGTGATATTGCATCACAAATTATTTCACCAGCCGAAATAGTGATGGGGCTTAATCCACTTGATAAGGTGGAATCTGAAGATCCTAAGGTGGTTGAGCAAAAAGATAATGTGGAGTCTGAGGATGACGAGAGTAATCCATCTGATGAAAATCACCATGTAGATAATGAAAGTGCGCCACAATCAAGTGATGATAATGCACAAGCTGTAGATGGAAATGCAAGTAAGAAATTGCCAACTGATTCTGCTTCATTCAATTGGCTTGATCAAGAGCAACAAGAAGGAAGTATCAGTGCAAAACCTGTCAGCCCTCCTGCTCCACAAACCACAAGTCTTTCACCAAAAAGGAAGGAAGTGGTTGTGGTAAAAGCACTCAACGTACTTTGGATAAGGGTAACTACACCGCATAGGCGTATATTTCAGGGGTTAATGAAGAAAGGTGAGGTTAAAAGCTTTGACGTTGAGTCTGTCCCTGTAATAATTCGTTACGGCAAAGGGAATAAGGCGTTAGTTACGTGGAATGGTGTCGAAAGTTTGGTGTCTCACGAAGCTAGTCCGATTACTGTAAAATATACCTTAGAAGCAAGGTAATACAAAAACAATGCTCATACGTAATGTATGAGCATTGTTTTTTTGCACAAAGATTATTTTAAATAATTTTCAACTGCAGAAAGTGTTTCCCCTATACTAGAATGCATCACAATGTCAGCTAAATAGTCGAGTGCTGTTGCATCTCTATTTATGATAATTAGTGAACAACCTTTGTTCTTTGCCATTTGTGGAAACATATTTGCGGGGCTTACAGTGAGGGAAGAACCTAATACTATCATTGTTTTTGCATGTTCGGTTAAGTTTCCTGCGAGAGTAAAATCTTTTTGAGGTAGTGATTCACCAAAAAGCACTATTGATGTTCTAAGGTGCCCGCCACATTTCTTGCATGGAGTACCATTGACAAAATTTTGGACAGTGTCCTTTGCCCCACATCTATGGCAGAAAATTGGCTCAAGTCCTCCGTGCAACTCTGCGATTATTTTACTTCCTGCTGCTTGGTGTAATCCATCAATATTTTGTGTGATAACACCATTTATAAGCTTTTTTGCTTCCCACTTCGCCACTAGTTGGTGCCCTATGTTCGGTTTTACATTCTCTGGCACCATAAGGCGCACTTTGTAAAACTCAAGAAACTCGTCATAGTTGTATTCTAGGCAATCAACAGAACAATATCTGCTAGGATCATGTTGCTTCCATAGCCCATTTTTTGAACGAAAGTCTGCTAAACCTGATTCTGTTGATAATCCTGCACCAGAGAAAATGACGCAACTCCCATTTGTCACCAGCTCTGCAATCTTTTTGGCTTGCTCTTGTTCTTTCTTTGATAACATTGAGTATCCTCCTCAAAAACGTTTGTTTAATTCTATCACAAGAAATCTTAAATATTCATCATACATTTTTCCTAAAAAATAAAATTATGTTACAAACACTCTTGAAATTTTGCTTAAAACGGTATATAAAATGCCAAAATTGATAAAAACCAATTTTTTAGCAAAATTATTTCTTAAATTTTTGCAAAGAGGTAGAAAAATGGCTGAATTTGAAAAAAATAATCACAATATGCCTGATTTGAGAAAAAATTACGCAACAATGCAAGAAATCTATGGCACGTTAGTTTTTAGCAAGTCTGAAATGAAACAACGCTTGCCCAAAGATGTTCTTGCCCATCTTGAAGAGGTAATAGAAGGGAAATCTATCTTGTCTTCGGCGGAAGCAGATATAATTGCTCTTGCAATGAAAGAGTGGGCAATCTCTAAAGGAGCTGACCACTTTGCTCATTGGTTTCACCCAATGACAGAGCTTACTGCAGAAAAGCATACTGCATTCTTAAATTCAACCTCAGGTAGCCCTATCAATATTTTTTCTGGCAAAGACCTGACATATTCTGAACCAGATGCTTCATCTTTTCCCAGTGGGGGGACAAGAAGCACATTTGAAAGTAGAGGAAATTCATATTGGGATCCAAGTAGTCCTGCCTTTATTATAAGATCTAAAAAAGGTGGCACAATGTGTATTCCATCTGTGTTTAAATCATACAGTGGAACACCGTTAGATTTAAAAAGCTATTTGATCCGTTCAACTGATGCAGTAGAAAGCAGAGCACTCAAATTACTTAAACTGTTTGGCAATAGAGGGGTTAAAAAAGTTTATGCCACACTAGGCGGAGAGCAAGAATTTTTTGTGCTTGACCGAGAAAAGGCACAAAAAAGACCTGATATTCGTTATTGCGGAAGAACCCTTCTTGGATGTCCCCCCCCATGTGATCAAAAGATGGAATCTCACTATCTTGGCTCCATTCCAACACGAGTGCTTACATATATGGAGGACGTGCAGAGAGACCTTGCACGTCTTGGTGTCGATGTGGCGACACGACACAATGAGGCGGCACGCTGTCAATTTGAATTTGCTCCCTTATATAGTCTTGCTAACCTTGCATGTGACCAAAATCAGATTATCATGGAGACAATGAGAAAAATGGCTGCTCCACATAATCTGCGTTTACTTTTTGGTGAAAAACCTTTTAATGGGTTAAATGGTAGTGGTAAGCATGTTAATTTTTCTTTGACGGATAATGAAGGAAGAAACCTATTAAAGCCCTCTTCTAATTACAGAAAAAATATTGTATTTCTGTCATTCCTTTCTGCATTTTTGCTTGGTGCTTCACGTTATTACAAATTGTTGTTAGCTAGTGTGTCCACAGCGGGTAACCTATATCGTCTCGGTGGCGATGAGGCACCACCGTTTATTCCGAGTATATTCCTTGGAAGTGTTGTCACATCCATGCTCAAGAATATTGAAAAGGATGGTTCCAATCTTTCTGCACCAAATGCACTTTTTGATCTAGGGGATAGAAATCGCACAAGTCCATTAGCCTTTACAGGAGATAAATTTGAGTTCAGAGCACCAGGTGCAAGCCAGTCAATGGCAGTTCCTGCAATGGCAATATTTGCAATTTGGGCAGCTGGCTTGGATGAATTTATGGATATGCTTCGTGGCGAGTTAAAGAAAAAATCTGTCGATCCAATGAAAGCTGCTACGAGAACAATCAAAAAATCACAAGAAATCTACAAGCATATTCTTTTTGAAGGGGATGCCTATTCCAAAGAATGGCAAAAGGAGGCTCATCGTCGAGGTCTTGATGCTGTCACCTCGATTCCACAAGGACTTGAGTGTTTTAAAGATGCTGACATAGTCGCCATGCTGACTAAAATCGGTGTATGTGATGCCGTGGAAGCTGATGTCTTTGCACAAACAAGGACAGAAATGTTTGTTAAATCAATTGAAATAGAAATGGCAGTTTTGCGTGAAATGTTATGGGAGGGTGTGATTCCGTCCATTGGTAAGCAACTTTCAGATTATGCTAGCGAAGACGAATTGTTGAAGAAATTTGCCTCTACGAAAAATAGTAGTAATAAAAAAGTGCTGACAATTCTGGCTGATGCAAAGATGTCTCTCATGGAGCTTGCAGAAAAGCTTGATGATTTGAAATTAGAAGCGGTAAACTTACCACTCTATCAGCATGCGGATTTTCTTTTTAAGAAAGCTGTTCCATTGATGGCTAAAATTAGAAAAATTGCAGACGAAGCAGAGGTATATATATCTAAAGATAATATGGCGTATCCAAACTATAGAGAATTGCTTTCGCTTGCATAGAAAAACAAAGTAGAGCGTATATATGGCTCATAACCCATATATACGCTCTTTATTTTTATGTATTACATATTTTTTAATTCTCTGCGGAATACTTTTCCAGCTGGTGAAAGAGGGAAACTTTCAAGGAAAACAACTTTTCTAGGTGTTTTGTAATGAGAAAGTTGTGTTTTTGCAAAGCGAATAATCTCATTTTCGGTTGCTGTAGTTCCTGGTTTTAAGATTACAAAGGCTTTAACTATTTCTCCTGTGATTGTATTTTTCTCTCCAACACATACTGCTGAAGCGATTGCAGGATGCTGCATTAAGACATTTTCGACCTCTTGAGGATAAACATTAAAACCGCCAACGATAATTATGTCTGTTGCACGATCTATGATGGTAATGAAACCTGCATCATCTATACGAACTATATCTCCTGTGTTGAACCAACCATCCTTAAAACGTTCACGTGTGTTTTCTTCATCACGATAATAAGATTTTGCAACAGAATCACCACGTAACCAAAGAACACCTTCATCATGTATATTTAATTCGTTACCCTCAATATCTCTTATAGAGATATCTAAAAATGAGAATGGTTGACCAACAGTGCCTAGGTGTTTCTTGTCTCCATCTCCACCAACAGAAACTATTGGGGAGCACTCAGTTAGCCCGTAGCCCTCAAGAATACCACAACCGAGATACTCCTTACTTTTTTCCTCCATCCCGATGTCTAGCTTATCCCCACCAGAAATCACATAGTGAATGTTGCTTAATTTTTTCTTTTTCTTTTCCAATGTGGAAAGTAAGAAAGATAACATTGTTGGCACAATAACATAGAAGTTAGCTTCGCTAGCTTCTAGTTGTTCAACTGTTTTATCAACTGGAATGAATTTTGGAATAGCAACTGTAGGATATCCATAAAGGAGAGGTAATATAAAGCCAACATTTAGTCCAAAAGTATGGAAGTTGGGCAAAATCCAAAGAAAAATAAGCTTGTCATTTATGAATCCATCTATTCGCTCTGCTGGACCACAGCAGTCACAAATTATATTTCTGTGTGTAAGCGGAACAAACTTTGGTAAGCCAGAAGATCCGCTAGTAGAAAAGATAACAGCGGTATCTCGTGTATCGGGTATGCCCTGCCTAACTGTGATTGGCTCTTTGGGTAAACCGTAAAGTGGAACAGATATAAATGGAACCTCTTGAGAAATTTTATGTGCTCTTGGGATATTTTCTTCTATAGTAAAAACACAAGAGACATCTAGATTTTGTATCATATTTGATAATTGTATGTCGCCGGCTCTTGCATTTTGAGGGCAGATAGTTCCGCCCAATAACCATGTGGCGAAGGTAATTGCTGCCATAGAAGGGCAATTTGGAAGAAGGATAACACATCTGTTTCCTTCTTTGAACCCGGCTTCTTTTAGATAATTTTTGTAAGAAAAGACTAAATCAGCAAAAGCTGCAGCTGTTATCCATTCACCTTGCCACCATAGACATTTAGCCCCCAATTTTTCTCTCCAAATTAGTGAAACAGCTTCTTCAAGCCTCATATCTAGATGATCTTTATAGAAAGTCCTCATATCACGTTGGGAGGTTTGTGGGGTGGCTTCCTGTGATTTTTCTAATTGGCGAATGTCAATTTTTCGAAGTTCTCGACGCAAAACCTTTCCTGCAGGTGAAAGTGGGAAACTGTCAACAAAGCCAATTTTCCTTGGAACTTTGTAATGTGAAAGGTGTTCCTTTGCGAATTTCATAAGTTCTTTTGCTGTTACAGATGTGTTGGGCTTTAGAATGATAAATGCTTTTACAATTTCACCTGTTACGGAATTTTTTTCTCCCACGCATACGGCTTGAGCAACTGCAGGATGCTGTGTCAAGACAGATTCTACCTCTTGCGGATATACGTTAAAACCACCGACAATGATTATATCAGTTGCTCTGTCAACAACTGATATATATCCCTCGTCATCAATACGAACAACATCTCCTGTATTAAACCAACCATCCTTAAAACGCTCACGTGTGTTCTTTTCATCACGGAAATAAGACTTTACAATGGAAGGTCCTCTTAACCAAAGGACTCCCTCATCATGCAAATCTAATTTATTGCCATCCCTATTTCTGACTTCTATTTCGATGTTTGGAAGTGCCCTGCCTATTGTTCCCAACTTTCTTTTTGTAAGACTTTCCGCTACTGCAACAGTTGGAGAGCATTCAGTAAGTCCGTATCCTTCTACAATTCTGCATCCAAGGTATTCTGCACACTTATCATCAAGCGCAGTATTAAGTTTATCTCCACCTGCAATAATGAAATTTATGCCAGAGAGTTTTAAGTTAGCTTTTTCTAGTGCGCTAACGATAAAAGCCAAAATAGTCGGAACAACAATCAGAAAATTTGCCCCGCTTTCTTGAAGTGCCTTTATAGTATTAGTAACTGGAACAAAATTTGGCACAACGACAGTCGGAATGCCATAAAGGAATGGAATGATGCAGCCTATGTTTAAACCGTATGTGTGAAAATTTGGCAATATAAAGAGAAATATATTGTCATTTGCAAAAAAATCGTCAAAATGTAGTACTTGCCCTGCGCCGTTTGCAATAATGTTACTGTGAGTTAAAGGGACAGCTTTAGGCAAACCAGATGTACCGCTGGTTGAGAAAATGACCGCAATATCACGTGACTCTGGCGTTCCGATTCTAGATTGCCATTCAGTTTCTGTTTGACCGAAAAGTGGAACAGGAACTATTGGTATTCTTTGGGCAAGTTCTCCTGCTTTTGCTGCATTTTCTTCAGTTGTGATTACGAATGCTACATCAAGTTTCTTTATCGTGTCGACAAGTTGAGCAACGCCTGCTCGTGCATTCAATGGACATATAGCACCACCAAGTTCCCAAGTAGCAAACATAATAGCAATGAAAGAAGGACAATTTGGTAAGAGAATAGCAATTCTTTGCCCTTCTGTAAAACCACAGTTAGCAAATTTTTGCTTGTAAAATTCAATTAATGGAAGCAATTCACCATGTGTAAGCCATTGTCCTTGCCACCAAATGTTTTTCTTATTTTCATTGCCTTTCCAAATAATTTTTACTGCTTCTTCAATGCGAAGATTAGGATGCTTAATATAAAAGGTCTTCATATCATTCATAATGCTACACTCCTTGTAGGTGTTTTATCTCGTTAATATCTTTAATTTTCTTTGAAAGACAGGGACAGACTGTTCCACCCTTATGAGTGAAAAAGCCTTGTCAAGTGGTGCGTGAGTTCTTTGATTCATAGAAATTACCCCTGACATAAGGGGAATATATCTCATGGACATGATAGTGTGTCGTAACGATTCTCCGCGGAAGCTAGTTGCTTTTTCAAACATTTGTGCAAGAAATAAAACAGAATCATAAGCCATGACAGAATCTATCAGGCTCACAGGAGCTACAGTTTTTCCAAATTTTGATTCAAATTCAGATACAAAGGAAGCCAAAGCTTCATCTAAATCTGTTACTTCATTTAGCCACCATGAGTTGGTTAAATTCATGGTGCTAGCTTGTATGCTATCATAATCAAGTGAAACAATTGCAGAATCAAGGTGAGGTGACGTGCGTATAAAACTTGCTATCCTATATTTAGTGTCTTGCCCTATGACAATTATTACACTCGGTCTTGTTGACTGTAATTTTTCAATAATGCTTTGCATATTTGTTTCACTTGCGTTTAGGTATGATCTGCAAACTATGCGACCACCGAAAGATCTAATCCATTTTTTCGCACTACGCTCTATATCTAATGCTACTTCGTCATTCGAGTCTGTGATAATTCCAATGCGGCGTTTTCTCAAGCCTTGAGTAGCAAAATATGCTAAGGCTTTACCTTTTGAATTCGTGCTATTTGATAATAAAAAAGTGTATGGTGCAGGAATAGAACCGAATTTTGTTGCTCTTTTATTTGGTAAAGATTGTCCAGTGAAAAATAAAGGTATTTCAAGTTCATTTGCAATTTTTGAAATGCGTTCAGAAGCAGTGCCACCAATGGCAACAATTGCAAGGGCGGAAGATTTTTGCAAAATTCGTTTCACGTGAGCAATACTTTTTTCGTCTCTTGTCGGAGAATTAATTCCCAACACCTTTAGACGATAGCCATCATGGAATTTTAATTGAAGATTGACTTTTTCTGCTGCCATTTGAGCTGATTTTAAGAAAAGGTAAGACGTATTACTTTCCTTGTGAGAGAGTGGCAACATAAAAGCCACTGTTAATTCGCCGTTCTCTGGTTGCCTTAAACTTTCAGCATGATACACTATTAGTCCAAGTGCAATAAACAAAAGTGCAATGATGAATATACTTTTTGCACTATTCTTTACTGGATTGGTGCTACTTCTAGGGGTAAATGAACGGACGCTATGTAATCTTCCTGGTTCAGCAAACCATGTAACGTCGTCATCGCAAGTTACTGTAATGGCAGAATTAACTATGTCAATAGCGTTATCTGCATCTTCATCTGAAAAATTAAAAATGTTAATTAAGCGCTCTCTGTCGTTTGTGGTAACATAGGGTACATTTGGAGAAATGCGACGAAGCTTCTGCAAAAGATAACGAAGAACAAGCGTGACGCAAAATATCTCATGCTCCTGCCCTGCACACTCAAATTCGAGCATTTGAGATAGTCTGTCTGGGTCAGAGAGTATGTTCCATCCATATTTCTTTGTTAATTCAATTGTGGATTCTTTAACATTCATTTTAATAATTCTCATCTAGTAATAAAATTCAAGTGATTATAGCATAAAACAAAAAACTTGTGGTATTATTTTAAAAGTTTTGAATTGTTGAGGTAAGGCTATGTTGGAAAGTCTATTAGATTTAGCGATAAAAAATAATGCAACGGACATTCATCTAACTAATGGTAATTGTGTTTCACTTCGTGTTGCAGGGAAAATAGAAAAAATTTCGTTTAATTGTAATGATGCAGTAGAAAATTTTTGGAAAGACCTGGAAACGAAATTTCCGCATAATTTACATGAAAAAGATTTTTCTTGCACAACTAAAGAGGGAATTCGACTACGTTGTAATTATTTTCTTTCTAAGGGTAAAAAATCTATTGCAATGCGGATATTGCCATGTTATGTACCGAGCATAGTGGAGCTTTCTTTACCACCTATTTTTAGCAAGATTGCACAGGAGCAACATGGACTTATTTTAGTAAGTGGCGATGTGGGTAGTGGCAAGAGCACAACTATGGCGGCTATGATAGAAGAAATCAATAACACGAGAGCGTGCCACATTGTAACAATAGAAGATCCGATAGAATATATTTTTAACGAGAAAAAATCAATTATCCATCAGCGTGAAATAGGACAAGATACTGCAAATTTTGCAGTTGCATCTGTAGCAGCCTTAAGGCAGGATGCAGATGTGATTATGATTGGGGAAATTAGAGACGAAGCAACTGCAGAAGCAGCACTCACAGCGACAGAAAGTGGCAGACTTGTTTTTGCTACATTACATGCTTCGAACGTAATAGGAGTTCCAAAGCGATTTAGTGAGCTTTTTGTAAATAAAACTAGTGCAAGGTGTCGTTTAGCTAGAGTTTTTACCGCAATAATCTATCAAAAGATGCTTTATGACGAAATGCAGAGGCCCCATGCTGTAACTGAGCTTTTGTTGCACACAAAGGCTGTAGAAAATTGTATAATCGACGACAAAGAAGCTGCACTACAAGATGCCCTAGCAAGTGGGGGAAATTTAGGAATGTTTACTCGGCAACAGGACATAGCAAGGCTAGTAAGTAAATTTGGAAAATTGACAGACTAAAAGTTAGTGATGCGAAAATTTACTATAAAAATTTTAACAAAATTAAAACCCATTGTAAGGCAAAACACAAAAGGTGCTTTTTTTCTGTTTGAAACAATTATTACTATATCTATGTTCTTCAGTACTATCATTGTGATTTTTAATGTAATGAATTTTTCAAATCATAGTTTTGAAAGAAATTTGCAACATTTTCAGTCAATCTGCAAAACAGCAGATTTCTACAACGAAAATTTGAATAATATTGGGCATACTGGTGAGATTGTATCCTTTGGTGGAATTAATTTTGTAAAGGTTCCTGTTACTACGGATGTGGGGACAAAATATGTTTTTATCAAAAAATAGCTCTCATAAAGCCTTTACAATGCTTGAGATTCTCCTTGCATTTGTTATAGCGTTACCAACTTTGCTCATTGTTTCTCGTGCCGCTGTCATGGTTTCAGACTCATATTGGAGGATATTGGACAGACGAATTGCAATAAGCCGTGCGAATTCCGTTTTTGCATTATTAAAGGAGCCGCTTTATCATACTGGATTTGCAATGCAGACTGGCAATGAATTTTGTAATCAGTTTTACTCGTCAATAACGGAACCATTTTCTTGGAAGTGTGCAATATCCTGCCCTACAAGTGAAAAGATTAGAATTTTCTATGCTGTTCCTCTGTATACCTTAGTAAAAAACAATATAACAACAGAAAGCAGTTCCTGCGATGTTGATTTTACTTCAACGCTAGATGTAAATCAGTTTTCTGTTTCTGCATATAACATAAAGTCGTATGTTATTTTAAAATCTGCAAACATTGAAAATAAAGTTTTTCGTATTGTCAGCGCTAAGAATAATTACATACGGGTGACAAGTCAAACTGACAGTAGTTATTCTGTCGGTAAAAATGATATGGTTATGGGACTTCGTGCTATTGAAGCAAGTGTTGATAATGGAATATTTTATACAAATGATTTTCGCACAAGTGGTGTCCAGCCAAGAATTGACGGAATTTGGAAAATTCATTTTGCCTACGATGAAGTTAAAAAAAATGTAATAGTTACACTAATTGCAACGGGTGATAGAGAGTGTGACACGCCAAGAGTTGAGGGAAAAGAAATTTTACCTAGCGAATTACTTGACGAGTTACCAACACTTTTAGCAAAAACAAAAAGAAACCTCTTTTGTTACAAAAGAAGTTTCTTTCTTGCTAATCTCAATTGATTGACTGCAAAGGGAAATCAAAATGTAAAATCTTCTCCGAAGTCTAGCACCTTAACTTCAGTGCTTAAATTTACATTTTTTACTAACTTTACAAACTCACTTGGGGCCTGTGTAATTTGTGCAAATGTATTATAGTGCATTGGAACGGCTATTGTTGGCTTTATGAAAGAGACTGCCCTCACAGCATCATTCACGTCCATTGTGTAGTAGCCACCTATTGGCAAACAAGCAACGTCTATTTTTTCATTTTCTAAGAGCATCATGTCTGCTATTAGGGCTGTGTCGCCGGAATGGTATATTTTCTTGCCATCTATGGTTAAAACAAAACCACAGGATTCTCCGCACGGAAAATTTTGTTCTGCGCTAAAGGAGTTTGAATGTTTTGCACTTGTCATACGAACTGTGCCAAATTCAAACTTGGCAACACCAAATTGCATTCCAACAGCATTAACACCGTTTTTTGAAAGCCAAGAGCCTAATTCCATGTTTGTATAAACAGTTGCGCCAGTGTTTTTGGCAATCTCTAATGTGTCACCAAAATGGTCGCCATGACCGTGTGTTACAAAAATTGCATCAAGGTCTTTGAAGTCTTTTGCTTTTACTGGACTTGAAACAAGGAAAGGATCAAAAAGAGCAGAAAAATTTTTGGCTTCAAGTAAAAAAGCACTATGCCCAAGATAAGTTAATTTGCCCATGTAAAACACCTCACAATATCAATGTAATTTATGTTAGCATTTTTTCATAAATTTAATTTAATGTCAAATTTTTTATAAAAAAGGAAATTTTTAATTTACATTAAAATAATTTTTGTTGTATAATGTCACCATATTAGATAGAATAAAATTATGGAGGCGATACCATGGCAACGATAAGACCCTATAGTTTAGCATCTGATCTGGACATATACTTCTTCAAAGAAGGAACGCACATGAGGATTTATGACTTCCTTGGTGCACATTATGTTAAGAATAAAGATGTTAATGGCACACTTTTTGCGGTTTGGGCACCGAATGCAGAGGAAGTTTTTGTCGAAGGTGATTTCAACGGGTGGGATAAATTTAGCTTAAAAATGTTCCCACGTCTTGATTCATCTGGTATTTGGGAAGGTCTTGTTGATGGAGATCTTCGCGGTCAGAACTACAAGTATGTAATTAGGACGAAAAATAATCAGATTTTAGAAAAATTTGATCCGGTTGCTTTCCGCACGGAGATCCCAAGTGGTAGTTCAGGAAACGCTGCACTTGTTCAAGATTTAAATTTCAAATGGACAGACGATGACTTTATGAAAAATGTTCGTCCAACTGTTAATGCATTGAATCGTCCACACTCAATTTATGAATTGCATCTTGGTTCATGGCGTCGCACATTAGAGAATACTTGTATTCCTTACAAGGATATTACAAAGATGCTTCCTCAGTATTTACAGGAGCAAGGCTTTACGCATGTTGAAATTATGCCTGTTATGGAGCACCCATTCTATGGCTCTTGGGGTTACCAAACGAGTGGTTATTTCGCTCCAACAACACGCTACGGTTTGCCAGAAGATTTTGCCGAGCTGGTGAATGCGCTTCATAATGCTGGAATTGCCGTTATTCTTGACTGGGTTCCTGCACACTTCCCAATGGATTCTTGGGGGCTCTACCGTTTTGATGGAACGGCACTTTATGAACACGAAGACCCACGCAAGGGTTTTCACCCAGACTGGAAGAGTGCAATATTCAATTTCAGCCGTTATGAAGTAAAGGCATTTTTGATTTCTTCCGCTAATTTCTGGATAGATAAATATCACGTTGACGGTCTTCGTATTGATGCTGTCGCTTCCATGCTTTACCTTGACTATTCACGCAAACCTGGTGAATGGATTCCAAACCAGTTTGGCGGTCATGAAAATCTTGAAGCAATAGACTTCTTGCACCACTTGAACTGTGCTCTCTATGGCGCAAATCCAGGAATTTCTGTAACGGCAGAAGAGTCCACAGCATGGCCAGGTGTTACGACTCCTGTTTATCTCGGCGGTTTAGGCTTTGGTTACAAGTGGAATATGGGGTGGATGCATGACTTCCTTGGCTACATTTCATTAGACCCAGTTTATCGTAAATATCATCAAGATCAAATGACCTTTGGTATTTGGTATGCTTGGAGTGAAAACTTTACCTTGCCTCTTTCACATGATGAAGTTGTCTATGGTAAATGCTCACTCTTTAATAAGATGCCAGGTGACTATTGGCAGAAATGTGCATCACTTCGCTTGACATTTGGCTTTATGTTCTGCCACCCAGGCAAGAAACTTATTTTCATGGGCGGTGAATTTGGTCAGGAAAGAGAGTGGAATCATGAAATGAGTCTTGACTGGCACTTGTATCAAGACTGGGGTCATGATGGAATCAACCGTTGGTTCCGTGATATTAACCATTTCTACAAGAATAATTCACCTCTTTGGGAGCTTGACCAGACATCAAATTGCTTCCGTTGGATAGATATTAACGATAGAGATCAGTCCATTGCTTCAATGGTGAGATATGACAGCAAGGGCAACAAAATAGTCGCAATCTTTAATTTTACTCCAGTGCCGCGTTATGACTATAGAGTCGGTTTGCCTGATGCTGGCTATTGGAAAGAAGTGTTGAATAGTGACGCTGCCATCTATGGCGGTAGCGGAATGGGGAACTGTGGTGGAGTTTATACAGAAGATTATGCAATTCATGGCTTTAACCAGTCTGCCCGTTTCACCTTGCCTCCACTTGGTTGCCTTATACTAAAAAGAGAAGATTAATTTTATGAAGTTATAACCACCCGTTTGACGGGTGGTTATGTTTTTGTAAGACAAGATATTTCAGCCATAAGCGCGTGCTTTCGCACGCTAACATATGCGAAATGGCAAAGCCATTTC